>JBDWQX010000157.1:0-9429 GCA_039986395.1 Cyclobacteriaceae bacterium
CTTTCCAAAAGCGATGTTGCTTATCAGCTTGTATGTTCTGCCCACCTTTTCATGATGGTGATCGTAGGTAGATTCCTGGACAATGTAATTGAGGAGAATCAATGAAACGAAGATTCCAATCGTGAGTCCAAGTGTGTTGATGACGGTTCCAAGTTTGTTCTTGAAAATGCGTCGAAGGGTGAATTTTAAGTCGTTGAGCATGGGTCCAAGGTTTGGTTTGTATTGAAAATACCTACCCGTTGCTCAATGGTTGCATTTTTTGAGAGAATTGTGACGAAGAGTGATCTGCTGAACATAGATTCCTGAGGTCTGGAGGACTTCAGGTGGTGAGGTGGATTCCAGGAACCAGTCATTTCGATTCCAATTTTTATCGGAGGGAAATCCCGCAAAGTCTCACCCTAGACCGCAATTGTTTGGGACTTCTCGCTGCGCTCGAAGTGACGGTGATGATAACGATGTATTCATTCCTCAGGAAAGTTTATTGAATAGGTAGTTGGTCACGGAAGAAACTTCCGGGCCAGATGGGTGAGAATTAACCCTTACTCCCGAGTCTTTCTGAACTTGTTTCAGAATCTTCAAAGAAATCATGAGAGGTAGATCCTGAAATGAATTCAGGATGACGCAGTTGTGGATTGTGCAAACCATACACGGACTGTTCAATCTGAAAAGCTGCCCGTAACTCTTGTTTATTTCAGTCCTTTTGTCAGGACTTCTCGCTGCGCTCGAAGTGACGGGTAGTGATTAAATGCAGAAAAGAATCTAATCCGGCATATTCAACCGAACAAACTGACTTGAAACTACCTGACCATCCTTAACTCTGTAAACAGTAAATCCAGATCGAACCGTGAACCCATTGAATTTAAATGTGTCAGGTCGAGTAATGGCTGACGTCTGCCTGAAGGTTGTCCCTGATCCTTCGAATGCTCCTTCTTGTGCCGCGTGATAATGACCTGCAAGAGCCAGAGGATAGGGGCGGTCTCCGATAATTGTTTTCACCTTATCGTAGTTGTACACGATGTGACGGTGCTCCGTATTTCCTTCCTGCTCGAGTAGGGTAGGTCCATAGAAGATATGACTCTCAAAACTTTGAAAGGAAAACCCCGGAGACATAAAAGGAATGTGATTGAAAGTAATAATTGGCATCTCGCGTGGTACTGTCGATAAATCATTCTTGAGCCATTCTAGCTGAACAGAGTCAACACCACCATAGTAATACAGGTTTTGATAATCAACTCCATCAATAGACACGAAGTGAAAGCCACCGTAATTGAAGGAATAGTAATTTGGCCCCAGATACTTTCGATACATCTTCTTCCCATACAAGGGATGCTTCGAGCTGACCAGTGACTTGTCTCTTTCAATGCCAAAAATCTCATGATTGCCAACACCACTGTAAACAGGCATCTTAAATTTCGAAATTTCCTTGACATACATTTCATAGTAATTGCTAGCTACGTCTTCCGTAACTCTAAGCGCATCACGAATTAAATCACCAGAAACAACAATGAAATCTGCTTTGATCGAGTCCGCCATTTCTCGAAACCGTGCCATCCGAGGGAGGTTAAGTGAATCTATGTGTGTATCGGAAGCATGGATAAATGTAAACTGTTCTTGTTCGGACGTTTTATGCAGAGGGAAATTGACTGTTTCTTGTTTTTTGTAATAGTACGTGCCAACGTAGCCTGTTGGCTGGGAGATGAACACGTATGGAAACTCTTCCTGGGAGGCAATAGCGAATTCCCCTTTTTGATTCGTGGAAGTAGTGGAGACTTGATCAGAAACTACAACTCCAGCGATGCCTGGTTCATTTCGATCCTGTGTCCCATTGCCATTCTTGTCCTCGTATACACTTCCCTTGATTTCCAGCCCCTGACCATGTAGCGCCATCGATGCGACCGACAATGCCAGGAACCAAAGTGCTCGCATTTTACTCACTTCCTTCCGTTTTCTTCTCCAAGTCGATTTTCATATCAAGTTTGTTCAGTTTTTCATTGAATGCCTTGATGTCTTCTTCTACTAGTTTTTCGAATAATTCTTGAGAGTTCACCAATCGTTTTGAAAGCACTTGTGCGACTTCACCCTGCTGGTTGGTAGGACGGAAATCAATGCCGCTAGCACTAAGATCGCTGGCAAGTGCGCTCAGACGACCGTACAACTTCATAGGCGACCGAAAAGCGTCCTCGCGTGCTCCAGTGAGATGAATATCATACAGTGTACCTACTATGGAAGTTGAGACGTTGGCGAGTCGATCTGCCTCTTTTACATCCGCTCTTTTCTCTAGAGAAGGTGTCAATTCATTCAGTTCCGCTCGGATAATTTCAATTTTGTTGATCATGTTTACAGCTAAATTCATTGCATCTCTCAACTCCAACGAAAGCGCAACCTGCGCCCTGATGTCCTCTATACTTCCACCTGTGTTTGGATCTTTTAATACCGTCAATTCTTTCGAAAAAGTCTGGTCATCGACCTTGATTCTTGCGGTGTATTTTCCAGGGACTACTCTAGGCCCGAACTGTCCACGCCACAAATCCAGATCCCACGTGACCAACGGTCTCCAACCTTCGCCATTTAGCTGTACCCATGGCCGACCAGGAGGCAGTGTGCGTAAACGAGGTTTGAATGTGGGCTCATAGCGTAGATCCCACATCACGCGATTCACACCCTGATTGTTGGATGCTTCCAATGTGCGGATGATTTCATTTTCATCGTTGACAATTTCAATGACTACTTCTTTTGCAAGCGTGTCTGGAAGGTAATAGTTGATGGGAGTCCCGTAGCTTGGATTCCGACCAGAGTTAAAGCTTCCACCGTCAGTTTTGATGCTCTCCTTATTGCTAAAGCGATAAGAGGATCGAAGATCAAATACCTGGATGTCGTTTTTCTTACCTGGGTCAAATTGACGAAGCGCGGAGACATCATCCATGATGTAGTAGCCACGCCCGTAGGTGCCAACGACCAAATCATCGAATCGTTCCTGAATGGTGAGCCAGTAGACAGGAGCAGGAGGTAGGTTATTCTTAAGTCTCATCCAATCAGCGCCATCATTGTGGCTGATGTAAATACCATTATCAACGCCCAGATATAACATGCCTTGTTTCTTTGGATCTTCTACGATGACGTGAGCAAAGCTGTGTACGCTTTGAGGAACTCCATCGGAGATTTTTACCCAGCTGGATCCATAGTCGTTCGTTTTAAATACATAGGTTCCGAAATCTCCCATTTGATGGAGGTCGACTGTGATGTACGCTGTTCCTTCTTGATACTTGGAAGGAAAGATATTGGCGATTGTTCCCCACTTAGGAAGATCAGGAATGTTGGCTGTAACGTTTGTCCAGGTTTTTCCGGCATCTCTTGTTAATTGAACCTGTCCATCATTGCTTCCGGTCCAAATCAGTCCATCTTCAATCGGAGATTCTTCAATGGCAAAAAGCGTAGCTCCATCAAAGGTCATAAGGTTGTCAATAGCAACTCCTCCTGAGCTCTGCTGATGATCCTTCAGGTTCAGTGTCAAGTCAGGACTGATGATCTGCCAGCTTTGACCACCGTCATCTGATTGATGGACAAACTGACTTCCAACGTACACTCGATGTTTAACTGAAGTGGAAAAGCTCAAAGGGAAATTCCAGTGCCATCGATATTTCAAATCTGCGGGTTTCCATCCGTAACTCGCTTCAGGCCAGACGCGAACTTCACGAGCATACCCAGTCTTCAAATCATATCTTTCTAGACCTCCGTCATAACAGCCGGACCAGACAATGGTGTTATCATTTGGGTCGGGTTTTGCAAACCCACTTTCGCAACCACCCACTCCATGCCATAGTCCTACAGGAATGTAGCCTTGTAAACTGTTGCTTGGCCCACGGTACGACCAGCCATCTTGACGGTTTCCATATACGTAGTAGGGTACTTGGTCATCAACAGAAACATGGTACATCTGAGCAATCGGTAAGACTACTCGACTGAATGATTTACCTCTGTTTAAACTTACGCTTGCACAGCCATCATGAGCAACCATGATGCGGTCAGGCATCATAGGATCAATCCACATGTCGTGATTGTCACCGCCACCTCTTGGTGGACGTTTCATTAGTGTTTTTCCACCGTCTTCGGATTTGCTGAATCGAACGCTCATGAAGTAAACTTCTTCCGGGTTGTCCGGTGCTACTGCAATTCGAGTGTAGTAGGGCGCGCGCTCATTCATCGTGTGATCCTGACTCATTAACCTCCATGAATCACCTTTGTCATCCGAACGCCACAGTTCAGGACTGTTGATTTCAAAAAGGGCGTAAATCGTGCTTGGGTTGTTGTGAGAAAGTGCGACCGCCACTTTCCCGACAGGTCTTTTTTCTCCACCTGGCAAACCATTTTTGGTCATTGGCTCCCAGCTGTCGCCACCATCTGTTGATCGATAAACGCCTCCACCTGGCCCTCCACTTCGCAGTCCCCAAGTGTTGATGTGGATTGACCACATTGCAGCGTACAAATTGTTAGGATCTTTTGGGTCAATGGTAATGTCAATGGCACCTGTTCCTTCATCTACAAAGTGAACTCGCTCCCAAGTGTCTCCACCGTCTTTCGTCCTGTAAACACCTCTATCTTGTTGCGGACCGTACGTGTGACCAAGGGCAGCAGCATAGACAATGTCTGGATTCGTTGGGTGTATAACCACTTTTCCAATTCTTCCTGTTTTTTCTAATCCCTTTCTTTCCCAGGTTTTTCCGGCATCTGTTGACTTGTAGATTCCATCACCCATTGCGTGCGCAGGACGGATGACAAACGTTTCGCCTGTGCCCATCCAAACTTGATTAGGATCGGATGGTGCCAATGCTACTGAACCTACTGAGGAAACATTTAATGAATCGGTGATTGGGTTCCATCGAATACCACCATCAGTCGTTTTCCATAGTCCACCTGAAGCTGCTCCAATGTAGCTGACCATGGGATTTCCTGGTTCGCCAGCGATAGCTATTGCCCGGTTGCCTTCAGGACCTATGAATCTGAAATCGAGATCCTGAAAGGTTTCGGATTCGATTTGCTGTGCAGAAAGTGACGTTAATAGCAGGACGGATAGCCCAAGGAATAAAATCTTCTTCATAACTAGAGGTTTAGGTTATGGGATCAATTTAAAATGAAAGGAGGGAGGAAGCAATTGTAAAGGGAGGATTTATAGGAGTGGTATAGATAAACATACTCATTTCATACCTGACTTGATTTACAGGAAGATACCGTGTCAAGCACTGGCATGACATGCTAAGTAGCAGGTAAGACCTGGGAAACTAGTCGATTCTAATTTATTGGGTACTAAATGTTACTTTCAATTGTCCTGAATGTCAAATTGATCCTTGCCTCATTGACTTTTTTTGTGGGTGGCAATCGGTGTAGCCAATGGCTTTGCGTTTCTCCTTTCATTACCATCAGACTTCCGTGTTCCAGAAGCATCATCACTTTTTCGCCTGTTTGCTTGTGTTTAAAACCAAATCTGCGTTCCGCACCAAGACTGATCGAGGCGATCGCTCCATTTCTTTTCAAATCTTTCTCTCCGTCGCTGTGCCAGGCCATTCCTTCTTCGCCAGAGTGGTATAAATTCATCAAACACGAATTGTATGTTTCGTTGGTCTTTTCCTCGGCTAATTTTTTTAAGGCTTTCAGCTCGGAAGTCCATGGTAAGGCTTTTTTTGTCGTATTGGAATAGGTGTAGTCAAAAGGCTTGTCACCATACCAGGCAACTTTTCTTTTCGTGAAAATATGCTTGCCGAAAATGACTGCCTCGTCCTGTCGCCACTCGATCGTTGAAAGAAGCTGATCAAAAAAGTGATTTGCCTTTTCCGCGCTTAATACCTTGTTGTAGTAATGCACGACACCTTCACTCGGAAGTAGGTTTTTAGTTGGGTCTATGAAGTTATCAAACAGTTCCATGTTTCCATTTGAGATAAGCTCCCCGCATGCAATGACCGCAAGGCCGAAATCCACGTTGCCTTGCTTCTGTCTCACTGCTGAAGAATACTCGATTTTCTACTTTCATTCGTTTTCCGGAAGAACAACTTAATTGTCCATAGATTTTCAATTTACTATTTCCTGCCAAAACAATCGAGCCATTTTTGATCCTTACTCTTACCTCCTTTTGATTGATGTCTGGCTGTTGAATCATTAGGACAAAGCGTCGTGAAAAATAATTCCAAGTGTTGACCTGTGACCTTTCTTTACCTCACTTACTCCATGTCGCATGTTGGCTCGATAATATCCCTTTGAGCCTTTTATAGGCCTGAAATTAGTAGAAAGTAGAAGGGCATCCCCTTTTGATGGACGAAGAACGATGGCTTTAGACTGCGCTCTAGGCACTTGCTCGGTCATGACAAACTCACCGCCATCGTAATCTCCTTTGGGATCACTTAGAAAGAGGACCATTTGAATTGGGAAGTAGACCTCGCCATACAAATCCTGATGTAAAGTATTGAAGCCGCTCTTTTCGTATTTTAGAATTAAGACCGTTGGTTTTACCTGGCCTTGCGCTTGACACTGGGCATGAAGTTCTCGCAAAGAGGACGGATAAGCTATTCCTGTCTTTAGCACGCTCATCCACATGTTTGCTATCGTCGCCAAATGCGGATACATATGTTCTCGAATCGTTTGGAGTAGGTCGGGCAAGGGATAGTCGAAGTATTTGTACTCACCTTTACCAAACCGATGGCGCTCCATTGTGACAGTTTTTCTATACATACCGGGCTCATCGTACATTGCTTTCAAATCATCACATTGAGAACTGTTTATGAAGTTTGGTATAAGCGTATAGCCATTCTCATGCATTGCATTCGTTAGCTGCTCCCAGTCAAGGTTGTCAATTGTATTTTTCATTTCCTAATTGAAACGTTCCTGACCGTTAGCCACTTCCCAACCGATCATTGCGGTCTTGCGATTGCTGCCCCAATGGTATTGTCCAAATGCACCTGTTGATTGAATTACCCTGTGGCATGGAATAAGGAACGCAACAGGATTATCACCGATGGCAGTGCCAACAGCTCGGGAGGCTTTTGGGTTATCTATTTTATTTGCGATCTGACCGTAGGTAGCAAGCTTTCCCTCAGGAATTTTCATCAGTGTTTCCCATACTTTCAACTGAAAGTCTGTGCCTTTAAGATGCAACTTGATTTCGTTCAATTTTCTCCAATCGTGGGTAAAGATGAAAAGCGCATTCTGCTGTATGAGATCCAACTTTTGATGAAAGACTGCTTTTGGAAAATGTGATGATAAAACTGCAAAGGCTTGTTCCTCATTGTCTGCAAACATGAGATGACAGATCCCTTTTTCGGTTGATGCCACCAATATGTTACCAAATGGACTTTCAGCGTAACTGTAATTGATGGATAGATTTTTTCCTCCGTTTTTGTACTCAGCAGGGCTCATTCCTTCAATGCTCATAAATAAATCATGCAAACGACCAGTTCCCGAAAGTCCCGTCTCGTGCGTCGCATCGAAGAGGGTTGCCTGATCGTCCTTCAAGAGTTTTTTGGCATGTTCAATACTGATGTACTGAAGAAATTTTTTTGGACTTACTCCTGCCCAGTCCGAGAACATTCGCTGAAAATGGAAGGGGCTGAGATGCACTTTCTCAGCTATATCGTCAAGGTTGGGTTGTTGCTTGAAATTGTCCTGTATATACCCGATAGCCTCAGCAATGCGCTTAAAATTAAGTGTGTTCTGTGTTTCCATTTCTCTACTTTAATATTAATGATTTTGTAAAAGTAGAGAGGTGAATAATCGGAAAACACCCGAAAATTGCGGAGTTAATTTATCTTCAACTTCTGAGCAATCAAGCCTGCTATGTCAGTGGTTAAGCATGGATCACATTCTTCATTCGAGATTATGAATCCGAAAGAATCCTCGTGGTCCAAAGAATAACCATGATCTCCCTTGAAATCAGGGACGCTTAGAATTGGGAGCGTTTCGTCCGAACTGAAAACGTATCCTGGTTTAAGTAGAATGAAGATGTCACCAGCGTGCTCACTTAGGAGGCCGATCTCATCCAAATTTTCTTTTCTGTAGATTTTGTCTGTTACTATTTCTCCGTTTTCAGTGAGGGTCAATTTATCTAAGAGGGAGATGATTTTACGCTCGACTGCTTTTTGCTCACTGTTACCTAGTTCTGGGTTGATGTAGATATGAGAAGAGACCTTGCCTGGGATCGCACGAGCTTGCCAGTCTTTTGAATCAGTGACTATCCCTTTATCCCTTAATACTTTGTTCATATTGATAGACGTGTGGATAGGTGAGAACCCATGACTTGAAGCTATAACTAGTTCATAGTTGTTTTCCGCTGCAAACTGACTTAGCTCTGAAAAGTCGCGATTCATCCGATCAAAAGCATCTTGGTAGTATTGTTCATGTTGCGAGAAGGAATTTTTCAACTGTAAAAAAGCATGACCATATCGATCCATCAAGGGGTAGTCTAGCATGATTAGATCATAGTTTTTGTCTTTAGCTGAAACAGAAAAAACATCCATTACATAGTCTAACTCAGCGTTGATTTCTTCAATCAAAACATACTCAGAAATATGACCGTTGGAGTAAAGTGGAATATTTGGCCATCCCTTAGAGGGACCTACAACTGTATCAATCTTTCGAAGAAACTCGGAAGGGTAACCACGATTAACAAAGGAACCTCTTACGTATAATTCAAGCGAATCACCATGCGTCGCGGTCCATTTGAGCCTGAGTGATTCACTTAAGCCGTTCCTATTTCCGGTAGTTATTTCTACCCAATTGCCCTTGGTGAGCTCACCAATAATTCCATTTTTTGTAGAAAGGTCTGTATCAATGATGAGCGTTGTTGCCTCAAGGTTCTTTTTGTACACCCGAATCGGATCGAGTTTGTCAGTCAATCGAATGGTATTTTGATTTCCAGTACTCTTATATAGGACATTTCCTGTTTCATCTGGGAGATTGCTGGACGGAATCAGTATGAGAAATTTGCTTTGGCTCATCTGTGAGCCTTGAGCTAGGCAGTCCACATTTTTGTGTTTTGCAAATTTCCCGTGCATAGCTAGCGCTCCGACATTTAGAACCCGCAGTCCATTTCTGTCTGCTTTTTCCCAAAATGTTTCATGTAAGTATCTCTTTGAGAATCCGTTTACAGTTGTTAGTTGACCTTCTTTGAACACACCAAAATTATGTCCAATGACGCCGTGATTGGAAGGCTGAAGTCCTGTCTCGAAGGATGCGATGTTTGATATTGTGACAGCATTAGTGATTGGTCGCAGCTTCTTAAGTGTTCCGTTTGATTGTGTTTCATTTAGATAACCTGAACTGCCGTTTGCCCTTAAGTATCCAATAAGATCTGGATAAGAAATACCTCTGGCATGGACGATCAAAACCTTTTTGCGTGGACTAGTCGGAGAAGTACAGGAGGTTATGCCCCATAGTAGCAAGAAGGCG
>JBDWQX010000158.1:0-13287 GCA_039986395.1 Cyclobacteriaceae bacterium
GTAAAATCACCAAAAGAAAGGTGGCGGCACCTAAGCTGCAAAGAGATAACGCCGTAAAGGCAAAGACAGTTCAAAGAAAGCCTGCTCCAAAAAACATAGGAAAGAAGCCAACGCTTAGAAATGCTAAGCTCATTTTGGAACCTTCCAAGCGCAAGAAAATTAGAAAAACCAAGGTAATTCTAGAGGGCGATTTGAATATCAACAATGTGGATGCCTTCATGCTGGAAATTGAACCGATCTTTGATGACTATGATTTTGTAGATTTTTTCCAAAGAGAAGTAACGTCAATAGACCTTAGTCACATTCAGATGCTTAATTACTTTAAAAACCATCCTGCAAGGAAAGGGAAGACCGTGACTATCAATTCGGATGTCTCTCCTGAAATGAAGAAGATGGTAATTACAGTCGGATTCAAAGACTTATTGTTTATTCCAAAACTTGTTTAGATGAAAAAAAATATCCTTATAGTTGATGATTCAGAGAGCATTAGGGAGCTCGTCGGCAATTCATTGGAGAATGCCGGTTATTTTGTGCTGAAAGGAATAAATGGGAAAGATGGAGTCGAAGTTCTCAGAAGCTTTGATGATAATGTGTCGTTGATAATCACCGATCTATTCATGCCAGAGATGGATGGTATTGATCTGATCAGAGAAGTGAGGAAGGACAGCATCTACAAATTTGTGCCTATCCTTATGCTAACGACTGAGTCACAGGCGGAAAAAAAACTAGAAGGCAAAAAAGCCGGGGCCACAGGTTGGATGGTCAAACCATTTGAGGAAGGTAAACTTTTACGAATCGTAAAGAAAGTGATAGGATAATGGAAAACCTTCACAACATATACCTTGAAGAAGCTGAGGACCTATTCTCTAAAATTGAAGAGAGTTTACTTCTTTTAGAAAAAGCCCCAGACGACTCTTCATTGATAGCCGAGGTGTTTAGGTCCATGCATACACTTAAAGGTAGCAGTAGCATGTATGGGTCAAACAAGGTTGCTGATTTTGTTCACAACCTTGAGACAATCTACGACCGGGTCAGAGGTCGTGAAATAGACCTTAGTCAGCCCATCATTGATGCCACTTTCAGATCGTTGGATCATCTTAAAAAAATTGTACAGTCTCCTGATATCCCAGACCCGATCGACGCGAAATACCATGAAAAACTAACCGCGGAAATATTAGGATTACTCGATGAGTCGGAGGGAACCGACAAAATTATAACACGAGCGAAGGGTACCAAGAAAAAGACATTTCTTATTTCGTTTACTCCCGACAAAGATATTTTCATCAATGGTACCAATCCAATTCTACTTGTTGATGAGTTAGCAGAACTCGGAGCATCACAGGTTTTTTCATACATGGAAAAGGGCTTGAGTTCGAAGACGTTCGATCCTAAGAAATGCTATACCTCCTGGGATATTTTGCTTGTCGCGGATGACGATGTTAACCCAATCAAGGACGTGTTCATTTTTGTGGAAGAGACAAGTAAAATTGCAGTGGATAAAGTTTTTGATGGAAACTTACTCTCCCTTCCAGAATTCACATCTCAACTGCCCCCAGTTGATCTAAAAGGCAAGAGACTTACACTTAAAAATATCCAAAATTTCATTTCTAAGATTCCTAAGGAAGTACTTGAACGCCAGGAAGAGGAAAATCAAATTATGGAAGTCGAGGTGACGGAGGAAGTGGTGACTGAAGAAACTCAGAAAACACACGGCTCGGAAGAGTCCATTACGAGCATTCGAGTTTCATCCGACAAGTTAGATGAACTTATGAATCAAGTGAGCGAGTTGGTAACTACTCAAGCAGGGTTGTCGATGTACTCTGAAAACAACTTCGATCCAGTGCTGAACGCTATAGCAGATAACGTAGAGAAGCTATCAAGACAATTAAGAGATATAGCCTTTGAAATGACGCTTATACAGATTAGTAATCTGTTCCGTCGCTTCAATCGGGTCACAAGAGACATCTCCAATCAGCTAGGAAAAGCAGTCAAATTTGTTACAGAAGGCGGAGATACGGAATTGGACAAAAAGATTATAGATAGCCTGGCAGACCCGCTGATGCACTTGATTCGGAACAGTCTGGATCATGGCATAGAATCGCGGGAGGAGAGAGTTAAAAAAGGGAAACCTGAAAAAGGAACAATTAAACTGAGTAGTTATTATTCTGGCGCAAAAGTGTACATCCAAATCGAGGATGATGGTCGCGGAATAGATGCTGCTAAAATTAGGGAGAAGGCCATAACGAATCGATTGATATCCAAAGACGACAAGCTTAGCGAAAAAGAAATTTTTGACTTGATTTTTGTTCCTGGTTTTAGCTTAGCAAAGAGCGTGACGGACATTTCAGGTAGAGGTGTCGGAATGGATGTGGTCAAGAAAAATATCTTGGACATCCGAGGAGATATTTCTGTGGAATCCAAAATCGGGGAAGGCACTAAGATTACGCTGGGGCTACCGTTGACTTTATCGGTGATAGATGGATTGCTTGTAAAAGTTCAAGAGACGTCTTTCATCGTTCCACTAGTAGATATCAAGAAGTGTTTCGAGATAAAACGGGATGAACTTTCAAATGACTTCAACGAGTTAATCAAGTTGGAGGATGATAAAATACCATACTTAGACCTTAGGAAGGAATTTCTTATTAAAAATGAGGATGTCCCAGAGAAGGCCAGTATTATCCTGCTAGAGAACGAGAATAATAGAATTGCCGTCTGTGTTGATTCAATTGTTGGAGAGTATCAGGCAGTTTTGAAGCCCGTCGGAAAATATTATAGAAATCAAGAATTTGTTTCAGGAGCAACAATTCTTGGGGATGGAAGCATCGCTTTGGTGCTTGATGCCTACAAGATTATTGCCCGAAAAATTGTAAAACAAAAGAAATCAGCATGAGGAGCATAGAGGAAGAACAAGAACATACCGAGGTTGTAGAATCTTATTTGTCATTCAAGCTCGATGAGGAATTTTTTGCCGTTGACGTCAAAAAGGTGATCGAGATTCTGGAAGTACCAGGAATCACAAGTATCCCTCTGTCACCAGACTACATGGCAGGGATTATTAATCTCCGTGGAAAGGTTTTACCGCTGATTGATACGAAAGTGAAATTCGGCCTAGATCCCATTGAATTCACAGTGGATACCTGCATTGTCGTCATTGAAATCGAAGTTGAGGGTGAAACTCTTCAGATTGGGACATTGGTCGATTCTGTTTTAGAGGTACTAGATGTTCCAAATTCAAATATTCAGCCCTCTCCAAGTATAGAGGCAAAGTATCGCCTGGATTTCATACGCGGGATGATTAGAAGAGATGATGATTTTATCATGCTTCTGAACCTGGACGAAGTCTTTAGCATTCAAGATGTGATGTATATGCAGGAGGCCAACGAAAACATGTCTTCAACAGAACTCACAGAGAAGTAATTAGAGAGAAAGTATGAAATTATCGATTCAGTTAAAAATCACACTTTTGGCCCTTATGGTTGGGGTGATTGCTATAGTAATGGGAGCGCTGATGTATCTTCTTTACGACGTTATAGAGACAAATGGTGAAAATTTAGCTGTTGACGCGAAGGGATATGTCAACGTTTTGGTAATCACCTTAATTGTAGGTGTGCTTGTTCTACTTGCTACTTTTTACGTTCTCTACAAGTATTTTAAAAAAGCACTTGGTACAGCTTTTAGAGCAGTCTCAAACATCTCAAAAGGGAAGCTGGATATTGAAATTGATGTCTCAAGTGATGATGAGGTAGGCAAACTTCTTGGTCAGTTGAAGATGATGAGCGGTAAGCTTCGAGATATTGTCTCTGCTGTTGTCACAAGCAGTGAAAGTATTGCCAATGCCAGCCTCGAAATGAGTCGATCTGCTCAGGTAATGTCTGAAGGGGCTTCTGATCAAGCAAGTTCTGCAGAAGAGGTCTCCTCTTCAATGGAGGAAATGGCTGCCAACATTGAGCAAAATACTGCAAATGCTAAAGAGACAGAGAATTTGTCAAAATCTGGTAGTGCCAGCTTATCTGACAGTAGCGAAATGGTTAAGCGCACGCTTGATTCTATGACAACGATTACAAGCAAGATTTCTATCATAGGTGAGATTGCCAGGCAAACGAACTTGTTAGCGTTGAACGCTGCTGTCGAAGCTGCCAGAGCTGGCGAACATGGTAAAGGGTTTGCTGTTGTTGCCGCCGAGATTAGAAGATTAGCCGAAAGAAGTCAGGTTGCAGCGAAAGAGATTGATGAAGAATCACTGCTTGGAATTGAAATAGCTCAAGCGTCCATGGATGTCCTTTCCAATATTGTTCCCGAAATCCAGAAAGCCTCCGAACTTGTCATGCAAATTTCCACCGCAAGTATCGAACAGAATAGCGGAGCAGATCAAATCAATAATGCCATTCAGAATTTAAACAACGTAGTACAACAAAACGCAGCAGTTGCCGAAGAAATGGCTGCAAATTCTGAGGAGCTAAACAATCAGGCCAATGTTTTGAGTGATGCGATCTCCTTCTTTACTGTCGGAGGTAATCATCAGCATTCACAAGCTGAAAGTCAAACAATGGAACCAGTAAGTAGCGTAGAGATAGATGAAGAACCTGATGTCAAGCAAACATCTGACGAGGGGATTGAAATTGATCTTGGAGACGGATCAGATGTTAGAGATTCTGAATTCGAAAAATTCTAGTGGTGAGCACCCTTCCAAATATCGTTGAAACTGCCGAGAGAATGCAGCTGTCTGAGTTTCAACAGATTAGTCAGTTCATCACATCCGAGTATGGAATAAAACTACCAGACTTCAAAAAGACGATGGTAGAAGGGAGGTTACAGAAGAGATTACGTAAGACTGGTATTGCCTCATTTTCGAAATACATTGATTTCGTGTTTAGTGTTGAGGGGAAAGGAGAATTGCTGGAGATGGTAGACGCTATTTCAACAAACAAAACAGACTTTTTCAGAGAGTCTTCGCATTTTGATTTTCTGAACAGCACATTCTTACTCAAGTACGCTACGGAAAACCCACGTGAGCAATTAAAGATTTGGAGTTCAGCTGCTTCCAGCGGTGAAGAGATATATACGATTGCGATGGTAATTGAGGAGTTCAATGCCATACCTGATAACTCCAAAATCAATTATTCTATTCTGGGAACTGATATTTCCGTGGATAAGTTGAAGACCGCAATTTCAGCGATCTACCCAATAGACCGCATCAAAGACATCCCGATTTCGATGCGGGATAAGTACCTCATGAAAAGCAAGGACTCAGCCAAGAAGATCGTCCGATTTATTCCCCAAATAAGGTCAAAGGCAGAGTTTCAGCGACTGAACTTAATGGATAGTAGCTACAGCGTCAAACAAGACTTTGACATTGTCTTTTGCCGTAATGTCTTAATCTATTTTGATAAGGAAATGCAGGAGAGAGTAATAAACCGACTATGCACGAAGCTCAAAACAGGAGGTTATTTTTTCCTTGGACACTCGGAATCAATAATTGGGAAAAATGTCCCACTGAAGCAGATTGAGCCTACTATTTATCAAAAAATCTAATCACCAAAATGGATCATAAACTAGAAATTGAAGAACTGGTAGAACGAAACGCAAAACTTGAACGAAGAATTGAACTTGTTAATGCCAAGTTGCTTAAATCGGAAGAGTTGAAAAGTGATTTCCTGTCCAATATCAAAAATGAGATAAACAATCCAATGACCTCAATATTAGGTTTGTTGAATCAAATTGTACTTTCACCAGATGATGCAAAGCGCACTGCCACGAATGCTGGACTGATATACACGGAAATGTATGCGTTGAACTTTCAGATAAGAAATATTTTCAATGCTGCTGAAATAGAGGCTGGTCAGTCGTTCCCAGAACTGTCTAACGTGAACGTCAGAGCACTGATTGAGGAACTGGCTTATTCTTTTCGCCACTTGGCAGAAAAGAAGAACATCACATTTGATCTAGTCCTGAATGCTGATGATTCCTTTGTTTCGGACCATGAAAAATTGGAGGTAGTGTTGGCAAATCTCATTTCGAACGCAATCAAGTTTAGTAATGAGAACTCAACCATTATTGTGAAGACATTCAATGAGGATGCTAAACTGCACATCAATGTGCAGGATTTTGGTGTGGGCATTGAGACTAAAAACCTTGGACAGATCTATGATCGATTCAGACAATTGGATACTGGGACTAGAAAGGAATTTGGAGGGCATGGCTTAGGTCTATCCATCGTTCACTCCCTTATTTCCATTCTCGAAGGTAGCCTTGATATGAAAAGTAAATTCGAAGAAGGTACCCTCTTCGAAATAGAGCTACCAGTACGAACTGCAGAGGAAGATGGACTACAGGAAGACGAAATTTTTTTTACCAGTAACAATGAAGAAGGAGAGGTGTTTTGATTGAAAGCGCTGTGCAGATAGGAAAGCATTATCTCTACCCCTCAAATATTTTTGTGAGTGTGGAGCCATGCCTTATTACTACGGTTTTGGGGTCATGTATTTCTGTCTGTTTGTTTGATAATCAAAAAATGATAGGAGGGATCAATCACTTTATGTTGCCTCTTTGGAACGGCGAAGGCCTGGCCTCTGCCAAGTATGGGAATGTCGCCATGGAAAGATTGGTGTCTGAGATGGTCAGAAAAGGAGCTACGAAGGAGAACATAAAAGCCAAAATGTTTGGCGGAGCGAACCTTGTTAATTTGACTATGAACGTTGGGGAACGCAATGCTGAAACAGCTATACGACTACTAAATAACGATAACATTAAACTGTTGGCTCAAAGTACAGGAGGAACACAGGGGAGGAAAATCATTTTTGACACAAGTACAGGAAGCGTTCATATGCGATACATCCAGCAAACTCACGACCTAAGACATAAAATTTGAGTAAGAAAATCAAAATATTGATTGTAGATGACTCATTGCTTGTGAGAAAATCTTTAGCAGAAGTTTTCGCTAGCGATGATGAATTGGAGGTGATAGGTGAGGCTATTGATCCCTATATGGCTGCTCAGGAATTGAGAAAAATGGCTCCGGATGTTATCACTTTAGATATTGAAATGCCAAAGATGGATGGCATTACGTTTTTGAAAAAGTTGATGTCTCAACATCCAATACCTGTTGTGGTAATTTCGACGCTAACTCAGAAGGGCACACAAGAAGCACTTACTGCTTTAGAATATGGAGCTGTAGAAGTTGTGGCGAAACCGAAAATTAATACAAAGGAAGAGTTACTTCAGCAGCGAGAAAGCCTCATCCGCATTATTAAGTCTGCCGCGAGAGCAAACCTCTCAAGGTTATCGTTAAGTAACAGCAAGTTCAAAGGACAGCAGGCAATTAAGCAGAGCAAGCAGAATTATGAGAGAATTCCTAGCAAAGAACTTGTAGCAATAGGAGCATCTACAGGAGGTACAACTGCCTTGAAGATGATCTTGATGGGACTCTCAAGATTAAGTCCAGCAGTAATTGTTGTGCAACACATGCCTGAAATGTTTACGAAGCAATTCGCAGATAGACTAGACTCCGAATGTGAGATAAGTATCAAAGAAGCGCAGGATGGTGATCGTCTCTATGCAGGCACAGCGTTAATCGCACCTGGAAACAAACACATGATGTTAAAAGGCAGGTCTCCAAACTTTTATGTGCAAATTATGGATGGTCCTCGAGTGAACCACCACAAGCCTTCAATTGATGTCTTGTTTAAGTCAGTTGCTCGATATGCTGCTGAAAAGGCAGTGGGTGTCTTGCTTACAGGAATGGGAAAAGATGGAGCCAATGGAATGTTGGAAATGAAAAATAATGGAGCATATAATATTGCTCAAAATGAGAGTACAAGTGTGGTATTCGGAATGCCTAAAGAGGCAATCAGGCTTGGAGCTGCTCATGAAGTTTTGCCAATAGAGAAGATTGGTAATGCTATGTTAAATCAACGTCAATCAAAATGATAGTATATTTAAAAAGATGAATTTATTAGATAAGTTAAAGTTGCCAGCCTTTCGCTCTTCTATTCGGATTAAGTTGTTGTTGAGCTTCCTGATTTTAGCAGGGTTTTTTATCCTGAGTTTTGTAATAATTCTGGGATCCGTCAGTCAGTCCGAAAGGATTATGTCTGACATTTCAACACAACAAGATGCATCCGTATCAAGCTTGGAATCGCTGAAGGAATTAGTGTACGAAAGTAAGTACCTCACTTCTATTTGGATCTACAACAGGAGTGATGAGGAATCAAAGGAAAATCTTCGGAATTATCATACAAGTTATCCCCAGCTAAGGGATTCGATAACTGTGATGTCCGAGGTATGGTCAGAAGAGACTAAAACACTCGCCGATTCGGTTATTACGTTGACAGATCTCTTGGTGCAAGAACAAAGTCTCGTCATGAACTCACTCGAAACATTCGATGATTACGAGGATATCATCAATATGATGGAGACGGAATCCTCGATTCAAAGCATTCAATTTATTTCAAAAGATGTTGTGCCTGTTTTGGAAGATTTGATTTCGATCAAGACAACTGAGGATATGCGAGATCAGGTAAATAGTAATTTCTCGACCATGAGAAACACAATCTACATTATTGTGGCAATCATTATTATTCTGGGGATTTTCATCTACCTATTTACCAGCCGCACAATTGTACACCCAATCATTAATGCTTCCAGAGTTGTAAAAAAGGTGGTTGAAGGTGATTTGACAGTTAAAATATCAAACACAAGTGAAGATGAGGTGGGACAACTAATTTCTCAGTTCGAGCTAATGATTGAAAAACTGCAGAGCGTGATGAGTTACATCACTCAGTCCTCATCAGATATTGAGAAGGCAAGTAGTCAGATGAAAGATTCTTCCGAAATACTATCTTCTGGTGCTGAAAATCAGACGTTTTCTGTAGAAAAAGTTGCGTCTTCAATGGAAGAAATGTCGGCAAGTATTGGTCTCAATGCTACAAACGCGGTTGAGACAGAGAAGATTGCTGTGAGCTCGGCAGAAGATGTAGAAGGAGGTAACGAATCAGTGGTTAAAACACTTGAGTCTATGAAGTTGATAACCAATAAGATATCTATCATTGGTGAGATAGCAAGACAAACCAATTTGCTAGCATTAAATGCGGCGGTTGAGGCAGCTCGAGCAGGTGAACATGGAAAAGGATTTGCGGTAGTAGCTGCAGAAATCAGACGTCTGGCTGAGCGTAGTCAGGCTGCATCTGCTGAGATCGATTCAGTCTCATCCGGTGGAGTTGCAATTGCGCAAACTTCTGGAGAATTGCTACAAAATCTTGTTTCCAAAATTCAAAAAACCTCTGAACTGATTCAGGAAATTAGTAGTGCAAGCCAGGAACAAAGCACAGGAGCAAATCAGGTGAACAATGCTATTCAAGACCTTAATGTAATTGTTGGCCAAAATGATGCCTCAGCTAAGCAAATAAGAACTAATTCAGAAGAGTTGGATAAGCTTGCAATTGGATTAAAGCAGGCCGTTTCCTTTTTCAAACTAAGATGAGAGCACATCCATCGAAAAATGTGGGTAAATATCCCGAGATAAAATAATTTGCACACTCTTATAATTAACCAGCAACCATAATTAACCAATACCTAAATGCTTAATAACTTGAAAGAAAACGAAATTGAAGTAGCTACCAAGCTAATAAATGGAGGATTGTCGATGGCAAAATCCTCGATGGAACAGATACTCCAAAGCCCAATTTCACTAAAAAAAGTTGACTTTGGTATTGACAAGGAAGAGGTGTCAAAGTTTCGTTCTGAAGCTGACAATGTCAACCTTATTAAAACAGAGCTCATGGGAGAGCTGAAAGGATCCTGCTTCTTGGTGTTTAGTGAAAGCGATGTGGAGAAAATCAACAAGGCCTGCTTGCCGGCTGAGTTACTAAACGACAACTCACCAGAAAGCAAGATGATGATCCTAGGATTTTTAACAGAAATTGATAATATGGTGGCAGCCGCCGTTATAACTGAATTTGCAAATTTTCTGGGAGTTGATATATATGGAAATGTACCTTCTTTACACGTATTAGCTCAGAATAAAGTAAACGAGTTCCTTGCTAACGAGACTACATCGTTTGACTCAGTCATTCACTTTAAGGCAATATTTAAGGGAGAGGAGCTTGATATATCGCCAGATTTTATATGGATTTTCAATGAAAAATTCATGGACAAAATCAAAGAAGTTTTATAATTCAACCAACTAACAAAGACTATAGATATGAGTAAGGTATTAATCGTAGATGACTCAGTTTACATGCGAACGCTAATCAAAACCGCATTAACTGATAAAGGGCACGAGATCGTTGGAGAAGCTGCGGATGGAGAGACTGCAATAAACCTGGCATTGGAACTGAATCCAGATTTGGTTACACTAGATAACATTTTGCCCGATATGATGGGTTTGGAAATACTCAAAGTGCTGAAAGAGGAAGGAGTCACATCGAAAGTAATCATGGTAAGTGCTGTTGGCCAGCAAACGGTCGTTAACAAAGGAAAAGAGCTTGGGGCTTCAGAATACATTGTGAAACCTTTCACTGCGGAGGCCCTTATTGAAGTAGTGAATAAAGTTCTTTAATCATGGCTAGCATTCATAACCTATCGGTGAAGAGCAAGTTTGCGCTGGCAATCTTACCCCTCATCATCATTATTATTGTTTTTGATTATCTCCAGATCCAAGAACATTATAATGACTACACAGATTCACAAAGACTCAACAAAGCAATTGTAGTTGGAATTGAAATCAACCATGCTGTTCACGAGTTGCAAAAGGAACGCAGTATCGCTACTGGTTTTCTCTCGCAAGAAGGCGATGATTTTAGACAAGATTTACTGAATCAACGAGAAAGAACAGACAGCACGATTCAAGCCTTTTATGATGAAATTGAACGCGAGGAACTTTCAGATCTGGTCAGTCTTCACTCAGAAGAACTGAGAGATTTGGGAACATACTTTGATAGGATTCAAGAAATCCGAGACAATGTCGACTCAAGGTTTATTAGTGCGGAGCAGGTGATCAACTATTTCTCTGATATTAACGAAGCAGCACTGAAAACGGTAAATGGATTAATTAGCGAATCACGAAATCGGGTAGCAGCCGAGCAGGTTCATGCCATTATCTATTTCCTTAAAGCAAAAGAGCGTGCCAGTATTGAGCGTGCAATTGGCACTCAAGCCTTTTCAAGAGGCTCTCTGGAAGGAGCGGCTCATAGCCAATTTACCTCCTTAATAGCAGAACAGAGTGCCTTTCTGGACGCCTTTACGACCATTGCGGACCAAGCTTCCTTGGTGTACTTCAATAATACGGTGAGCGGACAAGATGTCGTTGAAGTTGAAAGGCTTCGACTGCTTCTAATACAAAACCAGACGTTGGAAAATGATGCGAACTACTGGTACCAGATGAGTACCACGAAAATCAATCTCTTGAAGAAAGCGGAAGACTTTATGTCAGTCCGGATTCATGATTACACGGAGGGCATTTCTGCTGAGGCAAATAGAAGTTTATATACCGTTCTGATTGTTGACAGTACTATTGCCCTGCTGACCTTCATCATGATCGCTTTTATCGTTTCGCATCTTTTGAAAGATGTAGAAACACTAGAGGAATTTACGAAGAAAGTAATCTCTGGCGACCTTTCGCAAAAGGTCAATATCAAAACCAGAGACGAAATTGGTCACTACGCAGATACTTTTAATATCATGATTACTGAGATCAAAAAGTCTCAGTTGGCACTCAAAAAGGAACGTGATAAGGCTAGATTCCTGTATGAGAATATCTACAAACAGTCTCAGGTTGTATTCGAAAACGTCGAGCAAGGAATATTCCTTTTGAATAGAGAACACAAAATCAGTCGGCTTTATTCTAAAGCTATGGAGACGATTTTTGGAACGAAAACCATCGCGGGAGAAACGTTGGTTAATTTCATGCGAACGCTTTTGATCCCTCGAGATCTTGAGGCCCTTGAAATGTTCATGAAACATTTGTTCAATCCAGAAATTGATGAAGATGTTGTTAACCAATTGAATCCAGTTGAACAGGTAAAAATATTCACCGAATCAGGTGGAATGGTGAACACCAAGTACATTCGGTTGGCTTTTACCAGGATTGAAAATAAGGCTGGAGCAATTCAGCAAATCATGGTAACCGTTACAGATGAAACAGAGGGAGTATTGCTTCAGCACAAATTAGAGGAGGCGGATGAGAAGAAAAAAATGGAGATGGAGCAGATGCTCAGTATTCTAAAAATTGACCCAGCTTTACTCCGTGGTTTCATAGTAAACTCTCGAAAAGTTCTGAAGAGTATTTCCACTAAATACGAGGAACATGACGGAGTGAATTTCGACGAATTACTAACGTTCACTTTCCAAATCATCCACAACCTGAAGGGCAATTCGATCGTAATTGGCCTACAAATATTGACAGATAGATTCCATAAGATTGAGGACGGTATTACCAAGCTGAAGGATAATCCTAAGGTTGTTGGTAACGACTTTCTGACCATTCTTTATGAGATAAACGAGGTAGATATCATTGTCGAGAATATGAGCGACATGCTGCGAAAAGTAGCAAACATCTACAATAAATTCTCTGGGGAGGAGCAGACGGACACAAACTACGATTTGATCGACTCTCTAAAAAGAGGTCTTTCAACGATGAGCGAGGATACTGGAAAAGCAATCAACTTTAGCTTTACGAATGACAAGAATCTGAATATCCCAAAGATCATTCAAGATCCAATAAAGGATGTCTTAATCCAGCTTATGCGTAATTCAATTGCACATGGAATCGAGGCTCCAAATGTGAGAATAGCTCAGAGAAAGTTAATTAAGGGAAATATTGCTGTCACTTTGGATGAAAACGAAGTATCAGATGAATTGATTTTAACATACCGTGATGATGGCAGTGGACTGAACACAGCAAAAATCATTGAAAAAGCAATCAATAAAAACATACTACAAGAGTCAGAGAGAGATAAATTGAGCGAAGATCAGATTGTAGATCTATTGTTTAGTGACGGCTTCTCGACAAATGATGACGTAGACGAATACTCAGGAAGAGGTCATGGTTTGGGAGTGGTGAAGACCAAGATAAATGAACTCCACGGTACCTTCAAAGTCAACTTTGAGAAAGGCGTCTTCTTTGAAATTATCTTAAAGTTTCCTGCAACGGTTCAAAACCCAATAGAAGAATAATATGAAGCTATTAATTGTAGACGATTCTTCTATCATGAGACGAACAATCGAGAAAAATCTTGGCAACTATAACCTGGAAATCATTGGAACAGCTTCTAACGGAAGTGCAGCCTTGGA
>JBDWQX010000159.1:0-8759 GCA_039986395.1 Cyclobacteriaceae bacterium
CTCCGGCACCCAGGAAAAGGCCTGTCTTGAAAAACGCATGTGTCCACAAATGAAACAGCGAAGCTTCCTCTGCTCCCACTCCTATTCCCACGACCATATACCCCAACTGAGATATTGTTGAGTAGGCCAGCACTTTCTTCACATCGTTTTGAACAACAGCTGACAAGGCTCCGTAGAATGCCGTAGCGGCTCCAACAAGTGCAACTACGATCAGGACATTTGGATCCAGAAATGGGCCTATTCGAAAAAGTAAATAAACGCCCGCAGCAACCATCGTCGCAGCATGAATCAAGGCTGAAATTGGAGTCGGGCCAACCATCGCTTTGACCAGCCATCCAGAAAACGGGAGTTGAGCAGATTTCCCGAATGCTCCAATCGCAATCAACAAAGAGGGCAGGAAAAAAAAGGTCTCCCCAAACTCGGAGATAAAAATTGTGTCGCTGGTGGCATTGAGAAGTAGTATGCCAGCAAGCAGCGCAACATCCGCAACTCTGTTTACCATGAAGGCTGTCCTTGCTGCGTTGGGAACACCTTCCTTTTGATACCAAAATCCAATAAGGAGATACGAAGAGAAACCGACTAGCTCCCAAAATACAAATAGTAGAATCAGGTTATCAGAAACCAACAGGCCCATCATAGAAAATGTGAAAAAGCCGAGCTTTGCGAAATACTGATGCTTACCAGCTTCCTCACGCATGTACTCCATCGAAAAAATGTGGACAAGCAGAGAAATCAGGCTGACGAGCACCAGAAGAATGACGGTGGTCTTATCAACGAAAATCCCTATTTGAAAATTACTAAGCCAGTCCCATTTTGCGAGGTAGGTATCATCTAAAGATATTAGCAGGTAGATGGAAACCATTAGTGATCCCTTTAGGAAGGCTGAGGATACTAGCCGATTGCTATCTGTCAATAAGTAGTCTGCAAAGCCACCTAATAGGGGCAAAAACAAGATAAGCGATATGAGAACCTCGGTGTTCATTCGTTTCCAATTTCCTGAAGCTCATCCAGATTTGATGTATTGTATCTCCTGTAAATATTAAGCAAAATGGCCAGCGCAATGGCTACTTCACATACTGTTAGAACAATAGAAAAAATGGCAAATATTTGACCATTGAGATTGATCCTAGAAAAAGTAGCTAGTAGAAGATTTGCTCCGTTCAAAATCAATTCAATCCCAATCAAAACAAACACTACATTTCTTTTAGAGATTACAACGAACAGTCCAGCACTAAACAGCAAAGCAGATAGGTACAGATAATATGTAGTATCTAGCTCACTCATTCGATGACATTTTTGCCAGATATGAAGCGCCAACTAGTGCTACCAGCAGAACAAAGGCAATTAATTCGAAAGCCACAATGTGCTCCGTGAGAAATGAAATTCCAATTTCCTGAATTTGTGATTTGGATGGGTCCAGATCGCTTGCGACTTCTGATATATCAGTAAAAAGATAGACCAGCCCAGCGAAAATCGTTGAAGACAAAATCAATGCTAAAAATGAATTTTTACTGCGCGAGATAAGCTTCGTTGTCTTCCCTTTGTTGGTCATCATTACACCGAACATAAGGAGAATCACCACTCCTCCAGCGTACAGTAGAATTTGCACAATGGCTAACAATTCCGCATTGAGCAAAACATATATTCCGGCAAGACTTACTAGTACCAGTGCCAACGAGTATGCAGCATGCACCACATTGCTCGTTTTCACAATCATAGCAATCCCGATTAAGGCAAGTATCAGAAAGAAGAATTGGATTACCTGGATCACTTTCTTTTGGGGGTTGGTCGTGGTTTGAGCACAGGCTTTGCTCCTGTCTTTTTTAGCGACACAGGTTTGATTTTCTCAGAGCTAGGATTACTCTTTATCGTCTCCTTTTTAGCTTGAAATTCTTCAAACTCATTTCTCTTTTCAGTGATTTCCTTCTCCGTCATTTTTCCAAAAGAGAAATTATGATCAAGAATATCGGCAGTACTGTAGTCAAATTCGTTGGTCATAGTCAGACACTCGGTTGGGCAAACGACAGTGCAAAGTCCGCAAAAACAACATTTCGCCATATCAATATCAAACTTTGCAGCATGAATTCGGAGTGGCGTACCATCTGACGTTTTTCCGTATTCTTCTACTGCTCGGATAGGTTCTATGTCTATGCAATCAACGGGACAAATTTTAGCACACTTATCACAGACAATACAGTCGTCAATTTCATTGTGAAGTTTGTATCTGCCGTGGTCAGGCACTGGAATCTCTTCATTTGGGTACTGTACCGTAAAAGTTCCTTTTTCCCCATCAAAGTAATTTGCAGCAGCCACCGATTTACTATTCCTCCTGAATCGAGCTGAAAAGAAATATTTCAGCGTCAATGCAAGTCCTTTTCGTGTTGTTCTCAGTGCATACGATATGTTTTTAAAGTAGCTCAACTGACTAACCAAAGTTTCCAGATTCCACAAACAAACAACATCAACAGTGACAAAGGTGTTAGGTATTTCCAGGACAGGCTCATCAGTTGATCAACTCTAAGTCTCGGCAAAGTCCATCGTACCCACATTTGTACAAACACTAGCAACAGCGATTTCGAAAGCAACCAGAAGGTTCCCCAGTACATACCAGAGGTCCATTCATACAACTTTAAAGATCCAAAGTTTGGAATCGGTGAATTCCACCCACCAAAAAATATGATAGTAGCAACAATAGATAGTAATAGCATCATCCCATACTCGGACAGCATGAATATGCCCCATCTAAATCCCGAATATTCTGTGTGATAACCAGCAACCAGTTCTGATTCGGATTCAGGTAAATCAAAAGGAGTGCGATTTGACTCAGCCAGCGCGGCTATAAAAAATATTACAAGAGGAATTAGGAGAACCGGGTGTGAAATAATATTCCAACTTAAAAACCCGCTACCAGTCTGCTGAATACTCATTTCTTGCAAGTCCAATGTTCCAGTAATTAGCACAACACAGAGCACGCTTAGCCCAATTGGAACTTCGTAAGAAATGATCTGCGCCACTGACCGCATTGCTCCATACAAACTGTATTTGTTATTGGAGGACCAGCCTGCCATCAGTATCCCAAGTACATCAAGTGATATGATCGCAAGAAGCAAAAACAAGCCACCAGATATAGATGAACCAGCTACATAAGCATTTAGTGGTAGAACAGAGAAGCCAGCAAAAACTGCCGTAAAAACAATAAATGGAGCGAGGAGAAAAGGTAATTTATCAACAGCGTCTGCCTTTATATCTTCCTTTTGAAGCATTTTGAGTAGATCTGCAATTGTTTGCAAAATCCCTTTTGGACCAACTTCCATTGGTCCTAATCTGTTCTGTATAAAAGCCGCAGTCTTCCTTTCTGCATAAACAGCAAAAACGACAAAAATCAGTAGAAAAAAGAGGTAGAAAACAAACGTAAGCACACTCGAAGTTAGTGCTCTTTATCTTTTCAAAAAACGCCGTCTGACCACAAAATTGGAACCTGTCAATTCCAGCAAATACAAGCCAGGTTTTAGCGTGCTGACATTGAATGCTTCTGTGAGAGATCCTCGTACCGTAACTCTCCCACCTAAATCTCTTATTGTTACACTTTCGACATATCTATGAAGGCTTGGCTGGAGAGAAACATTCAGTATTTCTACTGTTGGATTTGGGTAGAAAGAGAGATTACTTTCGATTTCATCAGTTGAAAGGACTTCAAAAACTTCCGATAAAGTCTCGCATCCTCCATTTGACACTCCGACTGTATAAGATCCAAAAGAGGGTGAATCTAAACTCGGTCCCGTTTCCCCTTCTAAGAAAGAGTTTTCAAAGTACCAATTCACTTCGTGTCCATCTTCGACCTGGATTACAAGTTGGTTGTTTACGAGCTCGATGGTTGGTATTTCTGGATAGTCGGTTACAAATCCAACTTCCACTGTAGACGTTGATACGGAACCAACTTCATTTTTTACAAAAATCTGATGTGTGCCTGGAGCCAACCCCGTCAATTGATTGCTTGCTATAAAGCTCAACCCATCAGTGCTATATAAAAATTCGCCTGCTCTCGACACCTGGACTTGTACCGATCCGTCACTTTTGTCCGGACAAGTCGCATTTGCCACAAAGAATTCGTCAACGGCAAACTCAAAACTTGGATCATTTTGGAGAATGTGCGATTTGAAATTCTTATAGGCCAATCCCATCCGCTTAATCTGACCGTCGGTGAAGCTATCCCGACATTGACTTAACGAATATGACATAAAATTTTCAACGTCTGGAGTATAGAAATCACCGTTGGAATCCTGAGCACCTCCAGTGTATTGACAAGAGGAATTAACAAGATTGCTTAGTTGAGGATCTGCGGGTGTATCACATAGATCATCACCAGCACTTTCACAGTTTTCTCTGCTCACCAACTCGTCGGTAGTTCCATTGTTCACCTTTCCGTGTGTGTGATACAATGCGAAAAAATGTCCCAATTCATGAGCAAGGGTTGCTCCATTTCCCGTGCACCCATTAGCCATGATAATTAAATCCTTCTTGGCTGCTGGAAAGTAGGCATAGCCACAAACGAAATTACCACCTGAAACACTGGCTGAATTCACAAAGTATATGTTTACTGTATTCTTTACATTGTTGGCCGCTAGCCCGTCCTCTTGACTTGAGAAAAAATTGAAGTGCGTGTCATCATCTATGAATCGAGGGCTGTTTAGCAAGAAAAAGTTAATGCCAACAGGAGCGTAGGCAATATTTAAATTTGAAATTGCGCTAGTGAGGACTCCTGAGGATAGTCCACCACCTCCATCCGATGATCTTACAACATGCGCAGTAATGGCTATGTTAATAATCTCCGACTCGGCTGTTCTTCCAGCAATATCAAAATTGCTGCTGAGTTGACTCATGGCTTGAATATCCCTTTCCGTAGCGACTGTTCCACAGGATGATACCTGAGCAAATCCACGATTGACGACAAGAATACCCCATACAAAAAAAATGATCCCTCTTCTCATAAACTCCTAATCTATCATACTTAACATACTACTCTTCAATATGTTGTAAATAAGTCAATCCTCTAATTCAAAAACAATTTCAAAGTCGATATCCAGTATATTAAGTACTTGATCTGACAAAAAAATCCTCCTGCAGAGCAGGAGGATTTGCAAACAGAGAGTTAAACATTTATTTATTCAAATATACATATCAATCCGTCATCGCAACCAACAAGTCGCTTTGCGTGATTATATGGACGTTATTAGCTTCATCCCTAATCAACAATGCTTTCTTGTCTTTACCAATCATTGAGGACATCACATCAACAGTATCATGAGGAGATACAAATTGAAACGATGAATCCATAATTTCAGCAACCGTCTTATCGCGCAATGTCGGATCCTCGATCAATCCTGTCAGGATCTTACTATCAGAAACACTGCCGACGAACTCATCTCCATTGATCACTGGAGCCTGGTCTATCCCTTTTTTATTCATGGAGATGATCGCCTCTCCAATTTTGGTATTTTGATCAATTGTCATCAAATCAGAAGTACCGTTGCGATGAAGGATAATATCCTTTGCTGTCGCGAATTTTCGCTCCTCTAGGAATCCATGGTCCTTCATCCAATTGTCGTTATAGACTTTTCCCAAATACCTTGTTCCATGATCAGGCAGAATAATCACCATCACATCACTTTCCTTCATATTTTCTCTTGCGTACTCCAACGCTCCAAACACAGCGGAACCACAAGACCAACCAATAAACAGTCCCTCCTCACGTGCCAGTTTTCGGGTCATAATTGCAGCATCCTTGTCAGTAACCTTCACAATGTGATCGACAAGATCGAAATTTACGTTCTTTGGAAGAATATCTTCACCGATCCCTTCCGTCAGATACGGATAGATTTCCTTTTCATCAAACACGCCCGTCTCTTTATACTTCTTGAATACTGATCCATACGAATCGAGACCAATAGTCAAAACGTCTGGATTTTGTTCTTTTAGGTATTTTGAAACACCACTAATCGTTCCTCCAGTACCCATCCCAGCTGCATAGTGTGTGATTTTTCCGTCGGTATCATTCCATATTTCAGGGCCAGTTGTCTCATAGTGAGACGATGCATTGGCCGTGTTGTCATACTGATTTGGATAAAAAGAATTCGGGATTTCCTCATTCAATTTCTTCGCCACGGAATAGTAAGAGCGTGGATCATCTGATTCTACATTTGTCGGACAAACAATTACCTCGGCACCTACTGCTCTAAGAATGTCCATTTTCTCCTGACTCTGCTTGTCGGCTAAGGTGAAAATGCATTTGTATCCCTTGGCAATAGCTACTAGCGCAAGTCCCATTCCAGTGTTTCCAGAAGTACCTTCAATGATTGTCCCTCCAGGTTTGAGAAAGCCTTTTTCCTCCGCATCTTCAATCATCTTCATCGCGATCCGATCCTTGATGGAATTTCCAGGGTTGAAATATTCAACTTTTACCAGAATGGTCCCTGGAATACCTTTATTGACACTATTTAGTTTGAGAAGAGGCGTATCACCTATTGCCTCCGTGAGGTTGTTTAAGTACTTCATTGTGGGGTTTATTATGAAGCGCAAAGGTAGGAAAAGCCATTGCGAAAAACTTCTTTTTGCTTCATCGATTATTTCCAATGGTTCAAAGTGAATTAACTGTCACTGCTCGTATTTACGTTACTCGTGAGAGGTTTCTACGTTAGATTTGTAGTAATAAAAAATAATAATTATTACCCTAATTATGAAGCTACTCGTCACTCTTATATCCTGTTGCTTCTTGCTCTCTGAGGCGCAAGCTCAAACGAGTTCGAATGCAGGCAGTTGGACAGACAATGCAAATTGGACCGGTTCTTATCCAGGCACACTAACTGTGAACGCAGGTGATGATGATCTTGCTCTAAATAACGAAACTATTTCGGTTGCCCACTACATTATTCTTGGAGCATCTGATGATCGAATTGATGCGAATTTTGCAAACTCAAACAATACAGGTTCACTTTCAATTCAAGATGAAGACACGCTCATAATTTACGGGGATATTGATTTCGCCAATAAGTCTATGGATTTTAATATCGGAACAAACTCTGTTGTGGTAATTATGGGAGATGCAACCTTTGCAAACAAAGTAGATATAGCCACTACTGGGACATTAGTTGTTTCGGGGAATTTTAATAAAGCTGGTTCTCAAGGTTCATATACCGGTGGTGGCGCAGTGTATGCAGGATCGTACTCAGGCAATGCTGATGCATTCATTCCTGGAGACGTGGGGTCTGGTGGAGATCAACAACAAACGATCGACGATTTATCTGATGACGGGTTTCCAGAAATTGAAACATTTGTGGATGATGGAGGCGAAGCCCCTTTGCCTGTTGAATTGATTCATTTCTCTGTCAAAACTACTGATGAGATCAATTTGTCATGGGCAACTGCAACCGAAATAAACAATGACTACTTCGTAGTAGAACGATCGGAAGATGGAGAATACTTCTATGAAATCGGTAGAGTCATTGGACATGGAAATTCCACCGAGCTTAACCAATATAGTTTCATTGATAAGTTTGCATTTGCAAATGTCGAGTACTATAGACTAACTCAATTCGACTATGATGGCCAGTCAGAGACATTTCATATTGTTAGGGTGGAAGTCAATTTAACATCCCAGAACAATGAATTAACTGTGTATCCGACGGTTGTTTCTGACAACAGCTTCACTATCAAGTCAACCAAACCATATCAAATAAACCAGTTGAGTGTATACAGCTTAGATGGGAAAGTCCATCAAAACCTAACTCAAAATTCAATTCAGGAAAATCCGTTAACCTACCGAAGTAGTACAATTGGGCTACCTAAAGGGAGCTATGTTGTGAACATCACAACTTCGACGGGAGAAAAATTCAGTTCAAGAATCAAGATTCGGTAGTTAACATCAGAGGCAACTTAGTGTGTTGGGGAAAATCAGTTTAAACGAGTAGATAAGAGTTGGTAAAATAAGAAAGGCCATCCCTAAGGATGGCCAGTCACCACTAATTAACCATAGCCACTCTATGGATCCTAAATGCTTTATATGATGCCTCTGTTTTTCATATTCGTTATGAAAACAAATGTCACCTAGTCAGCATTAATCCAAAAAGAAAGAGGGTATACAGTGGGTAAACACAATTTTTTAGTGATTCCCTGTGTAGTATACAGCAGGTACACACGAATTCGATTTTAGTACGCTACTGCCGATTTCCGCAGAAATTGCCGGCCAAATAAATTAGTGTTCCAGGGCTATCAGGAAGAATCCTCAGAGCCAAATTCTTCCTTTTTTCCTTATCTATTCGAGAATATCTTAGTTCGGAGTCTGCAAATTCCCATGATTTTTCAAACTGAACCTTAATTTCACCAGCTTCTTCCTCCATTCCAAGATTGGTAAAAGCGTGATAAAGCCCATTTAGAGCAAATCCATTCTTTGGGAAAATTGTCAGGTCCTTTTGATACACGGCCACTGCTTCTTTTATTTTTCCTCGTTCGAGATAAAGGTCGCCTAACATATGTCTCACTGAAAAGAACCAATCCGGTGGTTCTTGATAACTCAAACCATCTTCAATTATTACTGCTTCAAGAAGTAACGCTTCCGCAGTTACAAAATCGCTCTGTTTTTGAGCAATCTCTGCCTTAAGCACTTTTACGGCAATGTCCGCGATTTGCTGAACGGAATTGGCACCAAAAACCCTAATCTCTTCCAAATCTCCAGTCTGTTGGATCGCCACCAGTCTCTCCAATTC
>JBDWQX010000160.1:0-6850 GCA_039986395.1 Cyclobacteriaceae bacterium
TTGATCGTCCCTTGAAAAAATCTAAGAATTCTAGAATTGATCCTGAGTAGCAGGAATCAGATAATACAAGAATTCTAACCCCACGCTCAAATTGTGCCATGAGATTGTGAAGCTCATCGTCAAGAAATTGATAATCAAAGAGGCACCAGGTTTGGTCGATTCGCTCATCTCCACTGGCGTCTGTTTTTCGACCTCCATGTCCTGAAAAAGTAAGAAAAAAGAAATCCTTTGGTTCAAGTGTTTTGGCAGCTTGGTATATACCGTCAAGTATATTTTCACGAGTGGCCATTTCATTTAGAAGAACACTATCTAATGGAGCCAAGTCTGGACTCTTAAAAGGGATCATTTGAAAGCCATTCTTTCGGGCCAAGAAATGCATGTTTTTGGCATCTAACACAGCTCCATTCAAATCTTCCAAACTTGAGTAGTTCGAGCCTACTTTGTCCAAACCAATATGAAGCGAGTATCCTTTCATTTCTCTAAAATTTTGGTTGGTTAAATAATTTGGTTATGTAATAGGGATCGCTAACCATCCCTTTTTCTAAAATAGCAATTAGCTCATTCAATAGATGAAATGCGTACGAAGTTCATCATTGAGTCCAATTACTTCTCCAAAATTTGCACTTAATTGCCTGGTTTGAAATACCTACATAGGGGTATTGTTCAATCTATTTGGGGGTATTCAGACTAGTAGTAAAAAAAGCGAACTCCTTGAGCTCGCTTTTGCTTCCTCCCGATAGCTATCGGGATAAGGTAAGCTGCCTTAGTTGTGTTTTATTGTTCCCAACCGCCTGAGGCTGTGTCCAGGTCATCAACGAATTCAAGGCCAGCTGGTAGTTCTAGCGAGTCTGAAATGAAACCAAGTCTCACGAGTCTCATATTTTCTCCCACTGAAGGAGGTGCAGATGTTGACACCACGATAAATGTACTGGTACGATTTGCTGGGATGGACAAATCGGTTAATACGCTCGAACCAGTTGCTGCTTCGTTCATTACTGATATGCCATTCAATGCAGCACTTGCTCTTTCACCCCAATTGCCATATGCGCTGTACATGATATTTGGCGACCAGAGAATGGGACTAGCCGTAGTGTTTTGTATGCGCATGAGTACCATTGCTACTTTACCATTGGTAGATGAGAAACTGGAATGCTCGTCATTAATGATCATTGCGTTCTTTTTGGCATATCCCTTATGCTGAAAAAGCGTCCGTAAGACTTCCTTATCGGCGGACATGTCTGAAGCAATTGCGCTTGCATCTGTCCAGTGGCTAGGCTGGACACCCCCGAACATGTTTGGATCATTGTTAAATGCCCATTGATTGAGATTGTTAGAATAGGAATGAAAAGTCGCCCATCTGTAGGTTGCAACTGTTCCACCGCCAGATCCTGCCGGCCCTTGAGGTCCCTGAGCGCCGATCAGAGATGTTCCTGAGCCCCAAGTTCCTGAAGATTTCGGACCATATATTTCATTAGTTGCCGCATTGAGATAGAAGTCGCCATCGACTCCTTCGTTTGTTGGGGCAACGGTTCCACTAAGTAAGGTTTTTCCGTCACTGCCGTCAGCTCCATCACTACCAGATGTTCCGATGAGCGAAATCCCTGAACCCCAATTTCCTGATGCTTTAGGACCATAAATCTCATGTGTCACAGTGTTAATGTAGAAATCTCCATCGACTCCTTCGGTTGTTGGAGCAACTGCTCCACTAAGTAGGGTTTTTCCATCACTGCCGTCAGCTCCATCACCGCCTGATGCTCCTATAAGGGATGTTCCTGAACCCCAATTTCCCGATGTTTTAGGCCCGTAAATGTCACTAGTAGCAGTATTAAGATACAGATCCCCATCGACCCCTTCTGTCGTAGGGGCAACCGCTCCGCTAAGTATGGTTTTCCCGTCTTGTCCATTGACGCCATCAGCACCATCGACTCCGTTCGTGCCGTTGGTTCCATCTGCTCCAGCGATACCATTTGATCCGTCAGCCCCGTCCTGACCATCGACCCCGGCTGCACCCACGAGAGAAGTTGGCGCGCCCCAACTTCCTGAAGTTTTAGGCCCATAGATTTCACTTGTGGAGGTATTGATGTAAAAATCTCCGTCCTCACCTTCTGACATTGGTGTTCCAAACCCACTCAACACACTTCTACCATCTACCCCTGCATCACCTTGTGGTCCGGGGGTTGAACTGCCGGCAGTTTTAGCATACAGAGCAAAAGGAACACTTAGTAGTTGACTGGCTCCCAACACGGAATAAGAGGTGCCGCCTGCCAGATCAATGGCTGTTTGCACAAAGAAGGGCCCGTTGCTCCAATCTATAGTGGAGAAGTCGCCACTAGCAACACTGCCTGTCCCAATTTTTAAATTCAACAACCCAAAAGCGGAAGTCGCTTGGTTGAATGTTTCACTAAATACGCTTGTGCCTGTGACACTACCTTGGAGAATAGACATTTGCACTCCCACTGTCTGTTCAGATAGGATTTCCCCTGAATTATCTCTAACTACCGCTTGGTAGTTGAAGCCTTCAGGGGTTTGAGCATACACGTGAGCTACGAAGAGCAGACTGAAAATGAAGGGTAAAAACTTTTTCATACTAATTATTTTAAAGATTATGAATATTGGTTGACGCATGCGAAATGCAAATCATTCCCCAAGCGCTTGAGTATTACCTCTTTTTGATGATCAAAAAGCTGTTGGTTATTTTGTAATTGAGGTCGGTGATTGAAAGTTTAAAAGCTCCATCTACTAATTTGGAAATGTCTACTGTTGTAGAGGCTTCATCAAGTGCTCCCTGTCCGACCAGCCTGCCCAACAAGTCATGTAGTTTGTAGCGTGAACCCCGACCGTTTTCAATATCGATCTTCAGAAAGTCGCTTGCAGGATTGGGATAAATCAATACGCTCACCTTCGGCTGGATTTCGTCGGATCCAAGCGGTAGTTGCACTACGTAGGATTGATGAAATCCTTGCGTGTATCTGACCAAATTAGTGGAATAGCTTTCAACGAGAACTTCACCAATCGTAAAGTCAACACGAGCAGTTTCAGAAACGTAAGAACCGCCCTGACTGCTAATGACCTCCTGTGCGGCTAACTGAAGACAGCCAAAGGATAAGCCGAGAGTGAGGACGAAAAATGAGCGGCATTTAGTAGATCGCATTTGAGTTGGTGTTTTAATTCAACCCAAAAATTGTCATTTGATAAATTCTGTGAAATACCTACTTGGGGGTATAATTAAGTGGGAGGGGGGTATTTGGTTGGTTCGTTATCATAACATTGGACCGCTTTCTTGAGGATTTGATAATCATCGTTTAATGATGAAATAAAAGCAGGGTTCCAATTTTGCTGATATCCGTGAAAATTGAAAAGTCATCTAAACGTTTCATTTAAGCAAAACAGGGAAAAACAGCCCGAGCCTGAGCTGCGAAAAATGGACCTACTTGTTCTCTCCGACATTCATCTAGGAACCTATGGCTGTCATGCAAAGGAGCTCATGAAGTATCTGAAAAGTATCGATCCAGGCCGGGTGGTTCTAAATGGGGACATCATTGATATTTGGCAATTCCGTAAAAGCTACTGGCCATCCTCTCATATGAAGATTGTGAGAAAGATCATGAAGTGGATCACTGAGGGTGTACCTGTAGATTACATTACTGGGAATCATGATGAGATGCTGCGGAAGTTTAACGGGTTTGAACTCGGGTCATTTAGAATCAAGAACAAGCTCGTCTTAAATCTCAATGGGAAGAAAGCCTGGTTTTTTTCATGGTGACGTTTTCGATGTGGTCATGCAACATTCGAAGTGGGTTGCGAAGCTAGGAGCGATCGGGTATGACTTCCTGATTCTGGTGAATAGTCTCGTGAATTGGGGGTTAGAGAAAATAGGCAGAGAAAAGATTTCCTTATCAAAACGTATCAAGAACGGAGTGAAAAGTGCGGTAAAATTCATCAGTTCATTTGAAGAAACTGCTGCGCGAATTGCCATAGAAAAAGGGTTCAACTATGTGGTCTGCGGACACATTCATCAGCCGATCATTAGAGATTTCAAATCGATTTCTGGGAACGTAACCTATCTTAATTCAGGAGATTGGGTAGAAAATTTAACAGCACTGGAATACGATCAAGGCCAGTGGAAAATTTTTGATTTCAAAAACAGGGCGAAGACGGAGGAGAGCGAAGAGGAAGTCGAGGAGGAAAGCAGTAAGAAATTATTCGTAAGGTTGCTATCAGAATTCGATGTGATTTCAGAGATTAACTCATTCAAGTAGATCAGGTCTTCTCGCTTTGGTTCTTTCCAATGCCTGTTCATTTCGCCATTCTTCCACTTTTCCCTCGTGACCTGAGGTAAGAATTTCAGGTACTTTCCAGCCTTTGTATTCTGCCGGACGAGTATACACCGGAGGTGCAAGCAGGTCATCTTGAAAAGAATCGGACAACGCCGAGGATTCGTCATTTAAGACCCCTGGAATCAGCCGAACCAACGAATCCGCCAAAACCATTGCCGCTAGCTCTCCACCTGAGAGAACGTAATCCCCAATACTGATTTCCTTGGTGACCAGGTGCTCTCGCACACGCTGATCAACACCTTTGTAGTGACCACAGAGAAGGATCAGGTTTTCATTTAGAGACAATGTATTTGCCATTGATTGGTTGAACGTCTCTCCATCTGGAGTCAGGTAGATTACTTCATTGTAGCTAACATCCTCTTTCAACTTACTTATGCAGGCATCGATCGGCTCTACAGAAAGGACCATGCCTGCTCCCCCACCAAACGCATAGTCATCGACCTTTTTGTGTTTGTCGGTAGAGTAATTGCGGAGATTATGAATGTGAATCTCAACCAATCCCTTTTCCATTGAGCGCTTCACAATGCTCTGGTTCAAAGGACCATCGAAGAGTTCGGGTAAGCATGTGATGATGTCGAGTCTCATGTTCTGGTGTTTTGCTCTGGACCAATGTCCCCTTGAGGGGACGACAGGGGTGTTTGAAATATCAAACCTAAGGAAAATTAGTATGCGGAGCTACTCTGGCCTCTTGAACTCACCCCAGATTCTTACAGAATCTTTCCCCTCTCTTGCAAGAGCGGTCCGACGACTCGGGGGGTTAGGGGAGAGTTAAGAAGATTCATCATCATACAAATCCAGCAAACCCTCCGGAAGTTCAACTTCTACTTTTCTCGCCTCAACATCCACCTTTTTTAATACCTCGTTAATTAATGGAATTAGAATTTCCCTTTCGCCGGAGTAGACTGCCATAAGCTCGTTTGCCCCTTCGTACACGTCCTTTACCACGCCGAGAAGTTTTGTTTTCTCAAAAACCTCACAACCGATCAAGTCATGGAAGTAGAATTCACCTTTGGGAAGTTTTGGTAGTTGGGTTAATGGTAAGAAGATCTCTGATTTAACCAGAGATTTGGCTTCATCCACAGAATCGATGTCTTCGAATTGCACCAATGCCTTGTCTCCATTTATCTGAATGTTAGAAACAAAAAATGGAATCAGCTTACCCCCTCTTTTGAGGAAAACTGATTCCAATTTTTTATAGTCTTCAGGAAAATCAACATCAAGACTGATGCTGACTTCACCAGCTAAACCGTGGGTTTTGATTACTTCACCAAGTTGGTAGCAATCAACCTGCAGCATATTGGTTACTCTCCTTTTTTCTCTTCTTTGTCAGCAGGAGCATCTTCCTTAGCCTCCGCTTTTGGCTCTTCCACTTCTGGAGCAGCTTCTTCTTTAGGAGCCTCCTCTGCCGGAGCCTCTTCAGTCTTAGCTTCCTTGGCTTTGGCTTCCTCTGCAGGAGCTTCCTCTTTTGGTGCTTCCTCAACTTTCGCTTCTTCGGCTGGTGCCTCAGTTACTTCCGCAGCGGCAGCTTCTGGAGCAGCCTCTTCAGCAGGAGCTTCTGTAGTTGCATCAGCTTGTGCTTCCTCAACGTCAGCAGCATCTTCAGCTAAGCTTTCATCACCTTCAGCTCCGCCTTCTTTGATTTCTTCAACCAAAGCAGCTTCAGCCTCTTGAAGCTTTTTCTGTATTGCCTCGGCTCTTGCTTCCTTCACCTTAGTCTCAGCGTCAAATCGTGCTTTCGCAGCTGCAGCTTTGTCTTTGGATAGAGAATCAATTTTACCTTGGATTTTAGATTCTTTGTCGGCAACCCATGCAGCCAATTTCTTGTCCGCATCTTCCTGCTTGATCGCTCCCTTGTCAACCCCTATCTGAAGATGCTTTCTATACATCACACCTTTATAGGATAACATCGCTCGGACGGTGTCGGTAGGCTGTGCCCCTTTCATCACCCATTCGAATGCTTTTTCTGAATCAAGATTAATTGCTGCAGGATCGGAATTTGGATTGTATGTTCCGATTTTTTCGATAAAGCGACCATCTCGTGGTGCTCTTGCATCAGCCACCACTACATCGTAAATGGCCAATTTTTTGCGTCCTCGACGCGCTAGTCTAATTTTTACTGACATACGTTCTTCTTAGTTACGGATCTCGTCCGTGTTAAAGTTTTAAAAATGGAGCGCAAATGTAGGAGTTTTTTCTGGTTTAAAACACTATCCGTCCATTCTTTAATCCAGATAGTTATCGGCAGGAGCGAACGAGTAGTGCCAGAACTGCATTCGGTCCCGCTATCGGCTATATCTTTTTCTTTTACAATCGAAATTTGTCTCCCTGAGGTCTCGAAGGGTGCTTTCATGTAGTATCGTCTTCGAGAACCTCAGACTGACATTATCGCTCTGAGTAAGAAAAAGGATGCCGCCTCTATCGGGGCTAGAGAGCAAAGTTAGGTGCTTCGAATCTCAATGTGTTTCGTCCCTATTGCAAGATAGGAGAGACCTCTCCATCCTGTCATGCCTGAC
>JBDWQX010000161.1:0-21530 GCA_039986395.1 Cyclobacteriaceae bacterium
CTCCCACTGACCTCTCGTAAAAAACAGGTATTTTCCATCGTCTGACACCCTTGCGCCACTTTCACTTAATGCAGTGTTGATCTTATCTCCCATGTTCATTGCGGGAAGCCAGGAGCCATTTTTACCTCGAAAACTAATGTAGATATCAGATCTACCATACCCATCTTCTCTCCTGACATCCCATATCAAATAGGATTCATCTGGGGCAATGTGCGGATGAGCAATCCATGTTCCGGTGTTAATCTCCTGACCCATTTTTTGACGAGGTTCATATTCACCATTTATGCGACGGGAATAACTGATAGCTCCAACTGTATCAGGTTTTCCAGACTCATCAAATTCTATTTCATCAAAGTAAGAAGTTCCATTATCTGAAAACGATAAACCCATAATGTGCTTATCTGAAAATGGAGCGCCTAGACTTTTATATTCCGACCATCCCGAGTCGGATTGAATTCTGTATTTATTTCCTCGAAATAAAGTATCTCCTCCTTTAGAGAATTTGGGCCATTTTAAATCGGTTTCAGACTCGTTTCCCCAGCTGCCATTTTCATAGCGAATAACAAAAAATGTGCGTTCCTTATATTTTCCATTTTTCCGAGTGAAGTAGTATTCCTTCCTATCTGGCGAAAACTTCCCTCCTTCGAAAAGCCCGTCCGGTGAAAGAATATCAGGAGCAAACTCTTTAGGAATTAGGCCTGGCGGCTTTTCTCCAAAATAGGCGGCTTGTACCGTTGGTGAATCATTGTCTTTTGCCTTCTCAGTGTCAGTACTGCAGGCATTTAAAATGAGTACCAATACCAGTGTCAAAATACAGTACTGCTTTTTCATTTTGGATTATTGTTGTTCACTTCTTCCATTTGCTCAGGCACAGAAATATTCCTATTATGTTGGATTTTTGATGGTTGTACTTCAAACTTCTGGGGTAGGTTGTGAATAGTCACTGTTTAACTTGCCAACTGCTCTATGGTTGAATGAACTGCTCTCAACCACTCAGAAAAGACAGATTTATCAAGTTACTTTACGTGCTTAAGTCACCTCAAAATGGGCCTTAGACCTTCAACTTGTTTCCTTTTCCTTTGTGTCATACTGCTGGCAACTTCCTGCATGCAAAAGCCTGCAGTATTCAAAGAACATCGGACGGTATTCCAAATAGGTGACGATCCAACATGGACGAAGAAGGTCTGGAATGATAACAACTGGAAAAGAAGGCTATCAGTCGTTCCTGATGGTGAGATTTTCTGGTCCCGTACCAAAATAGATATTCTAATTGCTCCCGAGGAATCTCGGCCTTATGGCCTTCAAATAGACGCTTACGGAGAGTATGAGATCTTTTGGGATGGGGTGTTGATTGGAAAAAATGGAAATCCGGGACAAGAGGCGGAACTTCCTCCTGAGGGTGAATTATGGATTACGTACGGTATTCCTACGCATCTGGCAACAGAAGGAGCACACATGTTGGCTTTACGATTGAGTAACTATTATTTCCCAGATCATGTAGGGTACTATGAAATAGAGATTGCGGATTATGAAGATTTGCTCACCGATCTGCTCATCAAGACTTCCTACATGCACGTTTTCGCAGGAGCTTTTCTTATCGTGTCGATCTATTTTCTTTTTCTATTCCTAAACAATAGAAAAGAGTATCCAACCCTTGTTTTTAGTGTTTGCTGCTTTCTCATTTTTGCTCTTGTTCTAACCGTATTTAGCGAAGATTACATACCCCTACATTACAGTTTGCATGTGATAAGACTACAAATCATTAACTCATTTTTGTTGGGTATCTCCTTTTTGATCCCTTACTACTTCTCCATGCAATTCCCCTATCCAAGGCGTGGCTTGTCGTTAATTTCATACGCGGTGTTACTCATCTGCTTCTGGCTTATAAATGGTCACGAATTTGATCTCAAAACAGTGGGCATGGTACTGAGTATGTGGTGTTTTTCCTTTGGAATAGTAGCGTATGGAGCTTACAAAAATGTAAGGGGAGCGCGTCTTGTTCTTGTGACCTTACTTTCGTCGGTGGTGGTGTTTCTTGCCTCCGGATTTGTCATTAGTTTGTACACTGGGTTGGGACTTACGCTGTTAGGTATGCTGTATCTATTGTCACTTAACATCAAAGAGCAGCGATTGGCTTATGAGAATTCACTTGTTCAGTCCACTCGTCTACGTCTAGAATTGCTAAAAAAGAACATCCAACCGCATTTTCTAATGAACACCCTGACCTCATTGTTGGACTGGGTAGAAGAAGCACCTAAGAAGGGAGTTTTGTTTATTGAAGCGTTGGCCAAGGAGTTTGATCTTTTTAATCAGATTGAGGATCAAAAACTGATTCCTATCTCACAGGAAATAGCACTTTGCCGTACGCATATGGAAATCATGGAATATCGGAAGGAAATCAATTATTCCTGGGAAGAAGAAGGGGTTGATTCCGAGGAAAAAATACCTCCAGCTATTCTTCACACACTACTAGAAAATGGGATCACCCACAGCCTGCCTTTGGAAGATAACAGCATCAAATTCAAGCTGGTATTTAAATCTCATGAGGAGTATAAGTGTTACACATTCTTGACGTTCGCGGCTGGCGTGAGTCAGTCCAGAAGTAGAGAAGAAGGCACGGGATTGAAGTACATAAAGGCTCGCTTGACTGAAAGTTATCAACAGAATTGGAACTTGACCTCTGAGCCTACCGACCATGGCTGGAAAAACACCATAAAAATATATTCGTAAGGAGAATGAAGATCCTAATCGTTGAAGATGAAGCCAGAATAGCCAAGCGAATTGAACGCATGACGCATGATATTTTTGGTAATTCCATCCAGACACTCACTCATCTGAACACGCTTGAAGGAGCCTTGGCATTTATCGATGTAAATGAACTCGACCTTGTGCTCCTGGATTTGAATCTCAATGGTGAAAATGGTTTTGATTTACTATCCAAGGCAGTTTCTCAATCGTTTCACACCATCATTATCTCTGCCTACAAAGACCAAGCAATAGCTGCCTTTGAATACGGGGTACTGGATTTTGTGCCTAAACCCTTCAATAGAGATCGGCTGGAGCAAGCCCTTAATCGGACCATTTCCAAAGAAAAAAGGGGAACCCATACGATCAAATTTTTGGCCGTCAAAAAGCGAGGCAGAATACAGCTAATACCCATTGGCAAGCTACTTTTCATTAAAGGAGCGGGTGCTTATACCGAACTATTTCTGACAGATGGGACGAAAGAGCTGCACGATAAGTCACTCGAAAAATTGGAGCAGCTGTTGACAAATGGTTTTGAGCGTATCCATAAATCCTATTTGGTGAAGATGTCTGAAGTAAAGGAAATCACCGTAAAATCTGGGAGTAAGTACATGGCCGAGCTAAAAAATGGAGAGCTGATCCCAGTTGGAAGAACCAAATACAAAGACTTAAAGGCGAAGTGGGTTTAAAGCAACTCGCTCTCGAAACAGTTGCTTTCTTCCATTGAAAAATGCTGCATTGGGTTTTGAATTTTTCCAAGATCCTACTATTATAAGTCCTAATTTATAAATGCAGAATACTACATTATAAATAGAGTCTTCCAACTTCATTCCAAGGCTTTTCTTACCTATGCAAACACTATGAATTCTTTGAACAGATTAGAGATAGAGAGAATTTTTGATACTATCTGAATTTCCAACAAGGCGAAACATTTCAAGTATAATTACTTAGTACAGGATGAAGATGAAAACAAGCGGAAAACTACACCTAAAAACCCCTTTTCACGGAAGACCAATTTTGCTCCTCCTATTGCTTTTTGTAATTGCGACTCAATGTAAAACAAGAGAGTCCTCAATGGAAGCTACTACGGACGATACTCTGTCGCTATCTGATTCGCTCGGTGAGAAAGTAGATGCCTTTTTAATAAACAAAATGAGAGAGGAACATCTACCAGGTGTTGCCATAGTTGTAGTGAAGGAAGGGAATGTTATTTATCAGAAAGGATATGGTGTCGCCGACGTTGAAACAGGCAAAAAAGTAGATTCTGATTCAACCATTTTTCGAATAGGGTCTGTGTCGAAGGCTTTGACAATACTTGGCCTAACCAAATTAATAGATCAAGGTCAAATAAGTTATGAAGATGATGTAACCAACTATTTTGGCAACATTCAGAATCCTTTTCAGCTAAAAGATACCGTGAAGTTCAGGCACATTCTCACACACACTGGAGGATTTGAGCAATTTGGTATCAGGAGACAAATATTGAGTTTTGATTTAAGTCTTAAGGACAGAAAGGCTAATAGGTCAAGTATTTTAACATTTGCAGGGAGAAATCTGCGAAGAATTCGACCAGCTGGTTCACACTTCACTTACGATACTTACGGTGCTACTCTCGCAGGTGTTTTGATAGAAAGAATAACTGGACTTTCTTACTCACAGGCTATGAAAGAGCTCCTATTCGAACCTCTCGGTATGAGTCTCTCTTCAGTTGAAGTTGAAATGGAAAATATGCATCTGTTAGCAAAACGTTACGGCTACAATAATGGAGTCTACACTACCATGCCTTATGAAGTTTATAAGACGGTGCCAGCATCTTCTGTTGATGCGACAGTGGCGGATATGGGTAGATTGTTGGAGGCATTGACAAGCAATGGAAGTAATAAAAATGGATTACTTTTTTCAGAGAAAATGATGAGGCAAGTATTGGCTCCTCAATACAGACCCCACCCCGAGTTTGTAGGTATGACTCATGGTTTTTGGGAGGGTAATGTTTTTGGCTCAAGACCCACTGCGTTTGATGTAAGGACATTAGGTCATGGAGGCGTGATGCTTGGAACAACATGTAATCTTAATATAGCTCCAGAACTTAATTTGGGAATATTCATAGTGGCGAACAGGGATGCAGAAGCAGGGGGCGGTGGTGTTTCAACATGGGAGGTTTTTAATGTTATTTACGATCATTTTAATATTAAGAAGGCCCCACTATTTGACATTCCATCAGAGAGAGATAATCTGGACCTAAACGAATATGCTGGGAACTATTATAATGGCCTTTTCTGCCATACCTGTGGGGAAGAGGCCTTCAGGAAAGGTGCTTGGCAAAGGGGTGCAGCAATTAAAATAGAAGCCAACAGTGCTAGTTTGGTCAAAGCTGGGCTGAAATACATTCCTCGGGGAGATGATGTGTTTGTTAGACAGGACGGTAAGGAAATGATATTTTTTGGAAGAAATACTGATAACAAAATAACATTTTTTGTTTCATCTGAAGACAGTACTTCTTTTGAGCGTATAGATAATTGATCTTCAGTTTAGAATGTTCCGTTTATCCATAACAATAAGCTTCTTTGGTGAGCATCCCGCTCAACAGTAACATCCAGAGTTCTTCCTAGTTCCAGTTTAGAATTTTCGTTGAAATCATACTCACTTGGACCACAGAGTGGTGACTTTGCGTGTGAATAGTCAGCTTCTTTAATTTAAGGTTTCTGTTTAATTATAAATCAGGATTTCTTTCATTAATCTTGAGCCATCTAACGTACCAAGAAGATTTAATGAGGCATACATACGATTATGGAGTTATAGGCAATTGCGCATTTACCGCACACATTCACACAGACACGAACATCGCCTGGATGTGCTGGCCAAGATTTGACAGCAGTTTTATATTTGGGAGTCTTTTGGACCATGATAAAGGGGGAGAATTTTCTGTAAAGTCTTCTGAAAAATCCCACACTTCGAACCAGTACTATGTGGAAAACACCAACATTTTATGTACTGAGGTAACTACTAATTCCGGCTCGTATAGGGTTACTGACATCGCCCCACGATTCTTGCAGTCTGATAGATATTTCAAACCATTGATGCTGATTAGGAAAATAGAGCGAATTTCTGGCAGTCCAAGAATTGTTGTGAGATGTAGACCGGTTGGTAATTACGGAGCGAGAAAGCCGGAGCCAAGTCTTGGTAGTAATCACATTCGCTTCTTGAATCTGGATGTTGACGTTCGCTTAACTACTAATGTATCTTTAAATAACATTTTGGATGAAAAGAGTTTTGCACTAAATGAAGTCAAATACATGGTGCTTACATGGGGACCACCATTAGAGGCAGCTCTTGAAGAAACCTCTGAGAATTTCATAACCAAGACCACTAAGTACTGGAGGGAGTGGGTGAAATCAGCCAACATTGTCAATTTCTATCAACGACAGGCGATACGTTCAGCATTGATCTTAAAAATTCATCAGTATGAAGATACAGGGGCTATCGTAGCCTCTACCACGACTAGCTTACCCGAAAGTCCTGGTAGTACACGAAACTGGGATTATCGGTTTTGTTGGATGCGGGACACCTATTACACTCTCAACGCTTTCAATAACATTGGACACTTCGAAGAATCAGAAAAGTACTTTCACTACATACTCGACACCACCATTGAAGAAGTGAACAGGTATCAACCTTTGTACGGAATTACAGGTCAGCAAAAGCTCGATGAGTATCAACTCGACTTAGCTGGATATGAAGGAAACCAACCAGTACGTGTTGGGAATCAAGCATATACGCACATCCAAAATGATGTCTATGGCCAGGTGTTGATCTCATTATTACCGTTGTTTAATGATCAACGAATGGTCTTCGACGAACGATTTAATACCCCTGAACTTATTCACAAAACCTTGAAGATGATCGAGCAAACATTTGATGAACAAGATGCGGGGTTATGGGAATTTAGGAATCTGGCGCAACATCATTGTTATACATATCTCTTTCACTGGGCAGGAAGCAGTGCCGCTATCAAGATTGCCAAGGCACTTAAGAACAAGGAGATAGAAGACTTAGCCAGTAAGCTCAAGGTGAAATCCGCTGAAATGATTGAGAAATGCTACGTCAAAAGCAAGAAAGGTTATGCGCAGGCGGTCGGTGTAGATCGCATGGATGCAAGTACGCTGCAGTTGATTCTGATGAACTATATTCCGAGTGATTCTGATAAGGCAAGAGACCATTTAGCGGCACTGGAAAAGGAGCTGCATGCAGGCGATGGATTGTTTTATAGATATAGGCACCAGGATGACTTTGGTGAGCCTGACACCACCTTTCTAATTTGTGCATTTTGGTATGTGGAAACCCTTGCATGCGTGGGAAGGCTGGATGAAGCGCAGACCTATTTTGACAAACTCCTCGCCCACAGCAATCACCTGGGTTTACTTAGTGAGGATGTAAAAGCTGACGATGGCAGTATGTGGGGCAATTTCCCTCAGGCATATAGTCACGTGGGTTTGCTAAACGCGGCAAGTCGAATTGCCCGAAAGTTAGACCGACCCGATTTTTACTAACCGGAAAGGGATTGTAGAAGTACTCGGATGTCCTTATAACTTTCTACGCGGTACTTTGCTGCGGACGAGGCAGCTCCTACTTTGATAGTGTGTGTTTCTTCTGGCATGGCCTTGAATGTGTCTTCATCTGTCCAGTCGTCACCGCATGCCATGTAAAAATCATAAGTCTCCTGTTGTAGCCAATTCGCCACAGCCGTCCCCTTGTTCACCTGCGAGTGCTTTACCTCGATCACCATGTCCCCTTCTTGAACTTGTATATCACGTTCAGAGGAGATGTATTTCAGATGGCTCGTCAATTCTCTAGACCTGAGTTCGCCAAGACCAGTTTCCACTTTGCGATAATGCCAAACCAGTGAATAGTCCTTCTGCTCGATAAATGAACCAGGTGTCCGATCAACATACATATCTAGGACACGTGAAAATTCATCCTTCCACGAATTATCCAGGTTCACAAACTGCTTCCACTTCTGCCCCCTCTCTTTGTGCCATACTCCGTGCTCGCCGATTAAGTCAAGCTGAAAAGGCTTCATCCACCTTCCGAGTGTTTCCCTACCCCTTCCGCTTATAATGACAACCTTGTTTTTCTTGGATGCACATAGCCGCTCTAGCAAATTCTTGAGTTCTTTATCTGGCTTGGACGCTGTTGGATCTGCATGAAATCCGACCAGTGTTCCATCGTAGTCGAGGAAAATGATACGTTTTTTACTTTTTTTATAGCTTGTCTTTATCTCCGTCAGGATTTCTTTAGACAAGGGCTTTGTAAGCAAGTTTTCTTGTTCTTTTTTCACATGCTCCAACCGTCGCATGAAAAGACTAACCCAAGCATGAATGTTGTATCGTTTCAGTGAATTTTGCATGATCTCCATGCGTCGTATTTGCTCGGACTCTGGCATTGTTAGCGCCTCCTTTAATGCGGCCACTAATTGACCCATATCATTCGGGTTAATCAAAATAGCATCTGACAGCTCCTTTGCTGATCCTGCCATCTCACTTAGAATTAAAACCCCTTTCTTATCCAGTTTGCTCGCTATGAATTCTTTGCAGACAAGGTTCATACCATCTCGCATTGGCGTTACTAAGGCAACATGAGCCATACGATAAAAAGCACTCAAAGCATTCAGTGGTAGACTTCGGTAGAAATATAGAATGGGTGTCCAATTGATCCTACCGTATTTTCCGTTGATCCTGCCTACGAGCAGATCAATCTCAGATTTAAGATGAGCATACTTAGGTACCGTGTCCCGCGAAGGAACCACAATCATGACCAATGACACTTTCTCCCTAAATTCCTCATTTTCTTCAAGGAATTTCTCAAATGCTTCTAGACGCTGAGGAATACCCTTAGAGTAATCCAAACGATCTATGGACAGTATCACTCTCACATCACCGAGTGAGGTACGGTATCGGACTTCACGGTCCAATGTGTCTGGATGCGATGCTGATTGGGCATATTTGTCATAGTCAATACCCATTGGAAGTGCATCGGCTTGAACCAAGCGATTTCCTACTCTCATCTGGCCATTGGTGTTTCCGATTCCTACCAATCTGTTTACCGAGGAAAGAAAGTGACGCATATCGTCATACGTATGAAAACCCACAAAATCAGCCCCACACATCCCAACCAAAAGCTGTCTGCGCCACGGCAACAACCTGAAGGACTCAAAAGATGGAAAAGGGATATGTAGGAAAAATCCAATACCAATGTTAGGATGTGTCTCTCGAACGTATGATGGCAATAACAATAGTTGATAATCATGTATCCAGACCGTATCCCCTTCATCAAGAACTGCCTCAAGTGCCTTGGCAAACTTCCTGTTTACTTTTTGATAGCTTTCCCAAAAAGCATCATTATATATAGCATATTGATTGAAGTAGTGAAAGTTGGGCCACAAAGTCTCGTTGCTAAAACCCTCATAGTACTCTTCAATTTCAGATTCAGTCAGAAATACGGGGCTCATACTGTGCTCCTTCAAGTGCTCCCTTACTTCCTTTTTTTCATCCGACTTTCCGACAGGTATGCCAGGCCAACCTAACCAAATATTTGAACCCTGCTTGTATATCGAGCCAAGACCTGTTGCTAAACCTCCCTCGCTGGGTATATAGTCAAACCCCTCTTCATCATTCCGTTCAATGCGTATTGGTAAGCGATTTGAGACTATTATGGTTTTGGACATATTGTAAACTAATCAAAATATAAGTTATCCAAATGTAAAATCAATGGGCCTTGGAGAACCACAATCGGAACAACTCTCTAATGATTTCTACTTGATTTTATCCCATTTAGCCTTGACTTCATTCATTCTCAAAGTCAAAGCTTCTACAGCCTCTGTAGTTTGGTCAGTAGGGCGTACATCCGCGCTCTGCAAAACCTCTTGCAAATGCAGGAGTTTTTCCTGAAGCCCCACGATTGTTTCTTCGCTTAATGGAGTGGTACGAATGCTACCATAGAGAATATCACCTCGACTCGGCGAGCCAGAACCTCGAAGCTCAAGTAGCTCCTCCTTCTCTCCTTTTTTCCATTTCATCTTCTCAGAAAGTTTTTGGTCTAGCACAAGTCGAATGTCCTGAAGTATACCATAGTTTCGATAGCACTTCAATGAAAGATCACTCTGCAACTGCAAGTCTTCATCACTGATCAAGACTCTTGGGTCCAACCTTACGGTCAAAGGTTTTACGACTGTTTGACCGTCGACCGTCAAGCGGACAGTGTAAGTGCCAGGGGAAACATAAGGTCCACTTGGCCCACTTGGGGTATTTCTTAAAACTGCAGCAATTGCAAAGCCTAGATCTGCACCGCGCGGGGCCCTGTAGTGCAGATCCCAAATAAAGCGATGATGACCTTTCTTTGTAGATAGCCTCTCCTCTGGCCTGACCCAGTAGGTGGGATGTGGAAACCGTGTAGAGTCCAATGACTCCATAGGATCATCGCTAGAAAAGGCAGCAATACTTGTTCCCTTCTGATCAAGTATTTCAATCTTCACTTCGATAACCTCTGTATTTAACTGATAGTAGAGAATGGCACCATCAGGAGGATTTTGTCCCGTTGGTTCCTCAGGCGGAAGCGGTGTGTCGCCAAACATATTAAAACGTACACGTGTTGCTACTGAAGGTTCGAATAGATGAACATCTGCTGCCTTAGCTATTGATATTTCTCTTAATGAGCTGAAATCATCCAAAATCCATATAGACCTACCATGAGTACCTATGACTAAATCGTTTTCGTGAACAACCAAATCACGAATGGAGCTGGCTGGCATATTCATTCTAAGTGAATTCCATGCTTCTCCATCATTGTTTGAGAAGTATACTTCTCTCTCAGTCCCAGCGAACAGCAATCCCTTTTTCTTAACATCTTCTCGAACAACATTGACTGGTCCAGAGGGATTCATTCCTGAAACCACTTCACTCCAGGTTTCACCAAAATCATGGGTTTTGTAAATATGGGGTCTCATGTCGTCTTTACGTATGGCATTCACAGCTATGTATGCAGTGCCTTTTTCAAAGTGACCTGCGTCTATTTGAGATACCTTATCCCAGGAGGTTAACGCTTTTGGAGTTACGTCCTTCCAGTTCTTTCCCCCATCAATAGTTACGTGAACAAGCCCGTCGTCTGTCCCGGCCCAAATGATATTCTTATCCAGTGGCGATGGTGCTATGGCATACACAATGGCTCGTTGTGGCATGGTCTTCATGTCCTCATTTTTGAAATCTCCCACGCTCGAAGGAATCGCTGGTTGTTTCCGTGTAAGGTCTGGGCTAATTTCTTCCCACTTCTGTCCCCCACTGTGTGTTTTCCAAATCACGTTGGTTCCGAATAGCAGCATCGTCTCATCTGCAGGGTGAAATAGCAGTGGCATTGATCGCAGAAACCGAATGTTGCCTGATCGCAGAATTTCAGGTGCTACATTTTGTGATTGACCGGTCTTCTTATCAAAACGAATGACGCGTCCACCGTACACAATGGATGGGTCTTTCGGATCTGGAGCCACGTAAGCGTATTCGTCAGCACCCACACCCATCCAGTCTCGAAAGGAGATTTGTCCGCCATTGCTCCTACTAGCAACTCCGATAGCTCCACTCTCCTGCTGACCACCGTACACCCAATACGGAAATTGATTATCTGTCGCCACGTGGTAGAGCTGAGAAGTTGGCTGGTTGTACCATGAGCTCCAGGTTGCGCCCCCGTTCACAGTGATCGTGGCTCCCTGATCAGCCGCAAAAATCATGATATCCGGATGCGTAGGATTGATCCAAATCCGATGATAGTCATCCCCGCCTGGCGCACCTTTTAATGAGGTCCAGCTTTCGCCTCCGTCCGATGATTTATAAGAAGCGACATTACCAATGAACAATGTGTTCTCATCTTTCGGGTGTACTTTGACCTCAGCAAAGTCACCACCTCTGCCCCATAAGCGTCGGTTGTCGTTGATCAGTTTCCAGCTCTCTCCAGCATCGTCGCTCCGATAAACCCCACCATTTTGCCTGGCATCTACTGTGGCATACATCCGCTTCGAATTACTTCTGGAAATAGCTACGCCGATCCTTCCGAGTCCTTGCTCTGCAGTGGGGAGTCCTTTTTCGATTTTACGCCAGGTAGTTCCACCATCGGTCGATTTAAAAAGGCCACTGTTAGGTCCGGAGAATTTTGCGTTTTCCCATGGGCCTTCCTGATGTTCCCACATATCTGCGAAAAGTATCTGGGAGTTGTTAGGATCAAATTCTACTTGAACAGCACCAGTGTTGTGATTGATGTATAACGTTTTTTCCCATGTTTTTCCGCCATCTAACGATCGAAAAATACCACGCATTTCATTGGACCCATATGGATGTCCGAGGCCCGCCACAAACACAATGTCTGGGTTTTTTGGATGAACAATAACACGACTAATTTGCTGAATATCATCTAACCCAATGTGAGACCAATTCATTCCGCCATCTGTCGACTTAAACATTCCATCCCCAACCGCCAGATCTGGTCGATGTAACCCCTCGCCTGTTCCAACATAAATGACATCTGGATGTGATGGCGAAACAGCCAAGTCCCCTACTGATCCTGTTGGTGCCTCGTCAAAGATCGGATTCCAGGTTCCCCCGTAATCGTCCGTCTTCCAAACACCTCCGTTGTTTACGCCCATAAAGAAGACATTCGGTTGCGATGGGATGCCTATCGCTCCTACAGTACGTCCAGCTCTGAACGGACCAATCATTCGATATTGCAGCTCCTGATAGTCTGATTCTTCAACTTGCGAGAAAGAAATGAATGAAATAAACATAAGAAACAGTGAAGTCGAGATTCGCATGATTAGGGATTTAGGTAAAAGGTAGAATGTGGTAGATGTCATATTTTTTGCCTTGTAGATGAGGTGCGTACTGACCTTTATTGAAATAGTTCAGATAAGAAAGATCCTATTTCAAAAGCACTGATGCAATCAAATTGATGTATTTTTATTTCAGATTACGTTGGATTAATTTACCAACGCCACGTACTTTAGCAAGTAATAATTTTTATCATGAAACACCTACTAATTCTCTGCCTCTTTGTATGCTCTCTTGGTGCCACTGCGCAAGACGAGGATATCGTTACAGTTATTGATGATCTAACAGCTCAATGGGATAAGCAAGCACTATCCCTAGGAAGATATACTGGCTTGAAATACTATTGTACAGCTGACCAGTATCGAGACAAAATTGTAGATCTGCTTGATGATATTCATCACTATGATACACTTTTATATGGTATAGTGACCAGAAAGTATGCTGACAGCAAAGACAAGGAAGCCGAAGCTACTTTAAAAGATATCATCACGGTAGAAGCTGATTATACAACCAAAAATTTCAAGTTGTTTCTTCAGAAAGAGTGCGAGGACTTCACGGAAATCGAGGAAGGCAAAGGTAGCTCTGGCTCGAAATACTATAAAGAAATAGAAAAGTTGGAAAAAGAACTATCTAAGTATGTGGTTACTGTCACAGAGCGAATAGACCTTATTGATGAGCACATCCATCATCTCAAGCTAGATTAGTTTTCCAGTAGGCTGATCCTCCTTAGAATTATGCATTCCTAGAATACAGCGACCTACCTTTGTTCGATGGGAGTAAAAGACACCAAGGACATTCTCCAAAAACTGGGAATAGCTGCATTGAATGCAATGCAAGTGCGTGCGTATGATGCGATCACTTCAGATGATGAAGTGATCTTGCTCTCTCCTACTGGTTCTGGAAAAACCCTTGCGTTTCTTTTGCCGATCATTGCAACCCTTGACTCGAACCTAAAAGCAGTTCAAGTAATGATACTGGTGCCAAGCCGTGAACTTGCCATACAAATAGAACAGGTTGTTAGAGAAATGGGCAGTGGCTACAAGGCCAATGCGGTCTACGGCGGGCAATCGGGATATAAGGACAAAATAGAACTCAAGCACCCACCAACACTATTGATCGGAACGCTGGGTAGAATTGCTGACCACATTAGAAGAGACAGAATTGACACAGCACACATCAAAATGCTGGTTCTTGATGAGTTTGATAAGTCGCTTGAAGTGGGATTTACAGAAGAAATGAAGGAGATTATTGACTCCTTATCGGCCGTTAAAAAGAAGGTATTGACATCAGCCACTCAGAAGGTTGAAATTCCGCCCTTTGTTGGAATACGAAGTGCAACACACTTGAATTTTCTCAAAAATTACAGCTCACAATTGCAGCTTAGATCGGTTCTTTATTTAGGTAAGGACAAACCTGAAACACTTGTGCGACTGCTCAAACATATTGGAAAAGGAAATGGAATCATTTTTTGTAATTTCAAAGAGAGCATTCGAACAATCAGCCAAACGCTTGCTGAACATCAAATTGATCATGGTTGTTTTTATGGCGGCTTAGAGCAGGTTGAGAGAGAGCGCGCACTTATCAAATTCAGAAACGTAACATACAACTTACTGGTCGCCACCGACTTGGCGGCAAGGGGAATTGATGTCCCAGAAATGGATTTCCTCATTCATTACCAACTGCCTCATTCTGAAGAAGAGTTTGTGCACAGAAATGGCAGAACAGCAAGAATGCAAAGCGAAGGAATGGCCTACATTCTTTGCGAAGAGAAAGCAATCTTGCCTTCATATATAAAAAGTATGGAAGCAATCACTTTGAAAGCTAAGAGCGAAGATCTGTCTAGCCAGTGGGAAACACTCTTCATTTCTGGTGGAAGAAAAGACAAAATTTCTAAGGGAGACATAGCGGGGATGTTCTTTAAACAAGGGAAGTTGAGCAAAGATGAACTCGGTATTATCGAATTAAAACAAGACTGCAGTTTTGTCTCTGTGCATCATTCGAAATCGGAGCAGTTGATTGAGCTACTCAATAACACACGACTTAAAAAGAAGAAGGTGCGAATTAGTCTCTTGCCGTAATGAATCGACGCAAAAATCCATGAACATGAGCAATCTCACTATGATCTTTTCAAGAGGCTTACTTAATTTTGCGGGTCTGAAATAACAGAATAATGAGACTAGGACAGCTAGCCAGAAAGTACGACGTTTCCCTGCAAGAAGTAATCTCATATCTAAACGAGTTAGCCCCAGCTTCAAGTGAGCTTCATTCCAATTCTAAGCTAGATGAGAAGACAGAAACATTGATTGCCAAACGTTTCGAACTTCTATTTGATGAGCCTGAAGAACTTGATGTGGAAATTGAAGAGGCACCTAAGGAGATAGAAAAAGAGCCTGCGCCTGACACAGTCTCAGAAAAACCTCCTTTGCATGAGGTGACACTTGAAGAATCAGAAGTGCCCGAAGTATTGGAGGAAGATGAAGTCACTGTGCAAGAAAAGCAGACATCTTCAGGACTAGAGACATCCGATCTAGATGAAATGACTTATTTGATGCAAGAAGTTGAAGGACCCCTACCAGAGAAAGAGGTGGAAGAGCAACCTCCAGTGGCAGAAGTTCAAACTCAGCAGCGAGAGAAAGACGAAACGATCGAAACTGATCGATTACTGGAGTTACTGGAATCCGAAGAAGCATCTGTTGACTTAAGTAAAATCACCTTGATTAAGGCTCCGAAAAAGGAGCTTGACGGACTGAAAGTTGTTGGGAAAATTGAAATAGCTGAGCCAAAAGTTGAGGAGTCTGAGGAAAATGACCAACCAACAAAACCAAAATTTGATAGCGAAACCCTAGCGTTGCGGCAAAAGCAAAGGGAGGAACTCCGAGAGCAAAGAAGGCTCATTGCAAAAAAGAAGGAAGAAGAACAAAAAGCACGTCAGGAAAAGCGAGTACGAGACAGAGAGAAGAAAAAAGTAAAAGCCCAAAAAGAAGCTCATTACAAATCTAAACTGAAGCAAAACACACCCAAACAATCGAAGCAAAAAGCCGAAACTCCAGTCTTAGAGCCCGCAACAAAGATGGTCACTCAAAGGCCTAAGCCGAAAACGCTAGTGGGCAAATTCTGGAGGTGGCTTAATACGTAGTAATAGATCAGCATCTCTCTTCTTTTCTCCAATTCCTGAGCTCGTGAGTAGTTATTCACAGACGATTGTAAATCATTCAACGTCCAATTTCCCTGGTTCAACTAAAATCAAGAATTACCCTCACTTCTTGTTATCAATTGACATACTTTTGATACAAGAATTATCAATTGATAAACCCGCTACGTCCATGAATTCCAAGTCAAATACAAAACAACTTCTTTTAGTATTCACTTTCTTTCTGCTATTTGGTTCCTGTAAGGAAAAACTGATAACTGAAGATATTGACCTTGAAGATCAAGATATGATTGCTGCAACTCAATTGGCCGATGAGTATCTCAATGCATCAAAAGGAAGGCAGGGTGCTGAGAAATCGGTAACCGTGTTGAAGTTTAAAAATGACAAATTGTACTATGCCACCACTACAGATGATGTTACGAGTTACACAGAGGTAGGTATGGAAACCATTACCGCTTCCGCTAAGCCAGGGGAATATGTCTTTTGGTACTCTGGCGGTGGAGTTTCAGACCTTGATGGAATTGAATTCGATGAGTCATCTCAACTTAAATTAGTAGATGCGCCTGAGGAAATCAATGCGGATAAAATGTGGGTAATTGCAATTCCGGAGGACTTTGATGAGGAAGACGGTATGTTGAAGTACGATATCGTTTACAACTTCAAAGGAAATGACGGACCTCCAATTCGATTAGATCCTAAAATCAAAATTACGGATGCCGACTAATGCTACTTAACCTATGTGTAGAATGATTAGAGCCTGGCTAGTTTTCTACTTTACGCTTACTGTTCTAGCTACCTGCGCTCAAAACCAGACGAAAGCAGATAGTGTGAGAACTCTAATAGAAAATGGAGACCTCAACTTAGAAGAAGAGCTAGAAGCATATTACCAATTATCCATTCACTCAAGCTCACCGGAAGACGAATTAAAGTTTGGAAATCAACTTCTAGAACTTGCGGAGAAATCCAACAATCAGGAGTACATCATAAAAGCCAACCTCAGAATTGGTGTTGCCCACCGACTGTTGGGCAATCTTGGTCAAGCGCTAGAGAATCTTTTTGAGAGTGCTCAAGATGCTTCAGAAAAGGAAGGCTTTAAGAGGCTTCTAATAGATATATATCAGGAAATCTCAGCTTGCTACACACAAAATGGTGATTCCGAAAATGCATTGCTTTACGGATCGAAAACAATAGACCTACTCCGAACAACAGGTAGTCGACAGAGACTTGCACTTACGCTCCTCAATATGGGGTATGACTACTACTTAATCGAAAGATACGATTCAGCAATGGCCTACTATGATGAATCAGCAGTGATTTTGAAAGAAATAAATATGAACCGAGCTGTTGCCTACATAATTGGAAACAAAGCGCTGGTTTATTGGAAAAGAGGAGAAAACGAGCGTGCCAAAAATGATCTACAGGAGGCAATTGAGATGTTGAAAGCGTACCAGGACCTATTTGGTATGGCTGATTACTACAATCAATTGGGGAGCATTTTTTATGAAGAAAAAAACAGGGAAAAGGCACTGGAATATACCTCGATTGGCTTGAAAATCGCTATAGAAGAAGGACTAAAAGAGCAGGCAAGAGATGCATCCTACCTACTATTCGTGATTTGTCAAGAGGTAGGTAAATACGAAAAAGCTATTGGTTATCAAAACCAATATTATGCTTATAGAGATAGTATCCAAAACCTGGATACGACACAAGAGCTAGCAAATCTCCGAACAAGCTTTGAAGTTGGACAGAAGCAAGCTGAGGTGGATCTTTTGATCGCCCAAAAGCGGAGCAATCAGATCATAATGATCACAGGTGGAATTATACTACTTATTGTCATTTGTCTTGTCGTCATCCAATACTCCCATTCAAAAGCGAAACTTAGACTTAACAACAAACTAGAGGAGCAAAAAGACTCTTTGCTTTCACTAAACAACACAAAGGATAAATTCTTCTCCATTATTTCTCACGATCTAAGAGGTCCTGTAAACAATCTGAGCGGACTAGTCGGAGTCACCAGATACTTTCTTGAAGACAACAATACTGATCAATTAAAGGATATGATTGAGAAGATGGAAAGATCTGTCAATCGTCTGATAAAACTTTTAGACAACTTGCTCCATTGGTCTTTACAGCAAAGAGGCAATTTCCCGTACACTCCTGAGAAGCTGAGCCTTCCAGGTATTTTAGCTGAGGTAAATGAAATGTTTACTGATATGGCTCAATCAAAAAACATTAAGACGGAACTGATGGTCAAAGAGGATTTCGACTTGCTTCTTGATAAGAATACAACGGCCACAATATTCAGAAACCTTCTCAATAATGCACTCAAATTCACACCGAATGGAGGTCATGTGAAGATTTTGGCCGAAAAGGATAGCGAATCAAATACTGCCAAAGTCAAGATCATCGACAATGGAGTTGGCATCCCAGAAGCAAAATTGAAAGTTCTCTTTAGATTGAATGAAAACATCACTACCAAAGGAACACTTGGGGAAGAAGGTCTTGGATTAGGTCTTCAGCTTGTCTACGAATTTGTTATACTAAACAAAGGAGAGGTTGAAGTAGAAAGTACGGAAGGAGCAGGCACAACATTTACAGTTCTTTTCCCGCTTGATTCAGAATGAAGACTCGCTCAAAAATCTAGGAGTCTCAAATAGAGAATAGAGGTCAAGATGCCAGTAACAATGTTGATCGCTACCAATACTCCAACAAATGACTTTTCATAGTTAAAACTGACGGTACCTCGCTTTGGATCAAACTTTAAAAAGGGAGACCTCATTAGGGAAGTTTTTATAGTTGTATCCATCATCGCTTAGTCCGTTGGTTCGTAACAAATAAAATGTAATTGCTTATATATCCTACTGAATTTAAATACAGGAAGCCGCTTATTGTATAAATATCTAATAATCAGCTTGTTATGATATTCTAATTGAATAAGTACAAGAAAAATATTCTTAAGAGAATTAAGTTTCTTCACACTATCTTCAGTTCCCTGCGAGAATTGCGTGAATGGGCTTATAACCCCAGGTATGCTTACAAAATAAAAATGCACCATTTTCATGGTGCATTTTTGCCGCTGTGTTAGCTGGTTCCTGAATAATCAGCTTCGTGCCAACTTTATTAATGTGAAGCCTTGTGACAAATAAATACAGGATTCTAAAAATATCGCCATTTATTTTTTAGGTAGCAGAGATAATTTATAAGTATTTGATTTATAGTGAGATAGAAAAATATTCTTACTAAATTGTAAGAAAAATATTCTCAGAACCATTAATATTAAGTCGAAAGCCACAATTGGATTTAATCAACAAAAATATACGTGCTCTCAGAAAGCTGAAGAACATCAAGAGTCAAAGTGAGTTTGGCGGTATGATTGACGTTCCTACTCATAACATCAACAAGTATGAGCATAATGTCATTCCTAAGCCCGAGGTTCTCAGGGCTATCGCATCCGAATTTCGGATCAACCTTCACCTCTTTATAACTAAAGAGCTCACTGAAACTAATTTCGATGAGTTTAAGATTGAGTTCAACACCGAGGCAAAACTGGAAAGTCTATTGAATGATGCTGCGGTCGAATACCAAATTGAGCGAGGTGATCTGGATCGGTTCACAACTCTGTTTGGAGACAAGCTCAAAAAACTTGAGGCTGATGACCTTAATGAAATTGATCGAAAACGGATTTTTGGTGACCTAAGAGCTATTTTCTTAGCGTTCAACAAGAAGTTAGCAGAGTTCTATGTTATGCAGGATAACCTCGCTAAAATTATTGGAGATAGGGATTCTAATCAACCTTGATGTTTAGGAACTCAGTCTGAATTTTGGAAACGACTTCCGTTACCTTTCTTCTGGATCTTGATCTGTAGTACAGTGCAACTACAAAATACATTAAAACAACTGCTACAAGTATAGTTAGCAGGATCATCAACGGTCTTGCTAAAAATGGTGTTGTTTTATTGAATTCTTCGTAATCGCTGATCACATTTGCGAACAGTACTTGATCGCTTTTGCTTTTATAGCTTTCCCCCTCCTTTAAAATACTTTGCATGCTTGAATTATAAATCTCAGAGTAACTAAGTGCTTCCTTAAACTGATTGTTGCTCTTCAGTGCATTTGTCAAGTCAGAATAGATTTGAACCTGCTCAACGCTATTTTTATCATGTTTCTCATCCAAAGCATTTTTCCACGTACTAATTGCATCATCGATTTGACCATTTCTTAGTAACACTGTGCCAAGGTCATATTTAGTTATGAAGATTGATCCACTAAAACGCTTGTACTCTAGTGCCATTTCAAATGCTCTTACAGAAGACTCGGTATTACCCTCGTCCATGTAGGTAACGCCAATTCCGTGATACGCTTTGCCAACCTTATCAGAGAGTTCAGCATTCTTGCCATATGTTCGTATGGTGTTGTCGTAGGCAATCCTTGCCATATCATAGTCGCCAATAGTCTTGTACATCAATCCAATTTGATTGTAAACACTAGCAATATTTTCATGATACTCAACCTCCTTTGCATATTCCAATGATCTCGTAAAAGCCTGTTCTGCTTCAAAAAACGAAACACTATCACCTTTAAGTTTCAGTGCAACTCCGTAGTTGTAATAGACATTAGAAAGTTCGTCAAGTGCTAACTCACCTTTTAGTTGCAATGCTGATTCGTAATTCTCAATTGCAGCATCGTACTGACCATAAAATCGGTACAAAATGCCCAAATTATTATAAATCATCATCTTTAATGAGGAATCATCCGTTTGCAGAATATCTTTCAATGCCTCGTGGTAGTTATTATATGCAAGAGATACGTCCTCCACAATTTCATCGTAGATATAGGCTTTGTACCATTTTGCTCTTCCTGAGTAGTATCTGGAATCAACTGCCTCAGCCTCTAGAATAAGGTTGTCCAACTTATCAAGAGCCAATTGTGGATCACTCTCCATTGCCTCAAAAATGATCTCAAGCTCCAAATCAAAAGCAGATTTAACTTCAGGGTCAACTATTGCAATGTCGGTTTCCTGAACACAGGAAGAAAGAACCAATGCACTGATACATACAGTACCTATCAACTGTCTTAAATTTCTAGTAAATATTGTCATGATGTGATTCAAGTTTGTCATGTCTAAAACGATAGATATTAAAGAGTGGATTTTATGGGTTTTGACTTCTTTTCGTCCTCTTCGTCCGTCTCTAATTCTACATCTACATCGGCGTTATCGAAGATTTCTTCGTCAGCACTTTCACAAGCAGGTAGCAGCATTGCGGTGATAAACAACACCATAACCCACCGAGCAATACTCTTTATCTCTCTTTTCATGGCAACTTCAGTTAGCATTTGATCATTCGTATCAATATGTAAGTAGGTCAAAATAGGGGAATTTTGCAATTTGGAGGAGTACCAGCCATGTCTTCCCAGGAATGGAGCTTCAGGAAGAGTAATTTTCCCATTGATAAGAAAATTCTTCTACTTCTTACTAAGAAGCAGCTCCAATCATCGAAAGTTTAACTTTTCTTGCTAAACATTGTTTCCAATAAAGTCCCATTGATAGATGAAGAAAATGGATGATGAGTGCTAGTTTTGAATTATGATTGCAGTTGTCTCTCCAGCCAAAAACCTTGATTTCAAATCTCAATATGAGGTTAGCACCACGCAGCCTCGCCTTCTCGAATGCACTGCTGAGCTTATCGAAGTAATGCGTAAAAAGTCAACCGATGAGGTCAAAGACCTAATGAGTATTAGTAAACAACTTGCTGGGCTCAATGTTCATCGAT
>JBDWQX010000162.1:0-11988 GCA_039986395.1 Cyclobacteriaceae bacterium
TCCGTTAAAAATGGCAGAATACAGAAAGCAACAAGTTTCAGATGTAGTCTATAACCTCTCCTTTGACATACCTGGAGAAAAGGAAAAGGCTATTCCCACAGTTTTAAACCTGTCATTGAAAATAACAGACCTGCAACAACCGCTCTACCTGGATTTCAACGAGCGAGCTACCAACATTGAATCAGTTACTGCGAATGGAAAGAAGATTCAGACCGACCATCGCCAAGAACACGTCATCATTGCGGCAGAACATTTAGAAAAGGGAGCGAATGAAATCTTGATTGAATTCTACGCTGGTGAACTTTCCTTAAATAGAAATGAAGACTTTCTATACACTCTGCTTGTACCAGATCGTGCAAGCACCTTGTTTCCCTGTTTCGATCAACCTGACATCAAAGCAAACTACGTTTTGAACATTACAGCTCCTTCTGATTGGAAAGTGATCTGCGGAGCACCAGAAATTGAGCAAGTTGAAAAAGAAAATTCGATCGAACATCGATTTGGAAAAACAGACAAAATGAGCACCTACCTTTTTTCATTTGTGGCTGGAAAGTTCAATGGGGAAACACAAAACCCTGGTTCCTTCGACATGCAGCTACTTTACCGCGAAAACAATAGCGAAAAAAAAGAAGCCAGTATTGATCAGATTTTCAAGCATCATCAGCAATCCATAGATTTTCTTGAGGATTACACAGGTTACCCATTCCCATTTCAAAAGCTTGATTTTGCCGCAATTCCCGGATTTCAATATGGAGGAATGGAGCATGTTGGAGCCATCCAGTATCGAGAAACTTCTCTATTTCTGGACAACAGTGCCACTGAAAGTAGAAAATTAGGTAGAGGAAAGCTGATAGCTCACGAAACAGCTCATATGTGGTTTGGTGACTTGGTTACCATGAAGTGGTTCAATGACGTTTGGATGAAGGAAGTCTTTGCCAATTTCATGGCCGACAAAATAGTTAATCCTTCCTTTCCAGAAATCAATCACAATTTACAGTTTGTCACCAATCACTATCCGAGTGCCTACAGCGAAGACCGAACGGCTGGCACAAATCCTATTCGGCAGAAACTGGACAACCTAAAGAATGCGGGTACACTCTACGGGAGGATCATCTACAACAAAGCTCCAATCATGATGCGACAGTTGGAGGCAACTATGGGGAAGGAAGCATTTCAGGAAGGGATCAAGGAGTACATAAAGACCTATGAAAACGGTAATGCCGAATGGAGTCACCTGGTGAATATTCTAGATGGCAAGACACCTTTGGACATGAAGGAATGGAGTGAGGTCTGGGTCAATCAATCTGGAAGACCGGTTTTGACCGATCAGATCGCTTATGGCGAACTTGACAAGATTTCCAGTTTTGAGGTCACACAAAATGCAGAAGATGGTAGTGGCAAACTTTGGCCGCAGTCCTTCACGATTGGTTTGGTTTATCCCGATTCAGTGGTGCAACTGCCAGTAAAAATCAGTGGTGCGAAAACGATCATTGAAGAAGCTAAGGGGCTGCCAAAACCGACAGCTATCATCTACAACTACGATGGTTTTGGATATGGAGTATTTCCAACAGAGCAGTCTTCACTGGAAATCACGCCGGCAATAGCAGATGAAGTTGCAAGAGGCTATAGCTATATCAATGTGTACGAGAACGTTTTGAATGGAAACATCAAAGCCCTAGACGCACTTCGAGCCTTGCAAGAGGGACTCGCAGTTGAGCAAAACGAACTGATCATTGGTCTTATGACCAATCAGGTTAGAACGCTATTCTGGAAATATCTTAGTGAAGGCGATCGCAATGAAGTTCAGCCAAAGCTGGAAAGCCAAGTATTTGAGCTTTTGCAAAAAGAGCTACCAGCAAATATCAAGAAAACGCTCTTCAGGCTGTACAGTTCCATTGCCTACAGTCCATCTGGCACAGAACAACTTTACAAAATCTGGGATAAAAAGTTGGTCATAAAAGATCTGAAATTAAATACGGATGACTACGCCAGTGTTGCACAAAATCTCTGCATTTACGGACACGAGAAAGCACTAGACGTTATAAGTAGAACCAAGTCCTCGTTTGAGAATCCAGACAAAAAAGAACGATTCCAATACCTTGTTCCATCACTCTCTGCGGACGAAGCAGTTCGTAGTGAATTTTTTGAATCACTGAGAAATCCTAAAAACAGGGAGAAAGAAGCGTGGGTACAAACTGCTGTCAGCAACATCCATCATCCCCTGCGTCACCCAAGTTCTACAAAGCATCTGCTCACAAGTCTTGAGTTACTAGAAGAAATTCAGATCACAGGTGACATCTTTTTTCCAAAGCGATGGCTTGTCAGTACTGTGGGTAATTACTCATCGAGCGAGGCACTTCAAATGGTAGAGAATTTCTTGGCGGCCAATCCAAATCTTACTCCATCACTAAGAAACAAACTGTTGCAAGCGGCGGATGATTTGTACCGAGTGCAAAAGTTGAAAATGTAAACCTTGTATGAGAAGGATGCTCTTTTCGGTAGTTGCCGTTGTCTTTTTCTGGACGACAAGTATCGCTCAAGATCTTGACTACGCTAAAAGCGTCGTCAACCAACTCTCTTCTCAAGAGTTTAGCGGACGAGGTTATGTCAACAAAGGAGATCAAAAAGCTGCAAATTACATCGCTTCTGAATTTGAGAAAATCGGGCTAGAGACGTACGGAAAATCCTACTTTCAAAAGTTTAGCACCTCGGTAAATACCTTCCCAAATGTTGTTTCGTTAAGCCTCAATAATCAAGTATTAACTCCGGGCCTTGATTTCTTGATAGAGCCCGGCTCGCCATCTATATCAGGAGCTTTTTCAGTTGCCAATCTCAATGTACATCACATGCTAGATCAGCAAATTTTTGCTGGTTTTCTGCGAAGCGCAACGGATAAATTTCTTCTCATACAAGAATTTGATGGGGATAAGTACGATACTGAAGATCAACAACGAATCAACGATGTTCTGAGTTTCCTGAAGTATCACCCTGACAACCCAACTGCTGGAACTATTACAACTAGCGACAAACTCACCTGGAGTGCATCCACATTTCAGTACTCAAAACCAACATTTACTGTCAGAAGAAACTTGCTTCCCGAATCTTTAAGTGAAGTTGTCGTTGATGTGCATAGTAAACTGATCGAGAAGTACAAAACACAAAACGTAGTTGGATACATTGAAGGAGATAACACTGATTCACTGCTGGTTTTCATTGCGCATTACGATCACTTGGGAATGATGGGAACTGACGCTATTTTCCCGGGAGCCAATGACAATGCCAGTGGCATCGCAATGCTACTAAACCTGGCCAGACACTATAAAGCTAGTACGCCAAAATACAACACAGTCTTCATTGCTTTCGCCGGGGAGGAGTTGGGTTTGCTTGGGTCTAAGCACTTTGTTGAAAACCCGCTTTTTGATCTGCAGAAAATCAAGTTTCTACTCAATTTCGATATTTCCGGGACTGGTGACGAGGGTATCCAAGTAGTAAATGGATCTGTCTATCAAGAACAATTTGACCGACTTTCAAAGATCAATCAAGAGCAAGGTCTGCTTCCTCAAGTCAAAATTAGAGGAGCAGCCTGCAACAGCGATCATTGCATGTTTGATTCAAAAGCCATTCCCAATTTTTTCATGTACACGTTGGGGGGTATTCAAGCTTACCATGATGTCCATGACAGAGCTGAAACTTTACCTCTTACCCAATTCGAAGATTACTTTAAGTTGATTGTGCAATTTGTAAATGGATTCGAATAAGATGTCTATCTCAGATTTACTTGCATATATGAAGTCTGAAAGTCTTCTCAAAAAGTACCTAGTTGTATTCATTTTAACTATCGTCAGTGCCACTCTAAGTACTCCAATCCATTTCCCCTTTCATCCTAACTATCAATTTCCATTTCTTCTTTTCTTCATCTCCTTGCTTGATGGTATCATACTTGTCCACCTCATTGATGCTGTCTATTTCCAGTTTGAGAAAAGTATTTTCGTAAAAAAAGTTGAGGCAAAACAGATTGTATGGTTCATTTTGACATGTCTGACCATAATCAGCGCCTACTTTCCTGTGTACTATTTTTCTGCAAATTATCTCCTCGGATTTACCTCCGAACTGTACTCCTTCGTTTTGAGTCTTTTGGGGTCTCTACTAGTAGTCATGCTCTTCATTTTTCTTTTTTACGGCAGAAAATTTGTTGAGCTATTGACTGTGAAAAATAACAATGGGACTTTTAAAGTGAAATCAGGAAAGAAGATACACTTGATTCCTTTGCAGGAAATACGGTATTTCTACTCGCAAAACAAAGCAGTCTTTCTTGTCAATATCGATGGTAAAAAAATGGTGACAAATTTCACGCTCAATGAACTAGAAGGAGTACTTGACAAAAGAATCTTCTTTCGAGCAAATAGGCAACATCTAGTTCAGGCTACGGCCGTGGCGAGTGTTTCCACCTCGTCCAACGACAAGCTTGAGGTAACGTTGAAAACAAACTCGGAGGTTGTGGAAATAGTGGTTAGCAGGTACAAAGCCGCGGCTTTCAGGGAATGGTTAGAAAAAGCTACATCCCACAACCATTGAGATAGAAAAAGCCTACCATTCGGCCTTTTCTTGCCATAAACTCCGAAACACAGTAGAAGATTTCCGTTTTTTTGGAAAAACGAAAAACAATGGAAGTTTATCACTCAACAAATCAGCTACCCTCATTTAGTCGTGCTTCAAAATCTCGAATAATCCTTTTTGCACTATTATTTGCGATTTGCAAAATAGCTCTTGCTCAAAGTAGTGCTGCCATGCAATACGAAGCCTCTGCTGAATATCCGTTTGGCCGAGTCAACCCTGACGCACCTGCTGCCCTAGCTGATTATGAGCCAATGATAGGTATCTGTGATTGCCAGTCTTTTGTAGCCAAACCAGACGGGACCTGGAATGTGCCAGAGAAAATGACATGGATGTTTAAATACATCATGAACGGTACTGCTGTTCAGGATCAAACACTGAAGGAAGGTGGTGGACACTCCGGCAGCATTCGACAGTACAGTTCTGATAGCGCGAAGTGGTATGTACACTATTATGCAGTTGGCAAGATAACCTCTGTATCGGGTTATCATGGAAGTGCTAAAGAGGATGATATCGTACTTTACAAGAGGGTGAGCGACATTAGCCATGAGGGGAAAGACTTGTACTATAGACTTACCTTCTCAAGTGTCACAAAGAATGGATTCAATTGGATTGGAGAATGGGTGGATCCTTCTGCCACACCTGACACTGCATTCGGAGCTACCTGGAAGATTGAGTGCATCAAAAGAGAAGACTAAGTTTGGTTAGCAACGCACTCTGCTGTTGTAATTTTCTACGCATGGATTGACGTAAGTTTCATCGATTCAAGCTGGTCGCATGCAACCACGTATACCAACGCCACGATAGGTGTTGACAATAAGAGCTCTTATACAAATTTTACAGACCTGTTGATGATTCTAGCAATGATGCTCAATTTATCTAGAGCTCTAACGTTATCCTAGACAATAAGTAGTTGCGAGAAAAACGATTGACTAAACGATTAGTGATTTGAGAAATAATTCTCAAAAGTGTGTTTTATAATTGGTGATTGACGTAGCCTCAGGATTAAATCTTGGGGCTACTTTTTTTCAAATCGACTGCATTTTCGGCATTTTCCAGACTCCTATGTTGATTCAATAAAGTCAGCTAGTTTGTATATTCACAACATGAAAAAACCTAACACCTATCAACTATTTCTGCTCCTTCTTGTGTGGTTTTCGTGCTGTACCCCCAAAAAAGAAGCAGCCACCTATCCTATCGGTCAAATAAAGACGCAGCAGGGTGAAATGCTCTTCTGGATGTACGATGAGACACCAATTCATAAGGCAAGTTTCATAGAATTGGCTAACGCTAGCTATTGGGACTCCCTAACATTTAATCGTGTCATCGAGGGGTTTGTGATTCAAGGCGGGTGTCCTGACACGCCGGAGGGATTCAGCGATTCCCCCTATTTACTACAACCAGAATTCCGGGACAACATCAAGCATATATACGGCGCAGTTGGTGCCGGTAGAGATGGGAACGCAGAAAAGCTATCGGCTGGATGTCAACTGTACATTGTTCACAATAAAGAAGGAATCCCGCGCTTGGATGGGGAGTACATGATTTTCGGTCAAATATTTAAAGGTCTAGATGTGCTTGATGCTATTGCTACCGTTGCAACAGATTCAACGGATAGACCACTCACCGATGTTCCAATGGAAGTGAATGTTCTATTCCTTACCGAGGATGAACTAGCAGAACATGGGTATGTTTTGAAGAAATAATAACGACCTTAGTCTTACATATAAGAAACCAATAAACTAAAGATCATGTCAAAGGGACAAAATGCAAAAAAGGCTACCAAAAAGGAGCCCCAGAAAACAGCCAAGGAAAAAAAGCAGGAGAAGCGAGAGAAGAAAGCTAAAAAAGGCTAATTACATGCATCGTAAACTAGCTTAACCATATCTCCAATCTTTGACGGCTCAAGCCACCTGGTGACAATAACGATGTCTTCCTCTTGATCTATTACAATGTAGTTTCCGCCAAATCCAGCGGCATAGTACAAGTGACCAGGTAAGCCATCCCCCAGATTTCTTGGACCTTTGTTAAGCCACCACATGTATCCGTAACTTTCGTACGCCTTTGCTGGTGTCTGAACCATTTGCGTCCACTTTTCTGAGATTAGTTGTTTGCCATCCCATCTACCTTTTCGAGCGAATAGCAATCCAAATTTAGCGTGATCTTGTGCACTTATAAATACTCCTCCTCCGTGATGACCACCGCCACTTACGGACTGCACACGTACACCATCGACAACAGTCCAGGTATTATCATATCCATACCAACGCCAAGTTGTGCTCGCACCGATCGGATCCATAATGCGTTCTTTCAAAACCTGCGGTAGCGGTCTACGCCAAACTTGCAAGGATGAGTATGCAAGCACATTCACACGGACATCGTTGTACTTATAACTGGTACCTGGTTCTTTCAACTCTCTATACCGCATATCGTCAATTTTATGATCTCTTAAAGGTCTATCTGTCCAGTCATACAATCCGAACAATGCACCTGACCAATCGGAGGTTTGTTGCAGCAAATGCTCCCATGTAATTTTTGAGTTATGCTCCCCCTCAAAAGTCCCATCCCACACATACCGATCGACTTTGTCTTGAACAGAACGAATCAGCCCATCGTCAAGTGCAAGGCCCACGGTCGTAGACAAATAACTCTTTGTGACACTAAAAGTCATGTCTACGCGATCGATGTCACCCCACTGAGCCACCACATATCCATCCTTGATTATCATTCCTGCTGGGCCTCCTCTTTTTTTTGTGGGTCCTAGTACATCATGATATGGTTCTCGCTGAAAGCCCTCCAAAATAGCCATACGGAGGTCCTTATGTCCTGAATATTCATTTGCTTCAGCATAATCAACGGCTTCCTGTAATTTACTGGCATTGAAACCTGCAGCTTTTGGATCTTTAGATTGCCATTCGGTTCTTGATGGATAATAGGTTTGGGCACAAATTGCGAGGGTCAGAAATGTACCTAGGAGTGAAAGTAATTTTCGTGTCATGGGAGAAAGATAGGCCAGCCGACCAGACCTTACAAGCTTGATTATGTCAATGGTCCCTGCCTTTCCAAAACGACAGTACCCTACTATCGATCATGAAACACAATTTCAATTCGCCTGTTCAACTCACGATTTTTCTCAGAAATATTCGGGAAAAGAGGCCTAGTATCCCCATATCCTACAATTACTATTCTTGCTTTATCTACACCTTTGCTAATTAGAAAATTAAAAACGGCTAATGCTCTGCGTCTCGAAAGATCAAAGTTGTGATCATCAGAGCCTGTATCGTCCGTATGACCTTCGATCTCTATGCGGTGCCTATGGTCATGCAATAGGTAATTAGCTAATCTTTCAAGCTCCTCATACGCAAACGGTTTTATGATATCTTGCCCACTTTCAAAACCAATGTGACCGAGAATCACATGTGTGTTATCCAAAACATCCTCTGGAACTGGAATGTCTTGAAAGTTCAACACTTGATCGGTATTAGGATCTTCCTCATCCAATTCTGGGTCATTTTCCTGTTGCACGACCTCTTCTTCTGGTTGCTGCTCTGAGAGTACATCAATTTTAGCAGTTCTTATACTATCGATTCTCAATCGATTCAATGAATCTCGTTTGGTCTTGAATGTGCTGTCAGATGTATGCTTTTTACTGGCAGCGGTTTCGAACTGCGCTGAAAGTAAAATCTCATGAGTTAACCCCAGATTGTTATTGCCACTAGATGGAAGTTCAGATCCGTACGAACCTTTGATTTTGTTATTGTTTAACGCAACTCCGAGTTGAAAAATCACGCCGAAATTTTCTCGATACCCTGCCGTAAAGGAAAGTTTATGATCGTATGTAATCCTAGCTTGTCCCTCAATTTGGGGTGCGAAATTCTCAGATAACCTTAGAATTAAAACTGGTCTTAAAACATATTTCGGATTACGCAAGTGAAGGACTGTTGAGGCAGAAGAGTGCAGGTCGGAAATATCATTGAAGTCATTTATCCCAGCCGCAGTTCCTATTTCAAAAGCATCTGTACTGTAGGAGAAACCAAGTCTGTTTGTAACTGTGACATCCTCATCAACATTCGAAAGTTCAGGATCGATCAATTCTGTCAAACCAAACTCACTTAGCCTCAGTCCTGTCAGCTGAACTCCCATGTTCACTCCATAACTGAGTGTCCGCCCTCTATAAGAGGTAACAACGCCAGACAAAAACCCTTGGACGTTCGAACGCGTCAAAAAGGAAAAATCCTCGTATTGAACAATTGCGCCTATTGCTTTTGGGGCAAAAGTCTTAGCCTCAAACCGGAATGGGTGGTTAAACATTAAAGTATTTGATGTTGGGCCAAACCCCTCCCACTGGGTTCTATGGAGAAAGGTTACCTCCGCAAAGTTTCCTGACTTTATCAAGGAAGGATTGTAATATCCCAGAAATTCCTGGTGCCCAATAAGTGCGTGCTGTTGAGCCATGGTGAACGAAGCCCCAAATAGCATAAGAGATACCAAAAAGCTCGTCCTGGTGAAGTCAGTGATCTTCATCTAATTATTTCTTAACATAAAAACTTCCTTTGCTCACGCCACCCCCTGATTCAAAGATGTAGTAGTTCATTCCCGCATCTACTTCTTCATTCAACTTCCTAGACTTCACTGGGTCGTTGTTATAATTTTTTGTCTCAAAGACAACGTTCCCCCAATTGTTGAGAATCCTCAGATTGCTCTCTACGTTTTTATCTATTCCGGTAATAATGAAAAAATCATTCAGGCCATCTCCGTTTGGAGTTACCAGCTTTGGGAAGACCTCAGCTGGAACATTCGACAGAAAAACAGTGATGGTTTCAGAAGAGGTACACCCACTGCGTGAGATAGCTGACACGCTAGCAATTAATTGATCATCCTCGTAATCTTCTGGAATCGTCAATACCGCTCTTCGATTGTTGGGGTCAACAAAAAAATCTTTTGGCTCCCATGCGAAAAGTAATATATCAGGATCAGTTGGCATCGCCTCCAACTCAAAGGGCACTCCTCTAAATTGATTCTGATTTCCCAAAATGTTCATTGTGAAAGAATTTTCACTTTCACTAATCAGAAGTGGCTCTGATACTTGAGAACAAGCCGCTATGGAAGCCTCGAAGTGGAAAGATCCAGACCCATAGAACGGAGAATCGGGATTTACGGACAATGACAATCCAGTTTCGTCCTCCATCAGAACCGAAGTATCATTTCCAGCCAAAGCATGAAACCACCGAAAGTGAAAAAAATCCATGGCACTAGTTGGAATCAAACCCTGATCTACTTCCATGTAGATTTCTTGACCAAGGCAAAATGTCGTGTTCCCCTTTATTTCTCTGGGAAGAGTGATGATATCAATTTCGTTGCTCAATACCTGACATTCCAGGCCTTGCGTTGCCACGCTACACCTATACCTTCCTGGTCCTGTTGGAACATATTTTTTTTGGAGTTCATTTTCAATTATTTCGAACGAATCGGATTGAGGGTCTAACCTACTCCACTGATAACTTAGCTTGAGATTCGTTGAAATTTGAAACGCCTCCAATGCAAATCCTAACTCATCACTAGTGCAATAAAACAGATCACTAGGCTCATTGTTAATCGAATTGCGTATCTCGACTATTGGTGGTCTTACGATATTCAAAGCAAATGTCTCTGAAAGAGAAGAGCAAGGCGCATCTGTAACCCCCGCTCTGAAATAAACAACTGTTTCATCTACGTTTTGGACAGCGAATCTGTCCGCACTAAAGTCGAATTCACTTGAAACCTCTCCCAAGACAGGCTCGAAATCCACTCCGTCGGCGGAAGACAGCCAAAAGTACTCGGCTTGATCTTCATCATAGGAACTTAACAGGGTAATTGATGACCCTAAGCACGCGGAAACAGGGCCTTCAATTCCAACTTCGAAAGTTTCACTGCCTTCGCTATTCTCAAAAACCACAGTGGTGGGTTCAGAAATTGCACTGCAATCCTCACCTGCAACCTCCAGCGTATAGTAACCTTCATCAAAAGCCTCGTAGTAGGGTGAGCTACTAACTCCAGATGCAGGTAAGTAAGGCTGAACTCCATCCGAACTATAGTGCCATTGATAGGTATTTGACTCTTGCGGCGAATCGGCGATAAGCAACGCATGATCCGAAGATCCACATATCTCAGCCTCCATCAAATTTATGTCAGCAATTACAATCGCAGGGACGCTCAAGGTTTCCGAACTAGCTGAACAACCAATTGAATTAGTAACTTCTACATAGAAAAAGCCAGGATCATAAATAAAATAGGAAGGGTCTTCTGCATTAGCGATCGGAACAAAGTCAAGATTATTATCTGAGGAAAACCACTGATAGGTATCACTTTCATCACCCTCGGTAAGTGCTACCAGCGTTGGATTGCAAGTTGGTGATTCTGGATCTTCGCTAACATTCAATGTAGTGGAGGGGATGGGATTTTCCATTACTACAAATGGGTCGGATAGTTCTGCGCACGCACCGTTTGTGATCTCCAAAAAGTAGGTCCCTCCACGGGTGACCGTCAGGACCTCCTCAGTACCAAGTGTACCCTCATTTGTAATCCATCTATAATCATAAAAGCTTGAAACAGAAATTGACGCGAGTGAAAGTTCGTCACCAGGACAAATGGTGAATTCATCAAAACTAATCTCCGTGCCATTGGACGCCTGAATCATCGGCTCTGGAGGACTACTTTCAACCACTGAAAACAAGTCTGACTGACCGACGCAACCATTCTTGGTAACTTCTAATTGATAGATTCCAGCAACAGACTCAATGGACGCATCGAGAAGCAACTCCGAATTCGTTCCAATTTCCACAAATGATCCAGAAGAAAGTTTTTGCCATGAGTAGTCATCCGCGCTTTGATCGTACGCATCAAAATTGATTGTTCCCTCTCCCATGCAAACCACGTTGTCCCCTTCGTTGGCCAAAATTCCATTCCTCATTGAGAAAGGAAAAGCAGTGTCTGCAAAAATGGCATTGTCAGAAAAATTTTCACATCCAGTTACGTTGTCTACGAAAATCGCGTAGATTAGTCCGCCATGTTCTTCTTCCAAAGTGATCATGGGTCCAGTTCCAATAAGCTCAAATCCCTCAAAAAAGCTACTGTACTGAGGGTCAAGATTATTTAAGGTCCTCAAGGGACCTTTTACAAAATCAAGACTGACACCTGGAAGAAGGATGCCCCTGATCCATAAAACGGAAACGTCAAGAGGCGATGTACTCTCGACCTCTAGTGTTCGTAGAGAAACATCATCGGTGCCACAATAGAAGAAATCGTTGTGCCCGATTCCAGGATCGGAGTGAATAATTGTCCCGTTAGGTCCTAATACCCAATCTATTGACACGATTTCTGATACTTCAAAACAAT
>JBDWQX010000163.1:0-24971 GCA_039986395.1 Cyclobacteriaceae bacterium
TTCATTTTTGAATCTATCCCATAATGTCACCCGCAAATCATTTTTCATTTCCGTTACACGCTTCCCGTCTGCATTAATCAAGATCACTATACCTACCCTTCGATCAGGGCTAAGCATAACAGCCGAAGAGTACGACCCCAAGCTTCCGCCATGATAGCTGAACCTTTCGTTCGAGTCTCCAATAAATCCATTGTACCAGCCAAGAGAATAATCATCCAAACCGTAGTGCATTTTTCTGTACATCTCGCTACTTAGTATTTTGCCAGCACCTAGTAAACCTTGAAGGTGAGCTTGAACAAACTTCGAAAAGTCCTCAATACCAATAGAGAAATTTCCAGCCGGAGAGAAATAGCCTCCTAATTGCACCTCCTGATTGGCAGCTATTGACCTAAATGTTTTTCCTTTCTTCTTATGTCCATATGTGCCTGAACTAGATTCTTGATTGGGAAATCCACAATAACCCTGTGCAGAAAGTTCGCTCAGAAATTCCTCCACTAGCGTCTCCCACGATTTACCCGATACCTTTTGCATCATCAGAGCGGCTATTATATAACCACCATTCGAATAGAGATGGGAGCCTTTAATTTTTTGACTTGGAGCCACAATAAGTGCATACTGAGCAAAGGCTAATTTTTGATTTTCAGCATCACGTATTGACAAAGGCATACCTCGCCATTCAGAACTACTTTCCTCCTCAAATGGAGCAACAAAGCTTCTATGACTTAACAAGTCTTCAAGAGTAACTTGCAAGTACCCTTCATTCATAGATTCTTGAAGTTCTGGCAGAACCTCAATCAGTTTGCTATCCCATGAAATCAATCCATCGCTTACGAGCCCTGCCGCAACAGTTGCGGTAATTGCCTTGGTATTAGAAGCCAGCTGAAATTTCGATGATTTATCGATTGGATCAGGAGATCCAATTTTCTTTACCCCTGACAGTCCATAAATGATTTTGCCTTCAAAGATGATGCTTGCTGCAATTGCTGGCACTCCTGATTCTTCTACAAACTGAGCTACAGCACTTCTCAAATCTTGCTCAGAATTTTGTGCCTCAGTCATCTGAAGGCTGCATAGGAAGAGAAAGGTTAATGGTAGTCTTATCATATCAATATCCTAAATGTAGTATTCGTATAGAAACATAAAAGGTTTCATAAAATTCCTAAATGTAGTATTGATTCTTTTGTTAGACCTATGACGAACGTTACCAGAAACCTCCCTGTCTTGGAACTTAAAGGTCTGTTTTTAACATTGTTGCGGCATGGTCTACAGTTATACCGGAAATGCACTTGGATCTCAATTCGGATTGAGCACCGAGTTTCAGAAAGAATATCAAAACTTCGAAGGCTCCAAAGGTTTGATTAATATTCTGTGGAATAAAGATTCAAAGGCACTAGAGTTCTTAAAAGATGGCATTCCAATCGTTCTCCTTCCCAATCAGATCACAACAAGTACCTATTTACAAAAAGTAGAGTTTCCCAACTCAGATGTACCGCTGGTTGGATTTTCATTCAATCGTGAATTCTACTGCATACAGGACCATGATCAGGAAGTCTCCTGCAATGGGATCATATTTTTTGGAACTCAGGATCCTCCAATAATCACATTAAACGAGATCGAAACGTCCAAATTCAATATTCTCCTAGAGGTTTTTATTGATGAATTTACTACTCGAGATAACATTCAAGGCGAGATGTTGGTAATGCTCTTGAAAAGGTTGATCATCAAAACAACCAGATTGGCTAAGGAACAATTGATGCCCGCCGAACTCAAGGAAAGCCAAATTGATCTCGTCCGAAAATTTAATGTCTTGGTGGACATGCACTATAAAACCAAGAAGCAGGTGAGTGACTATGCCGACCTGCTCTTCAAGTCACCAAAAACCTTATCTAATCTATTTGCCAAGTACAATCAGAAGTCTCCCTTGCATATCATACACGAGCGAATTGTATTAGAAGCAAAGAGAATGTTGATCTATACAGAGAAGACCTCCAAAGAAATCGCTTATGATCTAGGGTTTGAAGAAGTCGGCACCTTTCATAAAATCTTCAAAAAATCTACACAACAAACTCCTCAGCATTTCAAAAATGAGGTAAAATTGAATTAAAGGAAAAATCGACAATCCATCGGGAAAAGTGACCTCTCACCTAGCTGTAAGGCCCTCGTAAACTTGTATTGTAATACGAAATTAAATTTAAACAATACAAAAAATGTCAAACACATTCAACGTTCCTACAAGAGAGGAAGTAAGCGAAAATAACCAGGTTATTTTTGATCAATTAGAAAAAGGTATCGGATTCGTCCCCAACCTTTTTGCAACATATACCTATAATGAAACTGCACTTGCAGACTATTTAGCTTTAAGCAACAGGAAAAGTACGCTAAGCGCAAAAGAGAAAGAAGTGATCAACTTGACAGTTAGTCAGGTTAACGATTGCCTGTATTGCCTATCTGCTCACACAGCGATTGGTAAGATGAATGGATTCACAGAAGAGCAAATTCTGGAGATCAGAGGCGGCGAAGCTTCATTTGATGAAAAATTGGATGCACTTGCAAAATTTTCGAGAAACGTCACAATCAATAGAAGCAAACCAGATCCTGAAGTTCTTTCTAACCTTTTTAATGCTGGATATGATAAGGCTAATCTCATCGACATTTTGATGATGATCGGAGACAAGACCATTAGCAATTTCATCAACGGAGTAACTCAAATACCGGTTGACTTTCCAGTTGCAAAAGAATTAGAAGTAGTAGCATAGCATTAAAAATCAAACACCCATGAGCAAGATTAATCAAATGAGGTAATTCTTGAAAAGGGCGAGTACGTGTACTTCTGCCCGCTCAACCCAACTCCTCAATACAAAATAGTAGTAAAGTAGTGTTTTAAGGTTATAGTTAGAGTCATCCACGTTTGGTGGGTGACTTTTTTGTTGCAAAAACTATCGTCTGCTATCGTCTTGAAACAGGATTCCAAGGTAGCTTTCAAATCTCTGCTCGGAAATATCTCTTCCCACTGCGTCCTTAACAGCACATCCTGGCTCTTCATAGTGCTGGCAGTCATGAAACTTGCACTGCCCAAGATACTTTCTCATCTCAGGGAAATAGTGTGACAGCTCTTCAGAACCTATCTCCGCAAGTGACAATTCCTTAATACCAGGTGAGTCGATTACTGAGGAGTTTTCATCCAAATGAAAGAGTTCTGCAAATGTTGTGGTGTGCACTCCCTTATTCGCGAAGGATGAAACCTCTTTCACTTCTTGTTTCGCTTCTGGAACTAATTTATTTACCAGTGTGGATTTACCAGAACCACTATGACCAGAAATCAAACTTCTCTTATCAGCAAAGACATGCCGAATTGCCTCCGTAGCTTCAAGGAAAGACGTTAAAAACACCGAGTAGCCAGCACCTTCGTAAATTGCTTTAAGCTCATTGTAAAATTCAAGTTCTTTCTCGCCATATAGATCTTTTTTGTTGAAAAGAATAACCCCCGGCACTCGATATGCTTCCAGTGTAACCAGAAAGCGATCAATGAACCCAGTTGAAGTTCGAGGCATTTTGAGTGTTACAACAAGCACTCCTTGGTCTACATTGCTGGCCAACAGGTGATCGTGTCCTTTCTTTCTTGGGCTTTGACGAATGATATAGTTTTTACGCTGTTTTATTTCGGTAATTACCCATTCGTTCTCAGTTTGGTCATTTTCCTTGATTTCCACTTCATCTCCAACAGCAATCGGATTTGTGACTTTCTTGTCTTCTAATTTGAATTTACCTCTAAGTCTAGCGACACGAATCTCTCCTTCCGCAAGAACTTCGTACCATAAGCCTGTTGATTTGACTACTAAGCCATTCATATCACTTCTCTCAAATTCGGATTGCTATTTAGTGGACTAAACACTAAAAATAATAAAAAAGGCCACCCGTCATTGACTTGGTGGCCTTCGCATCGTTTCTTAGAAACTAGTTATTTGATAAATATTCCGCAACACCTTCTCTTGTAGCAGCCATGGCTTCCGCTCCTTCGTTCCAATTTGCCGGACAAACTTCACCGTGCTCTTGTACATGATGCCAAGCATCAACAATTCGCAACATCTCATCAATATTTCTTCCGAGAGGAAGATCATTAATCGTCTCATGCCTAACGATTCCCTCTTTGTCGATAAAGAAGGTGCCTCGATAAGCTACTGGTGCTCCCTCAAATCCAAGATCTCCCTCTTCACTGTATGTCCAATCTCCAGCCAACACCCCATAGTTCGACGCCACAGATTTTGAAAGGTCTGCAACCAACGGAAACTTCACGCCTACGATCCCTCCTTTATTCCTCTCTGTAGTTAACCAGGCTAGATGGGTTTCTTCAGAATCGCATGATGCTCCAACAACTGCCACTCCTCTTTTCTCAAATTCCTCCAATTTTCCCTGAAAGGCAAGAATTTCAGTTGGGCAAACGAATGTGAAATCTTTTGGATAAAAGAAGAAGATGACCTCTTTGTTTCCAAGGTATTGGTCAAGTGAAAAATTCTCAACGATTTCCATTCCATTAACTACCGCTGGCGTACTGAAAACCGGCGCTTTTTTTCCTACTAAAGACATATAATCTTGAATTTTAAAAATGTTATAAATTGCATTAAACGAGTCGAAAAAGACACTCTGACAAGTCCTTTTGTGATTCAAACCGCAAAATTAATTAGATGAATGGTCAAATAGAATGGACAAGTCGGATTTAATGTTTTTATTATTTCTTTAGCTTTACAACTGACAAAATCACAGATTTTCAAAAATGAAAAAAATCAAATCACTACTCTTTACTTTCTCGCTAGCGGCCGTTGTTTGGTCATGTGGCGATGCGGGCTTTGGCTTTGATGTTGCCGCGGAAGCTCCGGTGGATGCAGGAATCATTGAGATTGATGTTCCAGCTACCCTTTTTGGAACTGACGAAAACTTGAATCAGCAGGGATACACGTTCGACTACGACCTGAACAATGTCGATGGCTTTCAGGATGCCGTTGATGAACTTAACAGCGCAGGAGCACAAGTGTATATACTTGGAGTCGCTTATGAAGTTAGTGGTGTTAATACGCCAGCTGACGCTGATTACGACGAAGAGGTCCCTGTAGAGGCACTTACAATTGAGTTCCTAAACGTGTCGGGGGCTAATAATGCAGGAGTGTTCGATATTGCTGCCACAAACAATGTCCTGCAAAACGTCAGCAAAACTGATTTGGTCATTAGTGATGATCTTAAGGGTCAGTTGGAATCAAGACTTTTATCTGCTAATGGTTTAGATCTGAGGTTCATTTTTGATGCTGGAGACGTTCCGACGGACAGTGATCCACATGTAATCGATTTTGACGTCACGGTGTACTTTGATGTTGCCATCAGAGTAAGAAACATTAATAACTAATCATCGCCTATCATGAAAAAACAACTAATAATACTACTTATAGCTATTGCTCCTTTTGCTGGTAAAGCGCAGATCGACTTTGGTTCATTTTTGGAAGCAGGTGCATCTGACGCAGAAAAATTACTTGAGGGATATCTCAGACCAGCATTTCTAGGTTTTGGATATGGAATCAATAGCGGCTGGTACAACACAGCAAAGCCTCACAAGTTGCTCGGTTTTGATATCACGCCGACAGTGTCGTTTGCAAGAGTTCCTTCCAAAGACGAATTTTTTTCCATTGACGATACAGATTTCAATAATCTGACTGTGATTGGAACAATTGATGAAAATGGGAACGTTGGAAATAGAATAACAGATTCTCCAACACTTTTTGGTCCCAATTTACCAAACGAGTCATTACCGTTTCTTCAGTACACCTCTGACAATGGAACTCCTGGTGACACATCAGATGATACACAAGTAAATATCAGTGCACCAACTGGTCTAGGTTTAGATGAAGCTATAGGTATCAGCGCTGTTCCATCTGGCATGGTCCAGGTGGGTATTGGTCTGATCAAGGGTACAGAGTTGAAACTTCGGATCATTCCAAAAGTTGAGGCAACAAATGATCAAGGTCAGTCTGAGTTCGAATTTCAAATGTTTGGACTCGGCTTTATGCATGACTTAAAGCAGTGGGTGCCGGGGTTCAAGCAGTTACCAATAGATGTCTCTGGCTTTGTGGGTTGGAACAGAATCACAACTACAATAGCACTAGATCCTGACTTGGGTCAAAGGGCGACATTCTCAACAAGTAGTTTCACGCTTCAAGGACTTGTCTCAAAGCAGTTGGCTATATTGACATTGTTTGGTGGTGTTGGAGTAGCTACTACCAGAACACAGTTTGAGCTACTGGGTGAGTACGAAACAGAAGGTGGAACATTTGTAGATCCACTCAGCTTTGATTTTACCTCAACAGGACCACGAATAAATCTTGGTTTCAGACTAAAATTATTGATTCTGACACTTCATGCAGACTATGCTATTCAGAAGTATAGCACCCTTACCACAGGTATCGGAATTAGCATTCGATAGTTAGCTAAAAATCCTATAAAACAAAAGTCCCGCCAGAAGCGGGACTTTTTTACTTGTAAACAGGTGTATGAATAAATTTGTGTTATGAGCCTGTATATACAGGCAGTTTCAAAAAGGTAACCCCTTGAATTAAAAAAATGATAAAAATTTTATTCGTGTGTCTGGGCAACATCTGCAGATCACCCTTAGCAGAGGCTATATTCAAACAGAAAATCAAGGAAAACAGACTAGAATCAAAGATTTCCTGCGATTCTGCAGGTACTGCTAATTATCATATTGGGGAGACTCCCGATCCAAGAACAATCGAAGTTGCCAGCAATCATCAAGTGTCTGTCGATCATTTTGGACAGCAATTCAAAAAAAAACATCAAGAGGAGTTCACCTATCTCATTGCTATGGATCAGTCCAATATGCGAAACATGATTAGTGAAATGGGAATCGATTCGGATTCATTATTTCTCATGCGCGATTTTGATCTAAAAGGCAAAGGGGAGGACGTTCCTGATCCATGGTTTGGCGGAATGAATGGGTTTGAAGATGTGTTTCAAATTTTGGACCGCTCCACTGATGAGCTACTCACTTACCTTAGGCAAAAGCACGACCTGTGAATGGAGATTCCTTCTATCTCAATATATTCAAGCAACATTTTGGAACCAAAGTAGAAATTGAAACTATTTCCCCAGTAGCGGGTGGGTGCATAAATCAAACAAGCAAGATTGTAACAAATGCAGGCACCTTTTTTATAAAAGACAATGCCGTTAGCCAGCTGGATCTTTTTCTAAAGGAAGAACAAGGGCTTAAAATCTTAAGTGAAAAGTCGGAAATAAGAACTCCAGGTATTCATGGATCTGGTTTCAGGAATGAGAAGTCGTATTTAATTCTTGAATGGATCGAAAAGGGAACGCAAAACTCGGATTTCTGGTCTGACTTTGGTTGTCAACTGGCGCAACAGCACAAACAAACATCATCACACTTTGGACTAGACCACGACAATCACATCGGTCGACTGCATCAATCAAACCATCAGCATCAAGATTGGGATCAATTCTTTATAACAGAAAGGCTCCAACCGCAATTGAAGCTGGCGGAGAAACAAGGGTTGATCGATCGGTCTATTCAGACTGGATTTGAGCATCTTTTTGATCGTCTTTCACAGCTGGTTCCCAAAGAATCTCCTTCCCTACTTCATGGTGATCTTTGGAGTGGTAATTTTCTATGCACTGGTGAGTCAGTGCCAGTTATTTTTGATCCTGCAGTCTATTATGGACATCGAGAAACTGAGATTGCATTCACCAGTTTATTCGGAGGCTTTGATCAGCGCTTCTATTTGGCTTACTCGGAAGAGTTTGCATTGGAATCTGGATTTGAAGGTCGCATGGAAATTCATAACCTGTACCCGCTCTTGGTTCATGTCAACCTCTTTGGAAGCTCCTATCTGTCAGGAATCAGAAACACCTTGGCAAAATTCAACTAACTACCTATAAAGTACCTGATAGTTCAAGGCAGTCTTCTGCTCCATTAGCACTGTCCTGTTCAAAGGCAGCTTGCTGAAAGAGTCTGGTGTGTAATTCTTAATTGTTGCCAGACTGAGCGGGCTTTCAAATGAAAGAATGAAATCACGATTCAAAAGCTCCTTGATTCTTTTGGCCTTGAACTCCTTGTTATCAATACAAAAAGAAAAGGTCAAAGCGGAATTCTGCATTAGATTGATCTTGATGTTTAGCAGGTCCAGCACCTGTAAGATCATGCCCAGTTTTTGCTCATTCATAAAATTATGATCTTTTACAGCTGCTGCAACTAGCAATTGATTGCTCTTGAAAATGAAACATGGTACTGTCTTTTTGGTATTTAGGGAAGAAATTAAAGTACCATCCACTTCCAATTCCTCAAAGGACCTGACAACGAGCGGAATGTTTTTTTGTGCAAGTGGTTTTAACGTTTTGGGATGAATTACCTGAGCTCCATAATAGGTCATTTCAGTAATCTCTCGATAACTCAACCGATCATATTTCTCTGTTTGATCCATGATTCGAGGATCAGCGTTGAGTATGCCTTTCACATCTTTCCAAACCGTAAAATTCTCAGCGCCAAGGCAGTAAGCCAATATTGAACCTGAAAAATCCGAACCCTCCCGTCCCAGAGTCGTGGAATTTCCCTCAGCATCTGAACCAATAAATCCCTGGGTAATGACTATGTGATTGGTATCTTCTTCGAATCTTTTTTTGATGTTTTTCTCTGTCACTACCCAATCTACATTCGCTTCAGTGAAGTACTGATCAGTTCTTATTAAATCGCGAGCATCAATCCATTCGCACTCCCTGCTTTTACCCAGGTATGCAGCGATCAATGCGGTCGACATCAATTCCCCATGAGAAACAATCTGATCATAAGACCAGAGATGATCCGCACCCTCCACTTTGGTACTGCAATCACGCAGAGATTTTTCCCAAACGGAGTAGCTTTCAGGAACCTCCCCAATAATTTCTTTAGCAATTTTTCGATGAAATGAAAAGAGCTCCTGCAGCGCAAAATCACAAGGTTCGCCCTTCACAGCAAGCTCCGTCAATTGCTCCAACTTATTGGTGTTTTTCCCCATGGCCGAGACCACAATCACCGTCTGGTCATCTCCAAATCTTTGGACAACCTTTTCTAAATTTCTAATACCATCGGCATCTTTAACAGAGGCACCACCGAACTTGAAAATTTGCACTTCGCAAACGATTTAACTGTGAATTACTAAGTTTGTGGTCTAATTTCTTGAATAATAAAACCATCAATGAGCAAAAGTAATCTGGGGCTCCCTATTGGCACCACGCTAGACAGATTTATTAAACAAAAGCAAGACGAATTCTCATCCGCAACTGGTGAGCTTTCTCAATTGCTTCGTGATATTGCTCTTGCTGGAAAAATCATAAATAAAGAGGTTAACAAATCTGGATTACTTGATATTTCCGGTGGATTTGGGACCAAAAATGTTCAAGGTGAGGACCAACAAAAACTAGATGTAATCGCCAATATTAGATTCACCAGAGCCCTGAAAAATGGCAACATGACCTGTGCAGTGGTTTCCGAGGAGGAGGATGAAATTATTCATCTAAATCCAAACTGCCGATATGTGGTGGCAATGGACCCCTTGGATGGTTCTTCTAACATTGACGTCAATGTTTCCATTGGAACCATTTTTTCCATTTACAAACGAATTTCTCCCGTCGGCGGACCTGTACAAGAGGAAGATGTTCTTCAAAAGGGAACAGAACAAGTAGCTGCTGGTTATATTCTTTACGGCTCTTCGACCATGCTCGTTTACACGACGGGGCATGGTGTTCATGGTTTTACACTTGAGCCAAGTCTCGGTGAGTTTGTGCTTTCACATGACAGTATGTCCTCACCCGATGATGGCAATATCTATTCAATCAACGAGGGTAATTATTTGAAATTTGATCCGTGGGTTCGCGAGTATGTCGATGCCTGCAAGGCAAAGGGAACAACGGCCAGATACATAGGGTCTTTAGTTGCAGATTTTCATCGCAATATGTTAAAAGGCGGAATTTACCTCTACCCAAACACAGAGAAGGATCCCAATGGTAAGCTCCGACTTCTTTACGAATGCAACGCCTTGGCATTTATTGCAGAGCAGTCTGGAGGAATAGCCACAAATGGCGAACAGAGAATATTGGAAATTCAACCGAAGGAATTCCACCAACGAACCCCTTTCTATTTAGGGTCAAAAAAAATGGTTGAAGAAGCTTTGTCTTTTATTACTGCTTCCGAAACTGTTGCCGGGTAATCACTTTTTGCTTTTCTCTATTGATTATCGCCTTTGCGATCTCTCTGGCAATACGCTCGCTTGAAGTCAATTGAAGAAGTTCTTTGGTTGTAGATTCTGAAATATCAATTCGATAGAGAGCGTTGAGGAGGCCGTTAAAATCATGATCTAGCAGATAACTGACCTTGCTTGTGAGGTAATTCTCTAACCAATCAAAGGCTATTTTGGCCTCTTCTATTTCGCTATCCTCCTCTAGTCCAAAATCTCTCAAAATCAGCTGAAAACTCTCTTTTGCTAGCGTAACTTCATCCATCAATTAATACCATTATGAAACTTTTATTATCGATTTGCATTTTCTTCCTCTTCTACGTTTCTAGTGCTCAAACTAACGACAATGAGGAGATTATGAAAGTTGTCAACAATGTCTTTCTTGCCATGAGAGCCAATGACAGCACACTGTTAAAGGCATGTTTTGTGGAAGAACCAACCACTTTTACCGTCTCCCGTAGAGAGGGGAAAACCAATTTTGTAAGAGATAATTTTCAAGGTTTTATCGATGCGGTGGGCAAACCAAAAGAACACATATGGAACGAACCTATATGGAACGAGAAAATTCAAATAGATGATGACTTAGCGTCGGTTTGGGTTGACTACGCATTTTACTATGGAAAAGAAGGTGATCAATTCTCACACTGCGGTGTTGATGCATTTCATTTGGTCAAGCTAGATGGTCATTGGAAAATTTTCCACTTAGTAGATACCAGGAGAAAAGAGGGTTGTGATATTCCAGATAGTATTAAGCCTTAATCTTATCCGGAATCCATTCAAAATCATCCGATCGGTAAGAGTTAATCATCAGATCGCTCAGTTCCTTTGGCGGAATAGTCGTGCGTCGCTTAACTAAATCGAGCCACGCGCCATCCACATCTACCTTTGCAGAAAGGTCTCCATCCTTGGTGTAAATATTGTGACGAAAAGACCACTTTGAACCATCCTTGCGGAGTTTTGAAATGGTGAATCCAACTTCGAATTCCTCATTCATACGCACTTCCTTAAAAAATCTTGTGTCTTCTCGAAATAAGATCGGGCCGATGTTCATACCGATCAACTTTTGAAAAGGCATACTAATTTCCTCGAAATACATCAGTCGCGCCTGAGCACAATAGTCATTGTAGGAAGTATGACGCATGTGACCATTGGGATCTAAGTCCGCCCATCTCACACGGAATTTATACTTAACCTCGCTCATTCTTTGGCTTCTTCCTTTTGAGCAGATTTTGGAGCCTTCTTAGGTTTTTCTTTCTTTTTTTCTTCCAGCACATCTGGTGCTTCGGTAACCAATTGATTGTACCAGTTTACCAGCTTCTTAATATCGGAGGTGTAGACTCTGCTTTCATCATAGTTAGGCAAAATGAATTTAAGAAAAGACTTCAATTCGTCTGCATCACTATTCTTATCCAAATCCGTATCGCCATCAAACTCCTTATGAATCTTCTTCATGACATCTTCCAAAGGAACAGCTCCTTCCGAATCAGTTGTATAAATCGAAATTTCCGAAAGCACTGACACTTTGTTGTGGACACTCGCCACCATTTTTTTCTTGTGCTCGTCGAGAGACTCAAGAATTACGCCGGTTCGTGTTGGTGATACAATTTTGAAAAGACCTCCTTTGCCAGAGACTGAGGCTATGTCGCTAAATTCCATTGACTGTTGTTTCCCGCAAAACTATTCTATTGACTGATAGACTTGTTAAGTGAATCAATAAATTCTAAAATTTCTTCCTTGCCGACTTTGTCTTCCGATGAGGTTACAAAGGTCTTCGGAAGTTCTTCCCATGTTTTTTGGAGTGTCTTTTTGTAAGCAGCGAAGTTGGATTGAATTTGAGTCTTTCCTAATTTATCTGCTTTCGTAAACACAAGACTAAAGGGAATGCTCTCCCCTCCCATCCACTGAATAAATTCTAAATCGATTTTCTGCGGATCGTGTCTTAGATCAACTAGAACGAAAACATTCACCAAATTTTTTCGAGTCTCCAAATAGGTGTTGATCATGCGCTTCCACTCAGCCTTATTGCTCTTACTGGTTCTAGCCCAACCATATCCTGGAAGATCAACCAAGTACCACGAACCGTCAATGAGAAAATGGTTAATTAATTGTGTTTTGCCAGGGGTCGAAGAAGTTTTCGCTAATTTCTTGCGATCAGTCAACATATTGATAAGGCTAGACTTACCAACATTCGACCTCCCAATGAAAGCATACTCAGGCATCGAAGGCTCCGGGCAATCAGATTCCTGTGTACTACTTTTTACAAACTCGGCATTTTTTATCACAACAATCTAATTATCTATCAACATTTCGCACTGCGGAGGGTTTATTCCACTAATATTGCGAAAATTATGACGGTTCTACCTTACAAAGATAAGTCCGATACTAAGAAGCAGCAGGTCGCTGACATGTTTGATAGTATCAGTGGTAAATATGATTTTCTCAATCATTTTCTCAGTCTTGGTATTGATATTCGTTGGAGAAAGAAAGCAGTACGGATGCTCAAGGATCTTCGACCAAGGAAGATATTAGACATTGCCACCGGAACTGGGGATTTTGCTATCGAGTCTTTGAAGCTAAATCCAGAGCAAGTCATCGGTGTAGATATTTCCGAAGGAATGCTAAATGTAGGACGTGTCAAAATGAAAAAGAAGGGTATTGATCATATCATTAGCATGGAGTCAGGTGACTCTGAAAACCTACGCTTCGATGATAATAACTTCGATGCCGTGATCGTTGCCTTTGGAGTGAGGAATTTCGAAAACTTGGAAAAAGGGCTGAGTGAAATGAACCGTGTACTCCGTACAGGCGGTAAGGCCGTCATCTTAGAATTCTCAAAACCTACATCTTTTCCCTTCAAGCAATTATATAATTTTTATTTTCGTTGGATATTGCCGAAGATTGGCAAACTAGTTTCGAAGGATAATGCTGCTTATACGTACTTGCCTGAGTCGGTCAATGAATTTCCATTTGGACAGGATTTTCTCGATATCATGGCAAAAACTGGATTTAAAAACGCAAAATGCAAGCCATTAACACTGGGCATAAGTTCAATATACATTGGAGAAAAATAGCTCTTCTGTTTCTGCTATTAGCAGGTTTTCTATCCAGAGCTCAAAATAATCCATCAGACAATCTTATCAATTACGATGAGCAGTGGATTCACTACGGATTCCTTATTGGTGTGCATTCTTCAAAGTATGTGATAAAGCACTCTGAGGCGTTCGTATCCCCTGCTATGGATACTGTGCATTCCATTATTCCTGGAAACCTTGGCGGTTTCAAGCTGGGTTTTATCACCAACATGAAAATCACAGATCAACTGGATTTTAGAGGTTCAATTACGATTGGTTTTTATGAGCATGATTTGCTCTATCGATTTACTGATAACACAAGCCAAAGAGAACTTAAGGACGCCACGATGGTCGAGTTCCCTATGTTGCTGAAGTACAAATCTACAAGACGAGGAAATATGGCTATGTATGTCTTGGGAGGGCTTACTCCTTCCTTCGAAGCTGCCTCAAAGAGCAACAGAGAAGATCCAACTGAGAAGCTAGAGCTAAAGGGCTGGAACATGGCATTCGAAATTGGTGGTGGATTTGATATCTACTACCCCTTTTTCAAATTCTCGCCAGAAATTCGCTACTCGTATGGGCTGAGAAATATGCTGAAGGGTGAAGACAATCAATTTAGCGTCGGACTTGAACGACTCACTACCCAAAATTTGACGGTCTTTGTCACCTTCGAGGGCGGACCTACTGCCAAACAAAAAAGGGGTGGTAAAATTAAAGGAAAGTCGAAACGCAATTCTGGAAGTAGCAACAATAAGGCCCAGCGAAAATTTAAGGGAAACAAGAATGGATGATAAACCCATTGCACTGATAACGGGTGCTACGAGTGGTATTGGAGAGGCAGCCGCTCGAATTCTTGCCAAGAAATATAACCTCATTCTCTGCGGGAGAAGACAAGATCGTTTGGATAAACTAGGAGAAGAGCTTGACACAGAAGTTGCACTCTTGTGCTTTGATGTTCGAGAAAAAGAGAATGTTATCAAGTCTTTTGACTCGCTTCCACTCGAGTGGAGAGAGATTGATGTTTTAATCAACAATGCTGGCAATGCCCATGGCATGGATTTGATCCACGAGGGTAATACCGATGATTGGGATGCAATGATCGATATTAATGTCAAAGGGCTTCTCTACGTTAGTAAGGCTGTCACTCCCGATATGGTCAAAAGAAAAAGAGGACACATCGTAAACATTAGTTCCATAGCAGGTCTTGAAGTCTATACAAAAGGGAATGTGTACTGCGCCTCAAAACACGCGGTTGATGCACTAACCAAAGGTATGCGACTAGACTTTAACCCCTTTGGGATCAAAGTCACTTCAATCGACCCTGGACTTGTAGAAACAGAATTTAGTGAAGTCCGATTCAAAGGGGATAAAAAACGAGCCGAGAATGTGTACAGTGGATTCACACCACTGACCCCACAAGATGTCGCAGAAACAATCGAGTTTGTGCTAAGTAGGCCCAAGCATGTGCTGATAGGAGATGTCCTTCTTCTACCTACTGCCCAAGCAAGTTCAACGATTGTGAATAAAAATTCCTAATATCTTTTTTAATCAAAATCTGATCAACTCATATTTGCCGTCATGCAAAAAATCCTGGTAATTGGCGCCGGCCGATCCTCTACCTCTCTCATCAATTATCTCCTAGATCACTCCACTGAAGAGAACTGGCAACTAACCTTAGCTGAAAAAGATATTTCGCTTGCCGAAGCAAAAATCCATGGTCACGAAAATGCCAAGGCGATCTCATTTGATGTGTCCGATAAAGCAGGATTGATTGAAAAAGTTACAGAAAATGATTTGATCATTTCTATGCTTCCCGCAGCTCTACACTACAAAGTAGCTGAGAAATGTGCTGAGATAGGACGTCATCTTTTGACCGCCTCCTACTTAAGTGAGGAAATACAGGAGTTGGGAGAGCTGTTTGAGTCCAACAACAAATTGCTGATTATGGAAATGGGGTTAGATCCAGGAATTGACCACATGTCAGCAATGAAAGTACTGGACAGGATCAAAGAGGACGGTCATGAACTAACTGCGTTTGAAACCTTTACGGGGGGGCTACTTTCGAAAGATGCAGAAAAGGAAAATCCATGGCAATACAAGTTCACCTGGAATCCCAGAAATGTAGTTTTAGCGGGGCAGGGATTTGTGAAATTTATTCAAGAGGGAAGGTATAAGTACATTCCATACAACAGATTGTTCCGAAGAACCGAGATGATCCACATTCCCGAGCATGGCTATTTCGAAGGATACGCCAATAGAGACTCTCTTAATTATCTTGACATGTATAATCTAAGGGGAATCAAAACACTGTATCGAGGTACACTTCGCAGGCCTGGATTCTGCAAAGCATGGGATGTCTTTGTTCAATTAGGCGCTACCGATGACACCTTTGAGATGGAGAATGTGAGCGAGATGACACATAGGCAGTTCATTAATTCGTTTCTCTACTACAACCCAAACGACTCGATCGAACTGAAACTCGCCCATTACCTGAATTTGGATATGGAAGCTGAAATCATGTTCAAGTTGAAATGGCTGGATCTATTTTCAGACGAACTTGTTGGGCTCGAAAAAGGAACTCCAGCGCAAATCTTAGAGCATATCTTGAAGAAAAAGTGGACCCTTGATGAAACAGATCATGACATGATTGTGATGTGGCATAAGTTCAATTATTTGGAAAATGGGGAAATGAGACAAGTAGAATCTCACATGGTTGCGATTGGAGACGATGAGACCAATACTGCGATGTCAAAAACGGTTGGTCTCCCTTTAGCAATCGCAGCGAAATTGATCCTGCAAGGAAAAATTGATTTATCAGGTGTGCATATTCCAACTAGAAAAGAGATCTACGAGCCAGTACTAAAGGAACTGGAGCAAATGGGATTTGAATTCTCAGAAAGAGTGGTGGATCCTACTTGATCACGTGAGATTGAACAACGGAATCTATCTCCGTCATCACTTCATCAATCACGGAAAGATCGCTTTGAAGATGTTGGTCTATTATCTCTTTCAAACGGTGCGCTAACTTTATTTCCTCCTCTTTCTGGTCCCCCCGAGCATACTTGATTGAATTTTGCAAATGCTCCATTGCATAGTGCAGGGTTTTATCTGCCTCTTCTTCCTTTCCTTGCCTGATCAGCTCCTCAGAAACTCTCAGTGATGCGAAAGCCAGGGAATTCATAGCATCGGCAAAAGCTTCATACATCATATCATCGTTTACATCATCCGCCTTGATGTGACCTTCAACCACTTCCAGATCATGAATAGCAACCTCTATTGCCTTAAAACTGACTTCATCTCCATCCTTCTCCAAGAGCTTCATCATCGCAATCGCATCCTCTAGGAATTCTATTGAGGCTAATCGTTTATGATCATGTAGATTTCTACTGGCGGAATTAATAAGCAAATCGGGTTCGATTGCCAGTTCTGATATCTGCGGATGTTCCTCATTCTTTTCTCTGGCAATTTTCAGGTATACCAATATCGCGGTCAGAATGACTACCAGAAAAAGTACGTAATAAATATTCTTTGCCTTCATAAAGAGTTGGTTGAGAACTGATCTAAAGTTGCGTAAAGTTAAACTTATCCGTTATTTCTTTCAAAAACCTCATCTTTCTGCAAAAGGTTTCCCTCCGCTGCATCAACAGCCAATTGATCGCATCGTTCGTTTTCCGGGTGGCCCGAATGGCCCTTGATCCATTCGAAGTGAACATTATGAGGCGCTGCTGCTCTTAAGTATCGCTCCCATAAATCTTGATTTTTCTTTCCCTTAAATCCCTTCTTTACCCAACCGTCGAGCCATCCTTTGGAAACAGCATCCACAACATATTTACTATCAGATACAACTTTAACATTCCACTTCGGCTTCTTAATAGCCTCTAAACCTGCAATAACAGCAAGCAATTCCATCCGGTTATTGGTGGTCATTCGAAAACCCTCGGATAGTTCCTTTTCTTTATCTCCGTGCCGCAAAATCGTCCCATACCCTCCTCTGCCTGGGTTACCTTTAGCGGCACCATCTGTAAAAATTGTAATCATGTTAGCACGTGATTTTTGAAAATTTTGATAGCAATTGAAAGAAGAACGATCCCAAAGACCTTACGTATAATATTAAATCCTGCCTTTCCTATTTTTTTCTCCAGCCATTTACTGGTTTTGAGTACCAGGTAAACAAAAGCCAGATTCACTACTATTCCGACCAAAATGTTTGCAGTGGAGAATTCCACCCTTAAGGATAGCAGGGTTGTCATAGTTCCCGCACCAGCTATCAATGGAAATGCCAATGGAACAATTGACGCGCTAGCTGATTCTTCGGGATCCGACTTAAACAACTGCATACCGAGCACCATCTCCATCCCTATCAAAAACATGACAACTGCACCTGCAATCGCAAAGGATGCAATGTCTATGCCCAGAAGACCTAAAATACTCTCGCCCAGAAACAAAAAAACAACCATAATAACACCCGAAACGATAGTAGCTTTTCCTGATTGAATATGCCCAAACTTCTTCCGTAAATCGATTATTATCGGAATGCTACCTAAAATATCAATTACAGAAAAAAGGATGAGGGAAACAGAAAGAATTTCCTTAAAATTTAACATAGAGGCACCTTTTCTTTTTTTAACACAAAACTAATCTGAATGATGGCCGTTTTAGAATAAATTTTTATTCACTTTGCAGAAACTAAACCAGCACTGAAAAACTCTATTTCAGTAAGAGTCTCTCCACTAAGAAAAAGTGTATTCAAAAAAATAGCAATGAAGAAACTATTTGTTTATTTCTACGCCTTCGTTTTTTCAACGATTGCTTTTGCTCAGAATGGGTGGAAATGGCCTGAAGATGAAGCTCTGAAAACAAAAGCGGTTGAACAGGAAGCCTTCTACAAAGTTCTGATTGCACAAAGTAAGCTCAATGAAGCCATGAAGCCGCTGAACTGGCTTTACACAAACAATCCTGAGCTAAATCCCGCCATTTACATCAACGGGGTAAAGAATCTAAACAACATAATTAAAGGTGGTGTTGATGCGGAACGAAAGGCCCGATTGCAAGATTCCATCCTTTGGATGTACGACATGAGAATTCAACATTTTGAAGACGATGCTTCAACAATGGACCGAAAGGCATACGAAGCTTTTAAGATGTACTATAACAAACCAGCCCAATACCCAATGTTAGCAGACTTGTATGCCAAGGCATATGAAATGAACGGTCCTGAGATTTCATATTTCAACCTCAACCCATACATGATGCTTGCAACCAATTTCTACAAGTCGGACGTTGCAAAGATGTCAGCAGAAAAAGTGCTGGACATTCACACCTTAATATCAGATATTATCGATCAGCAGAGAAAAGCTGGTGGTAATGAAGAACGTCTCAAAAAGGAACAAGATAAAGTGGATGGCTTCCTTGGATCTATCGGGGATGTGCTCAATTGCAATTTTATCGAAACCAATTTGGTACCAGAATTTCGTGAAAATCCGACAGATCTAACAACGGCAAAAAAAATATTTTCCTACTCAGTTAGGGCAAAGTGCACTGATCAACCCTACTTTCTGGAGGCTAGCGTAACAGTCTACGAGTCTCAACCAACGTATGAATTAGCTAAAGTTCTTGGTGGCAAGTACTTGGCAAATGATGAATTTAGTAAGGCGATGGAGTACCACACCAAGGCACTGGAACTGACTACAGTTGATACGGAAAAGGCAGAATCCACTCTTTCTCTGGCTATTGCTTCGTCCAAATTGGGAAAGAAGGTAATGGCAAGGAAGTACGCCTATGAATCACTGAGTTTGGTACCAAACGATCCTAGAGCGTACAACCTAATAGGAAATCTGTATTTCACCAGTTTCAACGAATGCCAAGGCGGTGAAAGCAAAGTGATTGATCGTGGTGTTTACTTAGCTGCGTACAAAATGTATGAAAGAGCTGGAAATAAGGCTCAGATGCAAGCCTCCAAGGAGCAGTTTCCGTCTATCGAAGAAATATTTAATGAGAACTACGAGGAAGGTCAAACCGTGACCGTCTCGTGCTGGATCAATGAAACAGTGACAATCGCAAGAAGATGAGGTCATTCCTTCTTCTATGGTGTATTTCCATTATAAGTTTCACAAACGCACAGCCCTATATTCTTGTTCTTGGAACGGCCCAAGATGCTGGATTTCCCCATATTGGATGCAAGAATGAATGTCAACTGGCCTTTGAAACCCCTGAACTGAAACGATTTGTCGTCTCTCTGGCTCTTGTCGATCCAGAATCTCAGAAGTGGTGGATGTTTGAAGCTACTCCAGATATGGACGATCAATTACAGTATTTTCATGAACAGACCAACTGGGAATACGAGTATTTGCCTGAGGGCATTTTCCTTACCCATGCGCACATCGGCCACTACGTTGGGTTAATGACGCTGGGGAGAGAGGCCATCCATGCATCGAACGTTAAGGTCTATTCACTCCCAAAAATGAGAGAATACCTCAAAACCAATGGCCCATGGAGTCAGCTGGTGAGTCTTAATAATGTTGATCTGATTGACTGCAGGGCCGATCAAAAAATCAAATTGACTAATTCCTTATCTGTAACACCTTTCGCTGTACCTCACCGAGATGAGTTTTCTGAAACAGCTGGCTTTAAAATTGAAACCTCAGAAAATTCGTATCTTTTTATACCCGATATCAATAAATGGGAACTATGGAATCGAAGTGTGGTTGAAGAAGTAAAAGAGGTCGATTTCGCTTTTCTAGATGCTTCATTTTTTCAGGATGGAGAAATACCAGGAAGAAGTATCAAGGACATACCACATCCTTTTGTGGTGGAGACAATGCAGCTCTTTTCTAAGGAATCGGATGATGTCAAATCCAAGGTGCATATGATTCATTTTAATCACACCAATCCTCTTTTATTTGATGATGAAAAAAGGCAGGAGGTAATTAGAAATGGATTTAACCTAGCCGAGCAGGGAGATAGGTATTAAGAGGTGAAATGCTCAATTGCAATGGTGTATCCTTCAAGTCCCAGTCCATTTATTGACCCAGCACAAACGTCACTAACATAGCTTTTTTGCCTAAAATCCTCCCTTTCCGCCAAATTGGAAATATGTACTTCGAACACGGGAGTAGGAATAGCAGAGATCGCATCTCTAATTGCAATCGACGTATGTGTGTACGCACCAGGGTTAAATACTACCCCATCATAATCAAAACCAACTTCATGCAATTTATCAATAAGAGCTCCCTCGTGATTCGATTGGAAATACACTAACTCATGGCTGTCGAACCTGTCCTTAAGAATCACAAAAAATTCTTCAAAAGTCTGGCTGCCGTAAATCTCCGGCTCTCGCTTACCTAACAGATTTAGATTCGGACCATTTAGTATTAAGATTGTCAATGTTGATTGAATTGAAAGGTTGGTTAAATAGTTAATTGGTTAAATTGTAGCAATCACTAATATACTATTCAACCAATAAACTATTCTACAAAACTTGTCCTGGAATACATACACAAAGCAGTTCAAGAGTTACCTGAAATTAGAGCGGTCACTAGCTCCTAACTCAATTGATGCGTACCTGACAGATATTTCCAAGCTGCGAGAGTTTTTTGAAATTAATGATAAAGACCTTCCTCCAACCAAAGTAGTCCAACAAGATCTTGTGGATTTCCTTGAGTTCATTAACGAGCTGGGATTATCCCCCTATTCTCAGGCTAGAATGGTTTCTGGGTTAAAGGCTTTTTTTAGATTCCTCATCTATGAAGATGTAATAACCAGAGATCCCTCTGAACTGCTGGAAGCACCAAAACTGGGTAGAAAATTACCTGACACTCTTGATTTCCCTGAGATTGAGACCCTGCTCCGTGCCATTGATTTGTCTAAGCCTGAAGGGACACGAAATCGAGCAATGCTAGAAACGCTTTATAGCTCAGGCTTGCGAGTCTCCGAACTAACTGAACTCAAAATCAGCAATATCCATGAGGATATCGGTTTTCTGAAAGTCATTGGGAAAGGAAGCAAAGAGCGACTCGTTCCTATCGGACGAGAAGCACTAAAACACATTAGGTTGTACAAAGAGCATGTTCGTATTCATGTACCAGTCCAGAAAGGCTTTGAAGATCACCTTTTTCTAAATCGGCGAGGAAAGAGTCTAACCCGAGTCATGATTTTCACCATTATAAAAAATCTGAGCGCCGAAATAGGACTCAAAAAAAATATCAGTCCACACACATTTCGTCATAGCTTTGCCACACATTTGATCGAAGGTGGAGCAGATCTCAGAGCCGTTCAGGAAATGTTAGGACATGAGTCCATTACCACGACCGAAATCTATACCCACCTCGATCGCGACTATTTGAAACAAGTCATAAAACAATATCATCCGAGAAGTTGAAGTACAAACTCTTCAAACCTATCCTCTTCCTTCTCAGTCCTGAGCAAGCACATCATTTCACGACCCGACTGCTCAGAGTTGCGCTAAAAATTCCTTTGATCAAGGGGCTAGTAAACCTCTCCTTCAACTACGAGCACCCAAAGTTGAAGAAGGAATTATTTGGGTTAGAGTTTAAAAATCCAGTTGGTCTGGCTGCTGGATTTGACAAAAACGCACAGCTAATTGATGATTTCGCTAACCTGGGATTTGGATTCATCGAGATTGGAACACTAACGCCAAAAGCTCAACCCGGCAATGATCAGCCGAGGCTTTTCCGTCTAAAATCAGATAAGGCTCTGATCAACAGAATGGGATTTAACAACCGTGGTGTCGAAGAAGCAATAGCCAGACTTAAGTCCAGAAAATCGAACGTGATTGTAGGTGGAAACATTGGCAAAAATAAAGTCACTCCAAACGAGAATGCAGTGACCGATTACCTCAAGTGTTTTCATGCACTACATGAGTACGTTGATTACTTTGTCGTGAATGTTAGCTCCCCAAATACTCCAGGTCTCAGGGAATTACAGGAAAAAGAACCGTTAAAAAAGCTTCTTCGCATCCTGCTAGAAGAGCGAAAAGCCAAAGGGTCAGCGAAATCAATTCTACTGAAAATAGCTCCAGATCTTTCAGGGTCTCAACTTGATGACATTCTTGAAATTACTTCCGAGTTGAATTTAGATGGCCTTATTGTATCTAACACCACCATAGACAGAGAGGGTTTAAAAACTTCAAATTCGAAACTAGAATCCATCGGTCCTGGTGGCTTAAGTGGTGCACCTGTATTTGAAAAATCGAATCAAGTCTTACGGTATATCCGAAATGCAAATTCGGACGTTCCTATTATTGCTGTCGGGGGCATTATGAGTGCCCAAGATGCATTAGCCAAAATAGAGGCAGGCGCCAACTTAGTACAGATCTATACAGGATTAATCTATGAAGGTCCAGGGCTTGTAAAAAGAATCAACAAAGCACTGGCAAGGCATTTGAACTAGCATGGTTCTCCATTACTTTTGAGTCCGCAATTAGAAACCGACAAACCTTAGTTACTTTCACCTAAAAAAATCAGTCGAAGACTGTGGCAAAAAACACTTACAAGACTAAGTCCGTAAAAAAAGACAAACCAAAGATTGATTTCGCTTTCTTAAAGGATCGGAAATTTCACCTTTTCGTTGGTTTCTTTTTACTCTTAGCTGCGGTTTTTCTTGCGGTTTCATTTATCTCGTATTTAAGTACTGGGCAGGCTGATCAGAGTGTTGTAAAAGCATTTCTACAAACAAATGTAAAAGAGTCAGGTCAGGAAGTTCAAAACTCCTTTGGCCTCATCGGTGCTATCTCTGCGCACTACTTTATTTTTCTATGGTTTGGTATTGCAGCTTTGCTAGTACCTATTTTCTTTTTCATTGCGGGCTACAGAATCGTCTGGCAAAAAACCATTGTACCAGTCAATAGCGCATTCAATTTCACCACCTTCTATTTGATCTGGACAAGCTTGCTTATGGGCTATTTTCTAATTCAGAATGAAGAAACCACATTTTGGGGATTTCTATCTGGAGGAATTGGATTTGAATTGGCGATAGTGCTCGAGAGTTTGATGGGATGGGGAGCCCTTCTTTTTATCATTTTCCTCTTCCTGGTTTTCAACATGTATTTCTTCAACATTACTAAGCTACCAGCCATTGCCAACGTCGGAGATTACTTCGTCGCTTTCTTCAAAGGATTGAAGGATGCACTGCCCAAAAAGAAAGAACCAGAAGCAGACATATCCTCGGTTATTGAGAAAGTTAAAATGGAAGTGGAGGAAGAAGAGAGTTCCAAAGACGAAACAGAGACATGGGTTGTTAAGAAAGTACCTCCAAAGAAATCTGAAAAGACAAAGACGGATCCTGAATTTACGATTGATCTGCCGCCTGTTGTTGAAGAAAAAGAACCAGAGCCTATCGCAGAGGTCATAGAAAAAGCAGATTTACCTGCAGTAGATACTCCAGCTAAAGAGCCTGCCAAAAAGGAAGAACTTGAAGATCTTTCATTTGAGGTAGAAGAAAAAATTGAAGAGGCCGTCACGGATGAACAGATAAACTACGATCCAACCCTCGACCTACCCTCGTACAAATTCCCGACTCCTGCCCTGCTAACGGAATATCCAAACAAGAATGTGCAGGTTTCCAAAGACGAATTGGAGCAAAACAAAGATCGGATCATCGAGACATTGGTCAATTTCAAAATTGGCATTTCAAGTATCAAGGCTACGATCGGGCCAACGGTGACGCTTTATGAAATTGTGCCAGAGGCAGGTGTTAAGATTTCCAAGATCAAAAATCTGGAGGATGACATTGCCCTTAGCTTGGCTGCACTTGGGATACGAATCATTGCTCCCATACCTGGAAAAGGTACGATAGGAATCGAGGTACCAAACAAAAACCGTGAAATGGTGGATGCTAGATCGGTAATCACGACCAGCAAATTCATGGAGAGTAAAATGGATTTACCAGTGGTTCTAGGGAAAACCATTTCGAACGAAGTGTTTGTCACAGATCTAGCCAAGATGCCGCATTTGCTTATGGCCGGTGCCACGGGACAAGGAAAATCAGTTGGCTTGAATATCATGCTAGCTTCTCTGCTTTATAAGAAGCATCCATCCCAGCTGAAATTTGTACTGGTTGATCCAAAAAAAGTGGAACTGACGCTTTTCAATAAGATTGAGAGACATTTCCTAGCGATGCTACCAGATGCAGAGGAAGCTATTATTACAGATACTAAAAAAGTGGTCAACACGCTAAATTCACTTTGTATCGAGATGGATACCAGGTATGATTTGCTAAAGCTGGCCGGCTGCAGGAATCTGAAAGAATACAACAAGAAGTTTGTTGAGCGTAGACTTAATCCAAACAAGGGTCATCGATATTTACCATTTATTGTGTTGGTCATTGATGAGCTAGCTGATTTAATGATGACGGCTGGTAAGGAAATTGAAGCACCCATTGCGAGACTTGCACAGCTTGCAAGAGCCATTGGAATTCACCTGATCGTTGCAACACAGCGGCCATCGGTAAATGTCATTACTGGTGTAATCAAAGCTAATTTCCCAGCAAGACTTTCCTTTAGAGTAACCTCGAAAATAGACTCCAGGACAATTCTAGATGCCGGAGGTGCTGACCAATTGGTGGGTATGGGCGACATGCTCTTATCAACTGGATCTGATGTTTC
>JBDWQX010000164.1:0-3546 GCA_039986395.1 Cyclobacteriaceae bacterium
CTAATGACATGCAGATGCATATTAGAATCATGATGGGTATACACCCCCTTTGCGATGGTTGAATAGAAACCAAGAATCAATGCATCTGTATCCGACAGAGTGCTTGTATAAGACCCTTCTTTATGCTTGCTGAAATCACCGTTGATTGGGTCAAAATTTATGACATGATAGGTAAGATTTGGTTTACCCAGTACAATAAATGGGAACGGTTCTGCTAAGCCCGATTCACTAGATTTTTTAACTAGTAGATTTTCCAGATCGCTAATGCCTGATGCACTAATTGTATCCCATGAATTGACAGATGAATACACAAATAGGGTTGCATTGGTTAATGTATTCACCGTTGAAACGAGTGAGTCACCAATAATTTCTGACCTATACACTGTACCGTTCAGCACTAAAACTTCGCCCGACAATGAGTCTAAAGCTCCAAGCCCAAAAGTACCTTCCTGAACTAGTGTATCTAGATTCACTCTTGCTTGAAATGCTCCCTGATGCATGATCTGACGTAATTCGCCAATGTTGCTGACAGGTACTTCCCTTCTTTCCTCTGTACAGGATAGTAAGAAGATTAGAGATAATATGAATAATGATCGAATCATAATAATGTCTTTTTGAGTTTTCTTTCCTCCCTCATACAGTATAGAACTGGTACTATGAAATAGGTAATCGCTGCGAACAGCATTCCACCGAAAGCTGGTATTGCCATTGGTATCATGATATCAGAACCTCGGCCTGTTGAGGTGAGTATGGGTAGTAGGGCAATGATGGTCGTGGCAGATGTCATTACCGCTGGCTTTATCCTTCTTTGTCCTGCCTCAATTACCGCTGCTCTTATCTCTTCAATCGAGTTGGTTTTGTTTCGCTTAAAACTTTGATCCAGGTAGGTTCCCATCAATACGCCATCGTCAGTAGCAATTCCAAACAGCGCAATGAACCCTACCCAAACTGCAACACTTAAATTGATTGTATGTATTTGAAAAAGCTCTCGGAAATTGATTCCGAAAAGAACAACATCAGCAAACCAATCCTGACCATAGAACCAAATCATAATAAAACCGCCGCTAAAGGCCATCGCTATCCCCGTGAAAACCATTAGAGAAGTACCAACAGATTTGAACTGGAAATACAGGATGAGAAATACAATTCCAAGAACAACAGGAACGATAATGGAGAGTCTTTTTTCAGCCCGTACCTGATTTTCATAAGTACCAGAAAATTTGTAGCTAACACCCATCGGCACAGTTACATCACCGTTAGCTATTTTATCTAAAATTGCCTGCTGTGCAGCGTTAACTACATCTACTTCAGAGTTGCCATCCCTTTTGTCAAATAGCACATAGCCCACCAGAAACGTTTCTTCACTTTTGATGGCCTGTGGCCCTCTCATGTATTCGACGGACAGGATTTGTTCCAAGGGAATCTGAGCACCTGTAGGTGTAGCTATTAGAATTTTCTTCAAGGATTCAGGATCGTTTCGAAGCTCTCGAGGATACCGTACTCTGACAGGAAAGCGTTCACGTCCTTCAACTGTTGACGTAACTTTCATTCCGCCAATGGCAGTTTCGATGGTCTGCTGAACATCGTCAACGCTGAGTCCATACCTGGAAATTTTCTCACGATCAATGTTTAGATGCATGTAGGGTTTTCCAACAATACGATCGGCGAAAACAGCCTCTGTCTTAACTGTAGGAACCTCCTTGAGTATGTTCTCCAATGCCAATCCAAACTCTTCAATGGTTTCGAGATCAGGGCCATAGACTTTTATACCCATTGGTGCTCTCATGCCAGTTTGTAGCATCACCAGGCGGGTCTCAATAGGCTGTAATTTTGGAGCTGAAGTCACTCCCGGAATCTTGGTCACCTTCACAATCTCCTTCCAGATGTCATCAGGAGATTTGATCTCCGCCCTCCAATTTCGATAGTAGGATCCATCATCATTGGGCATGAGCAGGTCTTCAGTATTATTGGATGCAAGAAACTGTGGATCCAACAACAGGTTAATTGTATCCACTCCATTAAAAAACCACTCCCTTTCTTTGTCTATTTTCCAGCTTCCTCCTTCCACTCGTCTTCGGTTGAGAATGAAATTACCCTCATCATCTACTTTAAACCTGACACGGCTGCCGCTCATATTCACCTTATATTCAGGCTTATAATTGATCACATTTTCGAACATCGAAATCGGAGCTGGATCAAGTGCTGATTCCGCTCGCCCCAGCTTACCAACTGCTAATTCAACCTCAGGAATACTACTCAAAAGCATATCCAATTGAGCGACAACTTTCCTGTTGTACTCCACGCCAGAATGTGGCATTGAGGTTGGCATAAGGAGAAAGCTTCCTTCATCCAGAGATGGCATAAACTCTTTCCCAACTCCCGGAAATGAATGTGACAATGTTGACCAGACTTTAGTAGTTCGAACATTCCAATCAATGCGGTCAAGTGCGTTTGGGATAAATCCAAACACCGAACCAAACCCAAACCAGATATTACTAGCAAGAAGTATCAAAAGAGTTGGTAGAGTAAGGAAAACAGATTTATGCTCCAGACACCATCTCAAAATATGTCGGTAGTATTTCTCCAATAATCCGAAAGCTGTTAGTATCAAACCAATGACCAACCCAACGAAAATGAAGTTGAGGAATAAGCTATACTGTGCTCCAAGCGGCAGCCAATATTTGGCTAACAGCCACGTAACTGCAACAAGCACAGCAACGAGACTGAAGTTTTTGGTCAGCCAGTTTTGCTTTGGTGTGTAGCGCTTAACAAACCAACCTGCTCCAAACATAATCAGCACCAATCCTGCTAATACATTTTGGAATATTGCGATGATAAGACCAAGAAGAATAAGCCCAGCATTTACAACCTTTGCTACTTTTTCACTTTTGATTTTAAACCCAAAAAACCAGTGAGCTAATGCGGGAAGGATTAGCAACGCCACAATCAAGGCAGCGATCAACGCAAAAGTCTTTGTGAATGCGAGTGGACGAAACAGCTTGCCTTCTGCAGCTTCCATAGTGAAAACAGGAATGAAACTTACAATTGTTGTAGAAACTGCAGCAAGAATTGCGGAACTCACTTCAGATGCTCCTTTGTAAATCGTATCGATCAACTTTTGCCCTTGTGGCGCTTCGTCGATGTGTTTAATAACATTTTCGGAAAGTATAACGCCCAGATCTATCATTGTGCCAATTGCAATTGCGATTCCTGATAGGGCTACTATGTTGGCGTCAATGCCGAAATAACGCATTGCGATGAAAACCATCAAAACTGCAATAGGTAATAGGCTGGAGATGAGAAGTGAAACTCGCAAGTTGAAGACCATTACAATCACCACAAGAATGGTAATGAGTACTTCCAGTGATAATGCTTCCTCCAGAGTGCCGAGGGTCTCCTGTATCAAGGTAGACCGGTCGTAGAAAGGGACAATAGTCAATTGACTTTCTGTTCCATCAGCCAATACCTTGGTAGGAAGACCAGGTGCTATTTCTCTGATCTTATCTTTTACGTTGTTGATTACCTGGAGCGGATTAGAACCGTACC
>JBDWQX010000165.1:0-17704 GCA_039986395.1 Cyclobacteriaceae bacterium
CAATAACGACCTACTTATCTTCACATCCAAGAGAAAGAAGGTGGACCAAACCATCTTGTTTCGAGAGGATGAGGATTTATTCTTCAGTTTGAAGGATCCATACGGCACTTGGTCGAAAGCTAAGCCCATCGAAAATATCAACTCGCATTACAACGAAGGATCGCCTTGCTTGAGTAGTGACGGTAAGACCTTAATTTTTTCAAGGTGCTTTGCTGATGAAAGCATCGGCCACTGCGATCTCTATATCGCTACTCTCGGAGAGGATAGTGTATGGACTAAGCCGGTTAACATGGGTTTCAATGTTAATAGTGTGAGTTGGGATTCTCATCCATCGTTATCGCACAAAGGTGATACGCTCTACTTTGCATCCGACCGTCTTGGTGGGTTTGGGCTCTCAGACATTTACTATACAGCCAAAGATTCCAGAGGTGAATGGCAACCTGCTCAAAATGTGGGGCCGGTGATCAATACGCGACACAATGATGTCAGTCCCTTTTTTCATCCTGTCTTCAATGTTCTCTATTTCAGCTCGAACGGACAGCTCTACAATTTTGGAGAATTTGACATTTACAAATCCTACAAAGTGGACACCTACTGGGCAGAGCCCAAAAATATTGGCCCTCTTGTAAATGGTCGTGGCAGCGAGTTCTATTTCACAATTGATTCAGATTCCGAGCTACTCTTTTATGCCAGATCTTCTACACGCGATCTCGATAAGCAAGACATTTATTCGTTTCCACTTCCGATGTCTGCTCAACCGCTGGCAACTACCACGGTTACAGGCACCCTGACGGATTCAATCACGGGAGTACCATTTCAGGGAATTGTCTCAATCATTGATCTGGACCAGGGCTTAGAGGTTGCTCCAAAATTCCTCAAACCGGATGGTTCTTTTGAATTTGAGTTGATCGACCAACGAAACTATTTGTTGATTTTGCAAGGGGATGATTTTTTCAGAATAGAGGAGGTTTTTTTCCTTGACGGACCAATAGAGCTAAATACAGTAACACAGCCCCTGGCTAGCAGAGTGAAGTTTGAGTCCATAGAGTTCGATGTAGGAAAGGCAGACTTAAAAACAGAGATGTATGCCGACCTAAACAAGATTGTAAATTTTCTCTACGACAACATTGAGTTTAAGCTTCGTATTTCAGGACACACAGACTCGCTTGGAGATCCTGGAAAGAATCTGGAATTGTCAAAAAGACGGGCGAATAACATCAGAGACTATGTTGTGATTTTCGCTGGAATCATTGAGGATCGCGTCATCGCGGAAGGTTTCGGAGACACCCAGCCGATTGTTGAAAAGGAATTAAACGAAGAAGATCGAACCCTAAACAGGCGTGTGGAGTTCGAGATATACCGAGAAGCTCCTGTGGTTCCCCAAGAAGATAGTTCGAACTAAAAGAGACTTATGGTATCGTTGATAATAACGAAAGCCATTAAGCTAAGAAGAACAACCATTCCAACTTTCTGAGCTCCTTCCAAAAATTTATCTGATGGCTTTCTTCCGGAGATTATTTCCCATGTCAAGAATACCACATGACCACCATCCAGTGCAGGTATTGGTAGCAAATTCATAAATGCCAACACCATGGAGAGAAGTCCTACCAGATACCAGAAACGACCCCAATCCCATACTCCACCAAACATAGTGGCAATTCGGATCGGCCCTGCCATAGATTTTCTAGCAGAGACTTCACCTTTCACCATTTTATTTATTCCTTGGATGTTTAGCCAAACCACAGAGAATGCTCTGGTAGTTCCTGCACTCATCGCCTCACCAAACTCATACTCCCTTTCTACGTAATTCAGCTCCGTAATTGGATAGAACCCGATGGTCCCCTCAGCGGTGACATCAATTTTGAGGTTAACCTCTTGATCATCCCTTAAAACGACTGCATCAATTACTGTTAGCTTAAGTGTGTCAAGTGCTGCCCCAATCTGGTCAAAATATTTTATTTCATTCGAATTGATTGTTACAAACCTATCACCAGCAAGAAGTCCCGCTTTTTCCGCATTGCTCTCACTTGCAACTTCGCCAACTGTAAACTGCATCCTAGGTGTAATTACTTGCGGAGCATTCTTGCCTGAAAACTTTTCCACGAAATCGTTCGGCATATCAATTCTCACCTCTTCCCCTGCTCGATCAACTGTAAAATACCCATCGGATCCCATTAGCATGGAAGGGCTTAGAATCTCTGCAAATCGCTCAAAATCACGACCATTTACATTGATAATCTTATCACCTGTTTGAAAGCCCAGTTGTTCACCCAATTCGTACGCCGCGATTCCGTGCTTGTTCAATTCATCTTTCGTCAGGTATGTTTCTCCATCGACAAAAGCGATAGAAATAAAAATGATAACGCCAACTACAACGTTGACAATAATTCCGCCTAGCATCACAATCAACCTCTGCCAAGCTGGTTTAGCTCTAAACTCGTGTGGTTCTGGTTCTTCGCTCAGTGTTTTTGTATCCAGAGACTCATCTATCATGCCAGTGATTTTTACAAATCCCCCTAGAGGAATTGCCCCAATCGAGTATTCAGTCTCGCCAATTTGCTTAGCCCAAATTTTTGGTGGAAATCCAATGGAGAATTTTTCCACACGCATCCCAAAACTTTTGGCTGCGACCATGTGGCCCCACTCATGAACTCCAACTAAAATCGACAGACCTAAAAGGAGCTGTCCCACCATTATTAGTACTTCCATTCTATATCAATTCGAGAGCCAATGCTCTAGTTTCTTTATCTGATTCTACAAAATCCTCCAAAACCGGAGTGCGAATATAACTCACCCTTTTCAAGCAATTTTCGATTACATCTGAAATTTCGAGGAAACCAATTCGCTCTTCCAAGAATCCTTGAACAGCAATTTCATTTGCTGCGTTCAGAATGCATGGCTGGTTACCACCTTTTGTTGCTACTTCAAAAGCTAGTCCTAGGTTTCGAAAAGTCTCTATATCTGGTTTTTCAAAAGTCAGTTGCGGGTATTCAGAGAAATCAAATCGCGGGTAGTCTGCTTTCAGTCGCTCTGGATAACCCAATGCAAATTGAATAGGCAAACGCATATCTGGCAACCCAAGTTGCGCTTTCATCGATCCATCCTCAAATTGAACGAGCGAGTGAATGATCGATTGGGGGTGAACCACCACGTCAATTTGCTCCAATGAAACACCGAACAGCCACTTCGCTTCTATCACCTCAAGTCCTTTGTTCATCATAGTAGCAGAGTCAATGGTAATCTTCGCACCCATGTCCCAATTGGGATGTTTCAGAGCCTGGGCTTTGGTCACCTTTGCAAGTTCGTTCTTGGATTTGCCTCTAAATGGACCACCTGAAGCTGTCAGAACTATTTTCTCAATTGGGTTGTGGAACTCGCCCACGAGGCACTGAAAAATGGCTGAATGTTCAGAGTCGACTGGCAGGATATTAACTCCTTTTTCTCGCGCAAGTTTTGTCACCAATTCTCCAGCAACAACCAACGTCTCCTTATTTGCCAGCGCAATCGCTTTCCCTGTTTCGATAGCCTTTACCGTTGGTAGCAAACCAGCATATCCTACAAGAGCTGTCAGAACGATGTCAATGGTATCCATTTCCATTACCGATATGAGTGACTTCTCACCACTGTATACTTTGATCTGTAAAGGATCAAGCGCATCAAAAACCTTTTGGTAGTGCTTCTCATTGGAAATGACGACACAGTTTGGCTTGTATTCTATTGCCTGTTTGATCAGAAGGTCTGCACTATTGGCCGCTGAAAGTACCTCAACCACAAATTTGTCTGGATGCTTGCTGATGACATCCAAGGCTTGTGTCCCAATGGAACCTGTAGATCCCAATATTGCGATTCTTCTAGTCATACGGTACCCGAATTTCTGATTTCGTTCATATCAATGTGTCAACAATCCTGACTCCAATTAGTTTGTAACTTCATCAAAATTGAAAGGAAAGGCAGATGTACAATCCGCAAATTTAATTTGAAATAAATTCAGTTCTTTCAAAATCGTTTTTTGCATTTTTTAACTTTCAATTGGAATCAATACGTGTTGATTTGCGGTTAATAAGAAAAATCTAAATGACATAACATGAGACGCTTGCTTACCATATTTACCATAGCTGTAGTAGGAGGATTTATTGGCTCACTGGGAACTCAGTATCTAAATCAAGAGCCCAATGGTAATAACAACATCAAGTTGACCTCCAATTCTGGAACGTATTATGGTTACGCAGCGAACAGCACTAACGAGCCAAGACATCTCAACCCTTCGCCCGAATCTATTCTCCCTATAGATAATTTTGTGCTTGCCTCTGAAAAAAGTACGTCGAGCGTTGTGTTCATTCAGACAATGAGTGAACATGAATACAGAACTGGGGGCTGGATGGACTGGTTTTTTGAGCCTAGGTCGTCTCAGCGAATGGGGAGTGGTTCTGGTGTTGTTTTTTCAAAAGATGGCTACATCGTCACAAATAATCATGTCATCGATGAGGCAGACAAAATCGCAGTGATTGCAGGAAAGCGCAGCTACCCCGCCACGCTCGTTGGGCGTGACCCAAGTAGCGATCTTGCGGTGATCAAAATAGAGTCTAATGATCTACCTGCCATTGAAATTGGAAATTCGAAAGATGTTCGTGTTGGAGAGTGGGTCCTGGCGGTTGGGAACCCTTTCAACCTAACTTCTACTGTAACCGCAGGAATTGTGAGCGCGAAAGGAAGAAATATCAATATTTTACGTGACAAATTTCCGATTGAAAGCTTCATTCAAACCGATGCTGCCATCAATCCAGGAAATAGTGGTGGTGCTCTTGTCAATGCTCAGGGAGAATTAATTGGGATTAATACTGCCATTCTTTCTCGAACAGGCTCCTACGCTGGATATGGATTTGCGATCCCAGTAAACATTGCTAAGAAGATTTTTAATGACATTGTCAAACATGGTGAGGTTCAGAAAGCGTTTGTCGGTGCAGAGTTTATTGACATTGACAGCGAGCTGGCCAATCGCCTTGAAATAGAGGACTTGGACGGGGTCATTGTCTCTGATATCCTAAAATCGGGAGCCGCCGATAAGGCAGATTTGGAAAAAGGAGATGTACTAAGGAAAGTGAACCAAATGCAGGTTAGTAGCAAAGCGGATGTTGAGGAACTCATTGCTAATAGTTACCCTGGCGAACAATTGGATCTAGTAGTAGAAAGAAATGGGAAACTGACATCAAGAAAACTAACACTCACCAATCGGGAAGGGACCACTGGGATTTTGAAGCGGAGTACCTTTTCTTCAGAAAAACTGGAAGTTACCTTGGAAAGTGTCTCAAAAGTAGAACGCGACCTACTTGGAATTAACAGCGGTGTGAAGGTTGTCGATTACAAGAAGAATGGCTTTTTTGCGGAGTTATCAATACCAAAAGGCTTTATCATTACTCAAGTAAATAGCAGGATGATCGACGAGCCCGAAGAACTGGCTAAGATCTTAGAAACGATCAGAGGAAGATTTGATATTATTGGGATCGATGAACGAGGCAGAAAAATATACTATCCGTTCAGGCGCTAAGCCGTTCTCATTTTTAGTTTCTTCTTTAACTCATCCACAGAGTATCGGAATTTAGCATCTGTATCAATCATGTTATCCACTGATTGCAGTGCGTGAATGACTGTACTGTGATCTCTACCTCCAAAATGATAGCCGATAGATTTCAGGGAGTGGTTCGTGTAGTCCTTGGAGAAATACATTGCTACTTGCCTTGCGATCACAATTTCCTTCTTTCTTGTCTTTGCCTTCAAGTCATCTTGTTCAACATGGAAGTAATCCGAGACTGTTTTTTGGATGTAGTCAATTCCAACCTCCGAGTCTATTTCGCGAACAATGTTCTTGAGAACTTTTTTGGCTAGCTCTAAATCCACCTCGACTTTGGTAAGAGAAGCATGTGCAATCAGCGAAACAATTACTCCCTCGAGTTCACGAATGTTGGTATCCACCGTATAAGCAATGTATTCCAAAACCTGATCAGGAATTTCAATTTCATCCTCCTGGATTTTCTTCTGAATGATTGCCATTCTCATCTCAAACGATGGTTGCTGAAGATCAGCAGTAAGCCCCCATTTAAATCTTGAGACCAAACGCTCCTGCAATCCCTTCAGATCTCTCGGAGAGCAATCACTAGTCATTATTATCTGTTTACCTGATTGGTGTAAGTGATTGAAAATGTGGAAGAATATTTCTTGCGTTTTCTCCTTGTCTTTCAGAAATTGAACGTCATCAAGAATTAGAACATCCACCTCTCTGTAGTAAGCTATGAAACTTTGAACGCTATTATTTTTGAGGGAGTCGATAAACTGATTGGTGAACTTTTCTGAAGCGACGTAAATAATTTTTTTAGAAGAATCTTTCTGGACTATCTCGTTGCCAATTGCTTGAACCAGGTGCGTTTTTCCTAAACCAACACCACCATAAATCATGAGTGGATTAAAAGAAGTCACTCCTGGCTTCTGGGCAACTGCAAAACCTGCAGAGCGAGCCAAACGATTGCAATCACCCTCGATATAATTATCAAAGAGGTATGTGGTATTAAGGTTGCAATCAGCCTTCAGTTCATCAACAAAAGCTGGATCAAAAGACTTCTTGGCGGTTTCTCTGGTCTCTTTTTGGTTGCTAAACTGAGCAACAACTGGGCTGGATCCTTCCGTAGAGGAGTCCTTTACAACAACAGAATATTCCAATCTCGCCTCTGCTCCCATTTCACAGGCGATCGCCTCTTTTATGACTTGCACATAATTCTCTTCAATCCATTCGTAAAAAAACTGACTTGGTACTTGAATGGTTAGTACGTTACTCTCTGTCTTTAAGGGTTTTATGGGTTCGAACCAGGTTTTATAACTCTGTGTAGGAATACGTTCTGCGATATAATCAAGACAGTTTTTCCATACTAAATCGTGCATTTGCGAGCGTTTTTTTGTGGTTTATAAATTAGGCTGTTGGGCTGCCCTTCACGAGGAAGGGGATCAAATATGACTCAAAAAAAATTCTTAAAAAAATGATTTTTCCTCTTGACTTTTTGTAAACCATCGCAGTTACAAATGAGGACTGTTTTTGCTTTAAACTTCTTTGAAAAATACAATTTTTAATTCCAGTGTTTTTCTACCTAATTTCGTAAAGGCTTAAAATAATTTTGATTCCGTCTTGAAAGAACTCAATCTCGATATTTTTCCTAAAGTCTCAAAACAGGACTGGCTTGAATTGGCCAAAGATCAGCTAAAAGGCGAAGATCCAATTGAGCATTTAGGATGGCTCTCAGACGGGAATATCAAAATGGAACCTTACTACGACGAGTCTGACATTGAGGGCCTTAGCTCTCAAATTAATTTCTTTGAATCCACAGAACCGTTTCATTGGAAATTATATGAACAGATCAACGTAAACAATGAACAACAAGGAAATCGTGATGCGCTCGAGGCTCTATCAGGTGGTTGTGATGGCATCATATTCTCTCTGACTACTCCAGTAGATTTTGAAAAATTGCTGAAGGGAATCTTACTTGATATTTGTGATGTTTCCTTGACTTCATCATTTGCGATTGAAGACATTCCTCAGTCACTCAATGGTTTTGTTCTTACCTGCGACCAGGCCACTACTTTGGCTAACGAAACTTCAGCATCTCACGTTGATTTCATTACCAAAATTTTGAAAGATCATTCTTCAGAGTCACATATTATGAGAAATGCATCATCAGATTTCTTCCTTGAAGTTGCTTCCATTCGAGCCCTCCGATTTCTCCTCTCTGAAGATCTTGGCAAGGACACCAACAAGATCCAAATCCATACTACAATTCCTCTGCATCAGGAACCAGATCAGCAATGGTTTTTTAATTCCACCGCAGGTCTTGCAAGCATTTTAGGTGGCACGAACTCAATTTGTTTTAGTACAGCCGATGGGGATTCGCGAATAAGCAGAAATGTTGGAAATATTATTCGTGAAGAATCTGGAATCACACAATACACAGACCAATGCGGTGGGGCTTTTTATGTCGAAGTACTCACACATAAAATCATTGAAGCATGTCGAAGTAACCTAAAGCACGGAAGCAATGGCTAAGGACTTTATTCACTCCAAATTTTCTGCTGGCACACCTCCCTATCTTAGAGGGCCGTATGCTACCATGTACTCTTCGCGTCCATGGACTATCCGGCAATACGCGGGATTTAGCACTGCTGAGGAATCAAATGCTTTTTACAGAAGAAATCTTGCTGGCGGGCAAAAGGGATTATCAGTTGCTTTTGACCTTGCTACACACAGAGGATATGATAGTGATAATAATCGTGTAAAAGGAGATGTTGGGAAAGCGGGAGTTGCTATTGATTCGGTTGAAGACATGAAGATTCTGTTTGATCAGATTCCATTAGATCAAATGTCCGTTTCCATGACCATGAATGGAGCTGTCATACCAATATTAGCCTTTTATATAGTAGCCGCAGAAGAGCAAGGCATAAGTCCTGAAAAACTTACGGGTACAATTCAGAATGATATTCTTAAGGAGTTCATGGTTCGGAATACCTACATCTACCCTCCAGCGCCATCGATGAGAATAATAGCTGACATCTTCAGCTACACCTCCAGGCATATGCCGAAATACAATTCCATCAGCATCAGTGGGTATCACATGCACGAGGCTGGAGCCACCGCTGAACTTGAATTAGCCTTCACTTTGGCAGATGGTCTGGAATATGTAAGAACAGGAATTGCAGCAGGTATCGACATTGATCAGTTTGCTCCCAGGCTCTCCTTTTTCTGGGGAATTGGAATGAATTTTTTCAATGAAGTTGCCAAAATGCGTGCAGCCAGAGTGGTCTGGTCTCGCATGATAAAGGAGTTTAATCCTCAAAATGAAAAGTCACTTGCTTTGCGAACACACAGTCAGACTTCTGGATACAGTTTGACTGCTCAAGACCCATTCAACAACATTGCCCGTACCACGATTGAAGCATTAGCCGCCGTGTTTGGTCACACACAATCGCTTCACACCAACGCTTTGGACGAGGCAATCGCGCTTCCAACTGACTTCTCAGCTAAAATTGCCCGAAACACGCAACTCTATTTGCAAAAAGAAACGAATATCACCAAGGTTGTTGATCCTTTAGGAGGGTCCCAACACGTTGAGAAAACTACGGAGGATTTGATTCTTCAAAGCTGGAAAATCATTCAGGAAATTGAGGAGATGGGAGGAATGGCCAAAGCCATTGAAAAGGGCTATCCGAAAATGAAAATAGAGGAAGCATCTGCACAAAAACAGGCACGAATAGACGCTAACGTAGAGTCGATAGTCGGCGTCAACAAATTTCAAGTTCAAAATGATACACCCATTGACATATTGCAAATTGACAATGACGCAGTTCGAATTAAACAAGTAGACAGGATCAACGCTATAAAGAAAACACGGAATCAGAGTGAGGTAGATCGCTCATTGGAAGCATTAGAAAAAGGGGCTCAGAAAAATGAAAACCTCCTGGAGCTAGCAATTGATGCAGCTAGGAAGAGAGCTACTCTTGGTGAGATTTCTATGGCAATGGAAAATGTTTTTGGTAGATTTCAAGCCACAAGTAGAATTATCTCAGGGGTGTACTCTTCAGCAATAAAAAATAACGACGAGTTTAAAAAGGCACTAGCGCTTTCAGATCAGTTTGAAGAATTCGATGGTCGAAGGCCAAGAATCATGATTGCGAAAATGGGTCAGGATGGGCACGATCGGGGTGCAAAAATTATTGCAACTTCATTCGCAGACATTGGCTTTGATGTAGACATAGGCCCTTTGTTCCAAACACCAGAGGAAGTCGCCAGACAGGCAGCAGAAAATGATGTTCATATCGTTGGAGCCTCCTCTCTTGCTGGTGGTCACAAAACACTGATCCCAGAACTTCTTGAGGAATTGCAAAAAATCGGACGTCCTGACATCCTCGTGGTTGCGGGTGGTATTATTCCAGAGCAGGATCACAAAACTCTCTTTGATGCTGGTGTTTCAGATATTTTTGGTCCTGGTACCATCATCGCTTTAGCCGCACAAAAAATTCTTAACTCTTTGATGACACAAGAGTCGTAGCAATTCGATAAATTTAGTGTCCGTAAAATCCAATATTTAATGAAAAACTTACTATTTCTACTCATTGCTGTATGCATTTTCATCGCTACACCCGCCAGTGCACAGTATCAAAAATCAATTGATAAAGCCGAAGCAAAGTACGAAGTTGGGAACTACTCAGGTGCTTCCTCCGACATCGCCAAAATGCTTAAGAAAACCACCAAGAAGCTTGGTCCTAGTAATCCCTTCAACGCTATCGGTCTAATTAAAGAGGCCAAAATCAATGTTGGATTGGGACAACTAACCGATGTCATGGATCCACTTCAGCGTGGAATTACGATGAGTGAAGAGGTAAATGGACTTGAATCAGCAGAGCATGGATTTATCCTTGTGGAAGCTGCAGATGTTCTCATTTCATATGGTCATTTTCGCTTAGCCGGAGAATATTTGGAGCAAGCAGAAAAATCTTTCGAAAGCTCTGGGTCTCTAATCGAAGACATCACCGCCAGTATTGAGGTGCAAAAAGCACAAGTGCTGACAGGCAAAGGATTTTACAGTGACGCCATCAAATTGGTTGACAATCAGTCCGACTATTACCTGCAGCGAGCAATGGCTGCTGAAGGAAGCAAGAGAAAACGAGAAGATCGAACTTCTGAATTTGCCAAGCTTATTATCGTCAAGGCCAATGCACTTAGAAAAATGGGTGACTACCTGAGGGCAGATTCCGCATTTGTTTTCAATGACATTTGGATAGAAGACAACATGAAGAAAAGTCATCTTCTTTGGGCACAAAATGCCTTTTTAAATGCCAAGCTCCTGGAAGAAAGTGGTCTTGCGGTGGAGGCTCAAGTAAGGCTTTTTGAGGATGCATATGTGTGGGCGATTAGAAAGTATGAATTTTCTCACAATACTGTAATGACTATGCAGGCCAATTTAATGCGGGCGTACTATCGCACGGGAAAAAAGGGGAAATTGAATATCACCACTTCGGATTTCAAGAAAGCACTCAGGGAATTCAAAAGAACTAGCATTCATAACCTGGCGGAGGAAAAAATGGATCTGAATTTTGATCTGGCTGATCAGGATGTGAAAAGGCTTGAGGAAAAAGTAAACAGACTCTTGTCTGAAGAAGCTGTACCAAAAATGCACGATGAAAGAGTCGAGCTTCTCGAGTTTGCGAAGAAGGTGGCACTGCTAGCGGGTAGACATAAAAACACAGAGGGATATGACAATCAAATACTTGCCATTAAGGCGGAATTGCTTGGAACTGACGCCCCAGACTATCATTTAACAAAAGTAAAACTAGCAAACTACTATGTTGACTACACCGACAAGTTTGCTGAAGCGTCCCAGATCTACGAAGAGAGTTATAGGGGTATTGTAGAAAAGGAGATAACGGATGGACACATAGATTATCTTGATATTTTGAATCACCTAGCAGCACTATATGAGGAATCCGATCAGTATGAAAGAGCTTCGGGAATATTGGATGCAGCCCTCCTGGCATCTCGAAAGAAGTATGATAATCGGGACATTGAGTATGGGAACGAGTTGGAAAAAATTGCAAACCTCCAAATCAATATTGGCCAGTATGACAAGGCCACAAAGAATCTCGAAGAAGCGATTAGCATTATGGATGATTCCAAAGTTGACGAGGCAAATGCCTATTTGGCTGGAACCCTAATTACTGAAGCAAAACTTCTTTCGATCAAAGGATTATTTGATGAAGCAGAAGATAATATTTACAGATCTGATAGACTGCAAAGTCGTAGCGTCTTGACAGTCGAGACCTCTGGGCTTGATTATGTAGATGATCTTGGAGGTCTGTACTTGAATATTGGGAGGTATGCAGATGCAGAAAAAACATTAACAGAGTCATTAAAAGACAAAACAAATCAATTTGGAGCTGCAAGTAGGCACCTCAATACTCCGTTAATATTAAACGCTAAGCTAAAACTTATCAAAGGAGACTATACCGAAGCAGAGCGACTCGCTAGGAAGGCCAACACGATTACGATTACGAATTTTGGTGAGGAATCCTCTAAGGTTGTTCCGTCCATTTTGCAGCTAGCAGACGTATATATTACAATAGGGGATTTTGACAAGGCTGAATCCCTATTGAAGAATGCGATTAGGATTCAAAAAAACAAATTTGGAGATGAACATATTGATGTTGCCAAATCGACCTCTCGACTTGCGTTAGTCTATTTCTTTCAGGAAAAGCCGCTGACACAAGTTCAAGCTTTGTTTCAAGAATCAGAAAAAATCATTGGGAAAAAACTTGGTTCGGAGAATCCAACCTATGCCGAGATTCTTAAGAACATGGCAATCGCAAACATAGCTGCAGGCAACTACACACTTGCCACTAGCTACCTGAACCAAGCTGAATCCATTTGGTCAAAGAAAATCGGTAAAAGGAATAACATCAATGCTGCAAGTGCTGCAGTGTTAAAAGGTGATATCTTCTACAAGCAAAAGAACTATGTAGAGGCTGAGAAATTTTACGAAAATGCAAGAAGACAATATGAGCGTGTATTTAACTCCACACACCCTGAATTCGTAAAAGTTCAATCCAAGCTTAGTAAGACCTACTTCATGCAATCAAGATTTAAAGATTCTCAAGACGAGATGGAAGAGGTGTTAGCCAGCTACAAGAATTTTATTGCTGAGTATTTTCCAGCACTTAGTGAGCGAGAAAAAGCAAAATTCTGGAATACGATAAAAGCAGATTATGAATTTTACAATACGCTAATCATAAGCAGAAATAGAAGTTCCAAGTATATCGGCGAGCTCTACAACAATGCTTTGCTTACGAAAGCACTTCTTCTAAACTCGTCAATTAAGATTCGTCAGAGAATCCTAAGTAGCGGCGATGAGGAGTTGGTTTCTATGTACGGTGATTGGATCGAGAAGAAAGAACTTCTTACGGCAGCACTTTCAATGAGTACGCAAGACCTTGGAGCAAACGGTATTGATCCCGCAACTCTTTCTAACGACGTTGAGCTGTTAGAAAAAAATATGAGCTTGAAGTCAGAATTATTCGCAGAGAGTGCGGATAGTGCACCAATAGTCTGGGAAAACATAAAAGAATCACTAAATGATAGCGAAGTTGCCATTGAGATGGTGCGGTTCAGGCTTTTCGACCACGCATTTACTGATTCAGTGATGTACGCTTTGCTATACGTAAAAGGAGGCACTAAATCAGAACCGAAAATGATCCTTTTAGAAGATGGAGAAGAACTAGAACAACGTTACCTCAAAACCTACCGAAACAGTATCAAGTTCAAAATTGATGATCGATTCTCTTACGACAAATTCTGGGCACCAATTGAGAATGAAATCGGGATAGTTTCAACACTCTACCTATCCCCAGATGGAGTCTATAACCAAATCAATCTTGAAGCCATCCCAACCCCAGATGGACGGTATGTCATAGATAATTCCAATATAGTACTGGTAAGCAACACAAAAGATTTATTTCTAAACAAGACCAAAACAAAAGTTCTAGCTGAAAAGGAGGTCGCCATGATGTTTGGCAATCCTCAATTTTATGTAACTACCCAACCAGGGACACCACTTCCAAGTTCTGGGTTGAATAGAACAAATGCTGAGGTTGTTGGCGCTTTACCAGGAACCAAAAGAGAAATAGAAGAGCTTGATGATTTGTTAGATCGAAAAGGTTGGGAAACTCAGTTGTTTACCGAAGGTCAAGCGACAGAAGGCTCAATCAAGGAAGTTTCGAACCCAAGAATTTTTCATGTTGCTACTCATGGCTTCTTCAGGGATGATAAGAAAGCATCTACGCTTGATCAGGAATTTAACGAGAGTGCCAGGTATGACAACCCACTGTTGAAAACAGGTTTGTTGTTAACAGGAGCAGGAGATATTTTGAACGAAACTCAATTCAACTATAACGTCAACAATGGTATCTTAACAGCCTATGAGGCAATGAACCTTAACTTAGATCAAACGGATCTGGTAGTGCTTTCGGCCTGTGAAACAGGACTCGGAGAGCTGCAAGCTGGTGAGGGTGTTTACGGTCTTCAGAGAGCCTTCCTTGTGGCAGGGGCAAGAACTATTGTCATGAGTCTCTTTAAGGTAAGTGATGAGGCGACTCAACAACTCATGATTAAATTCTACAGAAAGTGGATTGAGACTGGAGATAAACGACAAGCGTTTGTTGATGCTAAGAAGGAAATCCGAAATGAGTACCGCGATCCAATCTACTGGGGTCCATTCGTGATGATTGGGCTCGACTAAGCCCTCAACTAATAAGCCCTCAACTAAGATTCGAATACTAAGAATGCCCACCGCAGCAAATTAGAGATGCTGCGGTTGGTTCTTATTTCTCTAATAAGTCCGCCTTTGACAGTCGTTGTAGCATCCTCCCAACTGGGAATATGAGATTAAAATGGAGACAAAGCAGGCACAATCAAATGCTTAGGCAGCATTCCATTTATTTAGGCCATAGACAGTCCAGGCCTAGCTACTACTTAGGAATCATAGTACACGAGAAGCTGCTCCGATCACAGCCAACCTGAGATGACTCGTAAGCAATCAAATCCAACAAGATCAAACCTCTTTTACTAGAAATCAGAAACCTCCTTGCATACCTGTACCACGATGGTTAGCTAAAGAGGAAAAACTTAGACATAAAAAAACCCGATCACATATGCGATCGGGTTCTATTCATACACTGTATTTCTTAATCGTTTCTTTCTTCAAAGATTTTGATTCCATTTCTCTCCAAGATGTCTTTTCTCAATTCTTCAAAGTCTGCAACATCTGGGCTCAGATCAATAGCTTCTTGCATCTTAGTCAAAGCATCAAGTATCAATCCATTTTCCTCGTAGAAAGAAGCATAAATAATTTTTCCAAGTGGACCATCTTCAGAAACCTCAGATTGCAATGCTCCAATACCTTCTGCATACTGCGAAGCATCCTCTCCTTTTAGTTTCTTGATCCCAATCGCTCCAGAAGTAACCTCTAGGTTTTCCTTGGCTTTTACTGTCAAGATGTACAAACCTTCATCGTTCTTGAGCTCAGGGTTGGTGAAATCTAGATTTATAGCATTCCCACTAACTTCCTCCTTGTAAATTTCTTCGTCGAAGATATTCTTAACAGTAACTACATATTCATTCTGCTCAATGCCTTCTGGGCTATCCCATCCAACAATCGCATTGTCGCCAATAACTTTAACCTCATTAGGTAATAGTACTTTGATACTAGCATCACCAGCTAAAGCTCTTGACACTGCTCCAGTCGCATTCAAACGTGATCTGTAGTTCGTGTTTTCCTTTTCGTTCATCTTGGCGGCGAGGAACGTAGCATATCTAGTAGAGACACTGGCCGTTTTAGTGTTGATCTTCTTTTCGAGATCAGCAATTTTCTGCGAACCCGGTGTCCTTACTTCGAGGGTTTTTCCTGACTTATGCATCAGTCCAATGTATGCTCCTTGTGAAGCAATTAATTCATCGCCGTTATTCAATGTAGCACCTGTTTTTAGGGCAACAGCAGCGGCGGATCCTGCTCTTTTTACAGTGTTTTGACCTTTGTTGGCAAGGACTCTAAATGTATAGCCTTGCGCGCAGACCAATTCGGCAGCAAAAACGAGCAGTAGTGTGAGTGTGATCGAAACAACTTTTCTCATGATAATTCCAATTTGATTGGTTTTTACAATTTTATAAACGTGATACTCTAAACAATTCTCTTCTCCCTTCTCTAGAAAGGGCATTTTTAACAACTCCATAGTAAACTTCTAACCCATCACCTGACAACGCAATTGCAAACAATAAGATTGTCAAGTCCAACTTCAGATTATATAAATCAAGCATATATATCATTATATAAATAAGACCTATTAATTCAACTAACTGAATCAACTTAGTGACACCATCGTACCACTTAGGTAATTTCTTATAGATCCAAGAGAAGGTCATAATATTCACAAACAGAATTAATATTGTGAGTACCCATTTCTGTACTTCCGACAAGTAAGTGATGTAATCTTCACTCAAAATCATTGAAACAATATTTGCGTGTACAACTCCACCATACATATCTGGAAAAGCTCTGCCAATGTATGTTTCATTAAGCGGCGTAAAATATTTATCCTCCAACGATTCCCGATCTCCTAAGTATTTACCTAGATAACAAAAGATAATCACTTTTCCTTCGATCATCTCTGGAACATAATTTTGAAGAAAAACGTCTGGTACATCCAGTGCAGCAAACTTTGTCCCAAATTTGGTAGCCCCATAATCCAGCACATTTCCACGATAATTAACCACTTCTTCATCTTTGGCTTCTTCAAGAAATTTGTCAACTTTCTCTGGAGCAAAGTATGATGCAAGTCTAACAGCAAAGGCTTGTTGCTCTGTACCATCTTCTAGCGTCAATACTGGAGTAAACATTCTACACATTTTCAAGTCCTCTTGTACACCTGCATCAGTCACTAGATTTGCATGAGCTGAATCGGAATTCCAGGTAAACATTGGCCAAGACGTAACTAGCGAATCAAATTCATCCGTCTCTATGTTGTGCATGACCTTTGTCACCATTACTAAATTCTCAACTCTTCCAAGCGCTTCCATCAACATCAAATCACCTATTGTATCCTCTTTTGGGAAATGAAAGAATGTGTCCATTCCAATTACGGCGGGGTTATATTGACTGATAGAATCAACCATCATCGCAATACCTGCACGTGTTTCTGTTCCTATATTCACAAGAACTACATCCTGATCCGCAATCGGATCATCTAAGAGCTGTGAAAAATACACATCAGTAAATTCCATATCAGAGAAAGCTTCTCCTATTGGATCCATTATGTCAAAGACCTTAAAGGCTGTGAGACTACTTAAAAGTCCCATTAAGCCAAAAATAAAAACCGTACCTAGGATTACGTCAAGCCAAAATCTTCTGAACATTGCTTTACTTTTAGAGGGTGAATTAGATTTATGCGATCAAGGTGCAAGTAATCATTTCTCCCCCATGTGTCCAAATCCTAAATTAGAAGATTTAAATTTTTTCTTGAAATTAAACAATTTTAACATTAAATGAATGCCTAACGATTCAACTTTTCGGCGAATACCCAAAATTTCTCTACAAGCCTTGGTAAATGGCGTATTGGAACGGGATAAAATTTCACTTAGCAGAGCAATTACACTTGTGGAGAGTAAGCATCCTGAAGACAAGAAGCTTGCCCTTCAACTGATTGATCAAGTGCTAGCACATGCTGGTCAAAGTCTAAAAATTGGAATTTCTGGTGTACCTGGTGTTGGGAAAAGCACGTTCATCGAGGCATTTGGCAAACATATCACTGCAAAAGGCAAAAGAGTTGCTGTTCTTTCCATAGATCCTTCCAGCAGCAGGACCAAAGGAAGCATTTTGGGCGATAAGACACGAATGACAGAACTTTCTAACGATCCTAAAGCGTACATTCGTCCGACTGCAGCTGGAAGTACGCTTGGTGGGGTTGCATCCAACACAAGGGAAGCAATAATGCTATGCGAAGCTGCCGGATTCGATGTCATCATCGTTGAAACAGTCGGCGTAGGACAAAGCGAAACTGTCGTACGAGGTATGGTTGACTACTTCTTACTCCTCATGCTTGCAGGCGGTGGTGATGAATTGCAAGGCAT
>JBDWQX010000166.1:0-48821 GCA_039986395.1 Cyclobacteriaceae bacterium
ATTCAATTCGCAAAGTACCCTTGCAATTCGTGCATCCGCTGGTGATTTCGCTGAGAGAGATCAAGGCGTGGTGAGACTTAACACGTTTAAGGAGCAGCTTAGAAGCAAGTCATACCTGAATGAAGTAGCTCTGAGTAGAGCTATACCTACTCGCTGGACTCGCAGTTTTACATTTGTTCGTCCTGACGGTTGGAATGGTGATCCGCTTCGTATGCGCTATACGTATGTAGATGCTGATTTTTTCAATACCTATGAGATCAACTTAAAATATGGCGATCACTTCCTTGCTGATTCAGAAGGAGGTGACCAGAGAGAATCGGTCATTCTCAATGAAGCTGCAATGAAAGCATTCGAGTTTGATCCTTCCAAGCAGAACGTTATCAAAATCGGAGACAGGAGAATCAATGTGGTTGGCATCGTCGAAGACTTCAATTTCGAGTCACTCCAAATTGAAGTGGCTCCAACGTTGATCTTCCATCGAGTAGCAACAAACCCAGTTCACACGTTTATAAGTGCTCAAATCAATATGTCAGATTTGCCAACCAAACTTGAGGAAATCGAAGACATGTGGAATGAGCTCGGCTCAACCAATGATTTTACCTACTATTTCATGAGCGATCAAGTTCAAAGTCTCTACGAAGCTGAGAAAAGGTACTTAGGTATGGTCAGCACGTTCTCCGTTCTAGCAATTATTGTCGCGTGTCTGGGCTTATACGGGCTTACCTTATTTATCATCGAAAAAAGGCGTAAAGAAATCAGTATTCGCAAGGTGCTGGGTGCAGAAATCAGTGGAATCTTGCAGCTTATTTTCAAAGATTTTACGAAATGGGTAATTATTTCCTTCATAATCAGTGTACCCTTCGTAATCTTCTTTATGACGGATTGGCTTGAAGGATACCATTACAGAATTCCGATCTCCTGGATCACTTTTGCAATTACCTTGGTGATGGTTTTGGCATTGGTAATTGCAACGGTCGGATATCAATCGTTACGAGCAGCTTCCTCGAATCCGGTAAACCATCTTAAGGATGAATGATCAATCGAACTCCAGTTGATTTGTGAGGCGATTAAAGCGCCAAATATGGAATATGGATGCGAGCGTCAAACCCACACACAGTCCATACCAAACACCGTTGACACCCATCCCTAGTGGGAACGCAAGAAAATATCCAAGTGGGATGGCAATAATCCAAAAAGATACAAAGGTGACTATTGTGGGTATTTTCACATCAGTAAGTCCACGTAGTACACCCAGACCCACTGCCTGCAGACCGTCTGGAATTTGATACGCAGCGGCAATGATGATCAGTGCGGAAGCAATCGACTTCACCTCCAAATCTTCAATGTAAAGTGCTGGTAAGAAGCCTCTAAAAATAATTAACAGGATGCCACATATGGCCATAAATACCGTTACCAAGGCCATAATTGAAAACCCTGCAACACGCAAGTTCCTTTTGTCCTTTAGGCCAACCTGATTCCCAACACGGATGGTAGCTGCGGCCGCCAAACCCGTAGCAGCCATGTAGGTAATCGCTGAAAGATTCAGCGCAATATTATGAGCAGCTAAAGCCTCAGCACTAATCCACCCCACCATGATGGCGGCAGTTGCAAAAGCTCCAACCTCAAAGATGTATTGCATCCCTGACGGCACACCAATTTTCAGTAATCGCTTTATGATGATTGGATCAAATTTCCATTTAAAGCCCTGGCATTTCTTTCGAATCAACCAAACGATCAACAAGGCCATGGCAATTCGTGAAATGAGTGTTGCGATTCCTGCCCCATTTAAACCCATCGGTTCAAAACCGAATTTTCCATAAATCAGAAGGTAATTCAATCCCACATTCAGGAGGTTAGCTACGATCGACACGATCATTGGCGATAGCGTATCTGACTGACCTTCCGAGAATTGACGGAATGTTTGAAAAATCATGATAGGGAAAAGCGACAACGAAACAATAACAAGATATGGTCTGCCAGCTTGCACTACTTGTTCCTGCTGGCCGAAGTACTCTAGGAAATTACTTGCAAGCAGGCCAAGCAAAAGCAGGATTATACCTAAGACCACATTCATCATCAATCCGCTTTGCAGAAACGAAAGCAGTCTGGGTTTATCGCTCCTGTCAGTAGCCGCCACAACAGGAGTAATTGCATAGCTGACACCGATTCCAAAGAGCATCAACACATAGAAAAAAGTCCCAGCAAAAGTCGATGCAGCTAAAGGAATCACTCCAACTCTTCCAACCATTACGCTATCTGCTACACTCACCATTATGTGACCAAGTTGACCCACCATTACTGGAGTTGCGAGCAAGATGTTCTTCCTTAAATGTTCTCGAAGTGTCATTTTTTCAAAGAAGTCGCAAGGTAGTATCTTCGCCTATATAACCGCCCAATCATGAGACGTATTCTGACCATCCTGCTTGTCGCTGCAAGCTCGACCCTACTTGCTCAAAAAATTGCCATCACTTTTGATGACTTACCTTTTGGATATTCTGCAGGATTTACTGATGCCCAAAAAATTGAAGGTTTTGACAAAATTTTGAAGGTTCTAAAAAAACATAAAGTCAAAGCCACGTGCTTCGTTACTTCGGGAAATATGTCGGAGGCAACAAAAGTTATTCTTGACAAGGCACTAGCCGCAGGGCATCAGTTGGGGAATCATACGAACAACCACTACGACTTAAATAAGGTATCGGCAGAAAAATACATTTCAGATATTGACTCATGCCAACAGCTTTCGGGAAACTGGCTCAACTCAAATTATTTCCGCTATGCCATGCTACACCGTGGCAACACAAAAACGAAACGCGATTCCGTCTATGCATTCCTGCAAGAGAAAGGTTTGTTGGTCGCACCTGTTACGATTGACAATAATGAATGGGTTTACAATCGGGGTTATAGCTTGGCAATGAAAATTGGAGACGAGAAGAACATGGATCGACTTGGCAAAGAGTACATCTATCACATGAAGGAGGTCACAGCTCGATACCAAAAATTGAGCTTACAACTAACAGGCAGAGATATTCCTCAAATATTGCTTCTACATTCAAATCCGATCAATGGAGATTACCTGGATAAATTATTGAGCTGGTACAAGAAAGAAGGATGGGAATTCATAACCCTTGAGGAAGCTCTCACCGACGAGTTTTATTCAATCAAAGATGATTACGTCGGACCGTATGGATTCTCACAATTGGACAGAATTAAACGGTCCCAAGCAAACCACTAGCTTCTAGAGTTTGAGGATTCTGGAAAGTCTGTAAATCGTAGCGACGCTTAGACTGTCTGTAATCACTCCATCGTCACACATTTTCACAGCCTCAGCAAAGGGTAGCTTTTTCACTTCCAATTGTTCCGTTTCCTCAAATGCTGTCTCCCCTTCAGTTAGTTCTTCAGCCAGAAACGCAAACCCAACTTCGTCGGTTACAGAATTGGAGGTATGAATCTTGATGATTTCTGTCCACTTTGAAGCTGTCAAGCCAGTTTCTTCCTTCAATTCACGCTTAGCGGAATCTAGCATACCAATACTTAAAGGGCCTCCTCCCATCGGAATCTCCCACGAGTACTCGTCAAGGGTATAGCGATATTGGCCAACCAACCATGTATTCAATTCTTCATCAAGGGGTACAATTCCCAGAGCCAAATTCTTATAGTGCACCTTTCCATAGAGGCTTTTTCCGCCACCTGGATTTGTGACGTTATGCTCTGTAAGCGTGATCCACGGATTTGAGTAAATCTCTTTTGATGAATGTGTTTCCCAGGGATTTTTCATCCCACAAAAATATTACTCCGCGCGGAGACCTAGCTCTTTTCTTATTTCTCTGTCGGCGTTGCTATTCTTTCCCCAATAGGCTGACTTAATGCTGCTAATACGCTTAGCCTTTGTTGTTAATTGTTGAGGTTCCCCAAAACCACTCAAATAGGTTTCTTCCCATCCAAGAATCTCAAATGGGAAATCAGTATTGAAGTAAATAGCCAGTGATCTATTTTCATACTCCAGCAAGTACCTCATATGCTTTTCCCCTGAAAATTCGGAAGCCGTCATCTCCTGCAGTTGCGCATCAGCCTTTTGCGGTTTTACCTCCTGATGTCTCAGTCGAAGGTAAAAACTACCAGGAAGTACATTAATACCACCTATGGGAAGGTTGTTTGGATTAAAGCGGATTCGCGTCCATATCTCATCTTCCAAAATTGTTTTGGGAATCTTGATGTCAAAGTCACCTTCGGATTCAAAGTAGGAAAATCCTTGAAGCCGGTAATTTTTATCCTGCAGATTGAACTGCATAAACGTATGTCCGCACCATTCTTGTGACGAGGTTGTGACCTTTAGAATATCTGGATGTTTATCGGTAGAAATTGGAGTAAACGTCGATGACATCATTGAATATGGATAAATACCTGTCAAAAATTTCTTATTGAAATTCAATTTCATCACACTCACGTTGTCGGCACTTTCATCTCTCCAGTTATCAAGTTTCACCTGCTTCTTCCCTGAGAACGGTTCAGTAACAAAAACCAATACTGCCTCACCTGAATGTATTTCTCCGTACCTCGCTTGCTGAAGTTCGAAGCTTGTTAGTTCTGCTTCACCCGCATACCAGTAATCATTAAAACCCTCTGGTATTTCATATGAGTTGCCCTGTGTCTGCGATTGAGTGGAAGTACATGCTGCCAAAATCAAAATGGCGGAAGTTGTGGTTAGGTATTTCATACTATTCAGCATTTCTTATATAAAACCAATTTACCATGATTTGTTCCATTCTCAGGTAAGCTAGTTTTGCATCTATGAATTATTTGTCTGTTGAGGGACTCACGAAAAGCTATGATGAAAAGCAATTGTTCAATGAAATCACCTTTGGGTTAGATCAGGGACAAAAAGCAGCACTTGTTGGAGTAAACGGCTGTGGAAAATCGACGCTTCTAAAGGTCATAGCTGGAATTGAATCTCCAGATCGTGGTAAGGTTTCGTTCAGGAAAGGAGTAACCGTTTCAATCCTTCGACAGCATCCAGAATTCAATGAAGGTGAAAAAATTTCTCAGGCCGTCTTTGCTGAGGATAAGGAAGAATTGAATGTAATTCGGGATTACGAATTGGCACTACTGAAGATGGAGCATGATCCTGAAAACGCACCAGATCTTACTCCACTCATTGAGAAAATGGACTCGCTGAATGCCTGGGAATACGAGCATCAAATCAAGACGCTGCTGGGGAAACTTGGCCTTCACAACCTGGAACAAAAGATGGGGGATCTTTCTGGCGGTCAGAAGAAAAGAGTGGCCATTGCTCAAGCATTAGTCACAAAACCTGATCTCCTTATTCTTGATGAGCCAACGAACCATCTGGATCTTGAATTGATTGAGTGGCTCGAAGGGCACCTGGCGACTCAAAACATGACCCTGCTCATGGTAACACATGATCGTTATTTTCTTGATCGTGTCACCACTGAAATTATCGAAATTGAAAACGGAGACTTGTTTCGGTATAAGGGAAACTACAGCCACTTTTTAGAGAAGAAGGCCGAACGTCACGAGATGGATGCCTCCACCGTCAGCAAGGCAAAAAACTTGATGAAAACGGAGCTGGAATGGATGCGAAGGCAACCAAAGGCGAGAGGTACCAAAGCCAAGTATCGTGTTGATGCCTTTGAAGACCTCAAAGAAACTGCGAACAGTGGAACACGAGCCTCACAAATGGAAGTTAACCTTCGAGGAGAACGACAAGGCAAGAAAATATTGGAACTAGAACATGTATCCAAAAGCTACGAAGGACTTAACCTAATTAAAGATTTTAGCTACGTGTTCAAAAGGAAGGAACGTGTAGGCATCATTGGCCCAAATGGCATTGGAAAATCTACCTTTTTGAATATTCTGTCGCAGAAGATCTCGCCAGATAGTGGTGAGCTTGAAATTGGACAGACAACAAAGTTTGGATACTATACACAAGACGAGACAGTCTTCGACCCAAACAAGAAAGTGCTAGACATAGTGAAGGAAGTAGCGGAATACATCAAACTCGACAATGGTTCTGAGGTCACAGCCTCTCAGTTGTTAAATCAATTTCTCTTTCCTCCCAAAATGCAACACAATTTTGTTGGGAAATTAAGTGGTGGGGAAAAACGAAGGTTACAACTACTTCGCGTCCTTATGGCGAACCCTAATTTTCTCATTCTGGATGAGCCAACGAATGATCTGGATATTATGACGCTAAATGTACTGGAGGACTATTTGCAAAACTTTGCCGGATGTTTGATGATCGTTTCCCACGATCGATATTTCATGGATCGCCTGGTGGATCATCTTTTCGTTTTCAAAGGGAATGGAGTCATTAAGGATTATCCAGGAAATTACTCTGATTTTAGAAATGAGCTAGGCGTTCCGACTGCTGAACCCCCAGAACAGAAAGTCGCAAAGAAAGTGGAAGTCAAGCAGGAGACTAAAGTGGGAGAAAAGAAGTTAAGTTTCAATGAGCAACGAGAACTGAAAGATCTGGATAAAGAAATTCCGAAGCTTGAAGTCAAAAAATCCGAATTGCAAGAGTCTCTCAATCATGAAACCGAATACGAAAAGCTACAGGCAATAAGTCTTGAGATAAAAGAAGTAGAGGGAAAATTGGAAGAGAAAGAAATGCGTTGGTTGGAGTTGAGTGAGGCAGATTGAATCGAATCGTTTAATTTTCTATACGAAATGAAAACGGTCCTACTTTTTTTTCTGATTATTCATACTAGTGTCCTACAAGGTCAAGAATCTATACTCGAAGGCACCTTAGATTGGCGCAATTGGGAAGCAACTCTTCCTGAGGCAGAAAAGAGGCAGGCACTGCAAACGATCATAAAAGAGGTCGAGACACTTCCCCCTTTTATCGCAAAACAGTATACTGACGAAAAAAATCAGTCATCATTTCACTTTCTTGATCTTGATTCCGATTCACAGCTTGACATTATCTACAATGGAATAATCGGTGGAGGGAATGGAGTTGTCCTTTTTCTCAAGAGTGGATCTACTTATATCCAGTCAAATGTGCTGGCGGGAGACATAGTTGCCATTGAAAGATCAAAACTTTCTGGGCACGTTCAATTCAAAATACAACAGGATCCATCGGGAGAGGAGCACTATCGACTTATCATAAACCTGAGCATCAGGCCGAATGATTTCAAGATGTTGACATCGGCCGAATACTCCTACAAAACGAACACGCAGATTCCCAGCACATTTTTCTCCCCAAAGCCATTCACCACCAAGATTGAATACAACCTCAGAGCCCAACCAAGAATTGATGCATCTCCAAATGGATGGCTCGAAAAGATTAAGGGGAATGTTGTTGCGGTCTATCCGGCAGGGTCTATTGGAAAGGCCATTGCGCAAACAACAGACAAAAAAGGGCGAGTATGGTGGTTCGTAATTATGGAGAATAACCACTGGCCAGACAGGTCTTTACTCGTCTACAAAAAGCCAACAAACATGTCTTTGGGTTGGATGAGTAAGAAATTTCTTGTTGAGCTTAATTAGTAGAATTTATCCCAAAACTTCAATAATGCTCAAAATCACTATTAGACTCATCGTAATTTTTCTAATCATCGGGACTCAACCAAGTTGTGTAACATTTGCTCCGCCATCGCCATTCATGACCTATGGAGGGCCAAAAACAACACCAAAAGGCAAATCTGAAGCTGCAATTGCACTTGGAACAAGTGTCGCGTTGTTTGACGGAGCACATTCTGGTGGGGAGGGTTGGTTCACTCGCTACAAGTATGGAATCACTGAGAAAACTGATTTTGGGATAGATTTTTCCGGAGCATCTAGAAATGATGGAGGATATTTTGCCGGAAAAGTGGCCACCAGACATCAACTTGGCGGAGCTTCGAGACTCGAATTAGGCATTGGTGCCGCTGACGATTCTAGCGGGAAAAGCTTAAATACTGACCTGGCTGTAACGATCGGAACTACAAAAGACAAGACCTGGAATTACTACACGAGCCTTCGGTTTGCTTACGCAAAAGGTTTTGCCCCCAATTCAATTACGCTTCCTGGTCAGACGAAAGGAAACGATTCGATTCCACCTCCAAACACAAGCTTTATTATGTTGAACCTAGGTGCGCAAGGTGAAATTTCAGATAAGCAAAAATTTATCTTCGAAGGAGGTTACGGTTACATTCTACCCAAGGATGAAAAAAATGGTCCTGCTTTTTACATTTCTGCGGGCCTTCTATTCACATTTGGCAGGAAGAATGAATGAACTCTTAGTTCTCTTGCTCCTTCAAAATCGACTTGAACTTTTTTGCCACCTTATCAATTTTCGGCTTTGAAACAGCCAATATGTAGGGGTTATTGGGGTTTTTCACCTCGTAATCCTGATGATATTCTTCAGCATCATAAAACGTATCAAAAACGATGAGCTGAGTATCAATTGGTCTGCTAAAATCAGGGGTAAGCTCCTTGATCTTCTCTTCCGCCAATTTCTTTTGCTCATCATTGTGATAGAAAATCGCCGATCGATATTGAGGACCAATGTCATTTCCCTGTCCGTTGGTTTGGGTGGGATCGTGTGTGGTAAAGAAAATCTCGAGTAGTGTACTGTAATCAATTACTTCCGGATCATAAAAAACCTGAACAGCCTCGAAGTGCTTCGTTCTTCCCGAACTCACCAACCTGTAGTCGGCAGTAGACTTCTTGCCGCCGCTATATCCAGATACAGCTGAGGCTACCCCTTTAATCTGCTCAAAAGAAGCCTCCACGCACCAGAAACACCCGCCGGCAAACGTGGCAGTCTCCAAGTTTTGATAGTCTACAACCGTCACTGCAGTAGCCTCGGGCTTACTCCCTTGCGACTGACAGCTAAAAAGCAGAATCCCTGCAATGAATAGTAATGATTTCATAATCTCAATGTTTCGCTCATCATAGGTACGAAGATTTCGTAATATGGATCTTCTAACCTGAGTGAATTGTAACAAAGATTACAATGTATTGTTTGTGACAATTGCGGATTTTAAAATTCCAGTTTGTAGCTCAAGTTTGGTAAGAAACTAAGTTGAGTAGCAGATCCCCACGCAAATCGTTGAAGTTCGCTTTCTCGCTGTGTCAGATTCTGGATGTTCAGAGCGATCACGGAAGCAGTTTTCTCTTTGTTTTTTCTGTAACTAAAGCCAACATCAATCCGGAAAAAATTATCCAATTGCAATTCGAAATTTCTTTCATAATCATAAACGGTAAATCCCTGGTTTGCGGTGGCGGTGAAATCAATAGGAGCTTGGCGTTTTCCTCCAGACGCTATAACCTTCCAATTGAATCCAAGGCTGTTGTTTCCATCTCTTCCAATCTTAAATTCTCTCCCTGACAGTATATTGAAAATATATCCCCCATCAAATTGAGTACTCCGTTCAACGCCGTCTGCTCCTTTGTACCTCGATTCGTAAATCGACAGGGTACTCAAAAAGTAATATCCTTTAGTAAAGAATTTCTCCAGCGTAAGTTCCACACCAAAATTCTTTCCTGTCCCATCGTTTGCCAATTCCGAGGTGGTGTATCCATCAAAGGTATTTATGGCTGAAAATGTGAGTGCCTCAAAACTCGACGTGGTATCGTTAGGCCAGACCGGGACGTCAAATAGGCTTTGATAGTATATCTCAGCTTTAAAACGTAAGTCGGGCTTCAACTGCTTCTGATATCCCAAAACTGCATGAGCAGCTCTCGTAAAGCCCAAGTCTTTGTTTCTCTGCTCAAAACTGCCATCGCTTTGTTCTTGACGTGCAAGGTAAAGCGCAACGGTCTCCATTCTGCTGTGCAAGCCAAATCCTCCTGAAAAAATATGAGAACCACTATTCCATTTAAAACCAGCACGAGGTTCGAGATACGACTTGCCACTGAGCGCAAAATAAGAAAAATGGAGTCCCGTATTAATTGTTAGTTTTTCATTGGCCCGAAACTGCCAATTCGTAAACCCTTGATAAAAATTTGCCCGATCATTTGCATCTAGGGATACAACATGCTCCCTTCTTTGCCGATTCCAAAATCGGTTTTTCAGATCAAAACCCAAATTGCTATAGATTCCTCCAATTCTTAATGTATGACGAGCTGAGAATTTGTGGTTATAAAAAGTAGAAAATCGCAGTTGGTCTTCGACGAAATCCTCTCGCTCCAAAACCAAGATGCGAAGGGAATCATAATTGTTCGTCAACTTATTGAAAGACCCCGATAGGATTGTTTCGAAAAAAGAATCATCCGACACATAAAACACATTTGTAACCCCAATTGCTGCTGTTGCTTGGTCTTCATTTTCAAAATCGGTTTCACCAATGTCTGTATCAGGAATAAATGTGTACGAATTGTCTCCTCCCAAGCCCCAAAAGGAAAAGGAACCTAATTTCTTGGTCGGCACTCTTACTTTAAATGATAGATCCTGAAAGATAATTTCTTCTCTTTCTCCTAGAAGATCCAGGCCAAGGCTTGTTAACATCGCCAAGGTTGAATACCTATAATTCAGCAAGTAGGACGATTTGCTACTTTTTGATAAAGGTCCTTCTGAGGAAGCTGCGACACCTAGAAGACCTGCCTGAAAAGAATGTTCGCGTTTGTCAAAGTTTCCTTGGCGTAGCTGGAGGTCAAATATCCCCGAAGTTGCGTTACCATACTGTGCTGGAAATGCTCCGGTAAAAAAATCCGAGTTCGATAGCACATTTGAGCTTAACATGCTAATTCCACCCCCTGATGACCCAATACTCGTGAAGTGATTTGGGTTTGGAATTTCAACGCCTTCTAACCTCCACAAAATGCCTTTGGGTGAATTTCCCCTAATTACAATTTCATTGAGAAGGTCATCTCCACCCGTTTGCACTCCCGCGTAGGTAAGTGCCGCTCTCGCAGGATCATCAAAAGTTGCTGCAAAGCGGCTAGTTTGTTCAACACTTAATGAGATTGCACTCACTGTTGCGAGTTCACTCCTAGGTTCACCCTTAATTTCTGAATCTGCAGTTATTACCACTTCTTCCATTTGAAGAAGTGACTCCTTCAACGACACATTTAAGACTAGCTCTTTACCAGAACCAACCAGAATTTCTGACAATACTGCTGCTTCATATCCGATAGAAGAGACATTTAGTGTTTGTCTTCCGATCGGCACATTGTCGATCCTGAAATATCCCTCTACATCAGTAACTCCCCCGAGCGGGGGCTCAATCCCAACAACTAAAACAGTGGCTCCTATTAATGGAGTTCGAGACTGCTGGTCTGTAATTTGACCTTTTATTGTTTGTGAAAGCGTTTGAGAGTATCCAGCAAATAGAAGGCCTGAAAATACCAAGCTAAGAAGTGTTTTTTTCATTTTGAGTTTAGTGATTGGGTGACCCAGCTTTATTACAGACATACAAAACAAAATTAGGTTTCGGAAAAATTGTAAGTTTTTTGAGATGATGCGAACCTTTAGATTTGTGTTGCATGTGTAAGTACTTTTCAATATGCTAAAACCCTATTTTCAAACGGAAAAAATCGAAGCAGGATGCGATGAGGCAGGCAGAGGGTGTTTGGCGGGACCTGTGGTGGCTGGTGCGGTGATTCTTCCGCAAAACTATCACCATGAAGAATTGAATGATTCTAAGCAGCTGACCGAAAAACAGCGAATATCGATAAAACGAGATATTCTCAGAGATGCAATTGCTTGGGGTGTAGGAGTCGCCTCACCTGGTGAAATCGATGATATCAACATTTTGAATGCAAGCTATTTGGCAATGCATCGTGCGATTGAACAGTTAAAACTTCAACCCGAGCTTCTTCTCATAGATGGAAATCGTTTTCAACCTTTTGATCAAATTCCTCATGAGTGCATTATAAAAGGTGATGGGAAGTACTTCTCAATTGCTGCGGCATCTGTTTTGGCGAAAACATATCGAGATGATCTTATGCGCCAACTTGCCCTGGAATTTCCTGAGTACGGATGGGAGACTAACGTTGGCTACCCAACAACTGCCCATCGGGACGGTTTAAGGTCGCATGGAACTACCCCTCACCACCGGATGAGTTTTCATCTTCTACCTACACAATTAGAATTATTTTGATCGTGATGCCAGCTTCTTTTTGATTGCTGACTTGATGTTGCTCTCGTCCAATGGTTTCTCAATGAGGTCATAAACCAAGGGATTGTTGTTGGCTTTTTGTCTATCAGAAGGGTCGATAGAAGATGTAACAACAAAAATTGCCATTCTCTTCCTCTCTCGTTTGGCAAGCTCCTCAAGCACTTCCCATCCATCAAGTATTGGCATATTAAGATCCAGAAACATTATGTCCACATCATTTTCCTGCAAAAACTCCAGTGCCTCTTCACCGTGGGGTACAGTGAAAATTTCCGCATCAGGAAAGAGTTTTTCAATGGTAATCGTTCCCAAGACCAAAAAAATGTCATCGTCATCGACGAGTAATATCCTTTTTATTTTACTAGCCATATAAAATAAAGCTTTAACGTATTGCCTTTCATCTCACTCTCTAGATCTTTCTACTTCTCGTCATCTCACGCCTCTCTAAAATCTTCCTAAATCTATACCTTATCCATCATCTTTCATCATCTCAGCTATTTCTTTATTACCTTTTTTTTGCAAAAACCCTACTTCCTATTCCCATTGCCAAGTGTCCCTGAGCGAAACGATAAATTCATATTTCGGACCATCCGGAAGGACCATCCATTCCGTCATCTCCGAAGCAGAAGATACCCCTTTTGCTCCGTAATTGCAGAATAGGAGATTTTAAACTTTTGATTCCCCTGATAATCCAAGACTCCCATCTTTCCATTTACCTTCACTAGAATTTCATCCTTCAAATCCAACAAACTTGCGAAATTCGCTCGAAGGATAAAAGATCCATTCTCGTCAGCCAAACCGATCAAACCTTGATCATTTGTTAGGTAATAATTCCCATTAGCCGATCTCCCAATGTCCTGATAGATCGCCGCTATGATCTCTTCTCCGTCCTTGTCAATTATTCCGAAATGCTCATTTTCCTTTACAATGGCAAGTCCCTTGCGAAAAGAGGAAACTTCTTCATAATGCGGTTGCACCTTCAGTGTTTCGCTCTTGTCAATAAACCCCCATCTTCCTCTCAATTTAATTGCTGCATAGTCCTCTTGAAAGGCCTGAACATTTTCGTATCTATTTGAAACTCGTAATCGCCCCTGCGAATCCACAAACCCCCAGCGTCCATTTCTCCGAGCAGAGATGTAATCTTCACCAACCTCACCGAAATCCTCATATGCCTGCTCTCCACTTACCAGAACCTTCCCTTCAATATCTGCTAAGTTTGTGAAGCTTGAATCGCTCAAAACAAAGTAGTCTCCGATTCTCTTTATCGAGGTGAAGGAGGGATAAGAAATAATGGTGCCGCTTGGCGCAAGCAAGCCCAAATGCTCTTCTTCATCCTTGATTATGAAGGAACTTCCAAGTTGTCCTTCAATATGAAACGTAGTCTTGTACAACAATTGATCTCGATTGAAGTAAGAATACGCAGCACCCTTTCTCCCAACAATCAGTTCCTGGTAGACTCGAAATTCAGCGAATTCGGGATAGATTTTCCAATTCCCGTGCTTGTCCAATATTCCCCACTTACTGTGAAACTTTGCGATATACAAATCTCCTGCTATGTCGAGCGAATCGTACTTAAAGTTGATATAGGTCTTGCCTGAAAAATCAATTACACCCCAGTAATTATTCCGCTGTGCCATGAAATGATTTCCAACTCCAGTCTTCAAAGACTGCAATGGGAGTCGATTGACTTTGGTACCAAAGCCATTGTACAAATTCCACTTTCCATCATACTTGACTATGTAGTGACTCCCACTGGCAAAGATCGAATCTTGATCCTGCACGATACTTTTCCCTGAGTAATCCAACACTGACCATTTCCCAGTTTTGATGTGCCGAACTATCAAGTTATCATTTACGACTTCCTGAAGTTCATACTTCGTAGGCACTTTGAATTGGTCTGTCGGAAAAACCTTGTGTTTTGCTCCATTTAAATGCATTGTCCAAAGACCATCATCAACTGACAATGAGTCACAATTCTTTTCAAGAACTTTGCTCTCTTTCTCAAATACCTCCCAAAATGGAAAATTGTCCGTTTGCACTTTCCCATCAGTTACCTGGATGTTCTTGAATTCAAACGGATATTTTTGAACTCCCTTTTTATCGAAATAGCCCGCTAGTCCATTTTTGAAAGCCACAAAACCAATAGATGATCGAACGGAATCGAGATTTTGGGTAATAAGTTGGTCTCCCAGATAAACATCTTTCCTTTGATCAAATCGCTCAGCAACAAACCAATTATTTACCGAGGTAATCGATTTATATTTTATTGGTATGAGCACTGTGTTCTCGCCACTGAGCAATCCAACCTTCAATCGATATTGGTCGAACTCTGTGGCGACAAAGGAGTTTTCAAGTCGCTTCAGTCCGAAATAATTAAAACTGATTTTCACCTCGCCATCTGGATTGAGAATTCCGTGAAATAGGTGATTACTAAAACGACCTTTGATGGACGCTAACAGAAGGCCGTCATCAAACGTGGATAGGGTGTAAAACTTATTTTCTGTTAGAATCTTATTTTTGATGGATACCAAGCCCCAAAGGCCGTCACGCCTAAATCCTATAACTCCTTCGTAAACCACTTGATCCCCGGTGCTCCATCCGAGCTTTTCATACACTGCCGGTATTGTAACGGCACCCGCACCATCCTTTATTCCAAAACGACCATCCTTTTCAAAGACTGAAAAATCTGCACCAATTGTTGAGTAACAAAGAAATACTATTGAAAGGTAGGATATCAGAATCCGCATAGGCAGTAAAAATAAAGGCTTATTAACCTTTCTTTACTTCGTCTGCTTCCAAATTGAATAGATCGTTCAGGACGCCGACCAAATTCTCAGATTCTCCCCGTTTGCAAGCTGCTTTTAACTGAAGTACAGGAAGCTTGATTACTTTCTGAATCATACTTTTAGTAACCACTTCCAGCAATGCCATTTCTTCTTCTGTAACCTTGCCAGCATGTCTCGAAAGTTCCTGCTTCCTAATTTCATCCAGCGTCTTCTTTAGCTTTTGAATCGTTGGAGAGACTCCAATTTCCTCTCGCCACTCGTCAAATCCCGCAACAGACTCTTTTATGATCTGCTGAACATTGGGTACTGAACTCGCTCTTACCTTTCTTACTTTTTCAGTTTTTTCCGACAAATCGTCCACATTGTAGAGCGTAAGTCCCGAAATCTGCTTGATATACTCTGGAATACTTCGCGGAACTGCCAGGTCAATCACGAGCTTGTGTTGAAACGTTTGATCCCTGAAATTTTCGCGACTTAGAACTTCATTTTCTCCTGAAACTGCGGAGATAATAACGTCACAGTCTCGAATCACTTCCTCTCTATTTTGGTAATCTCCAACGGAGATGTTGGCTGCAGCGGCTAGTTTTTGTGCTTTCGCTTTCGTTCTGTTCAGCAAGCAAATGGAAGCTTCAACGCTCCCTAAATTCTCTAAAACATTTTCCCCAATCTCACCCAGGCCAATCAAAGCTATTTTAGGATCTGCTACATTCTCAATAAATCGCTTTATCAAATCCACTGAAACGGAGGCGACGGAGGCATTTCCATCCTGAAGTCTGGTTTCCTGCACCACCCGCTTGTTGGCGTAAAAGATCGTGTGCATGAGTCGATGTAGAAATGGGCCAGCCATCTCCAGATCTGCACTTGCCTGATAGGCTCGCTTAATCTGGTTTGATATCTGGATGTCGCCCAGCACTTTTGAGTCCAGACCCAATGAAACTTCGAACAAATGATGGATCGCTTCTTCCGAATGGAACCTTCCAAAATGTTTTTTAAGAAGTTCCGTTTTTATCGATTTATGCGCACCAAGTAGTGCTACGATTTCAGAAGACAATTCTTTGTTGGATGAGTAGTAGATTTCTGTCCGATTGCATGTGGACACCACCAAAGACTCGTTGAGATCAAACGTTTCCCTTAATCGAATTAAAAAATCTCTGGACTCACTCTCACTCAACGTCACCTTCTCCCTTAACTCGAGAGGTGCATTGTGATACGAAATTCCGACAGCCTTAAAATCTACCATTCTCTTTAATACAGATCGCAAAAATAACGGGCGTCTTGTTATATTGGTCTCACATTAGCCGCTCCTTTATCTTATTTAGAATTAATATAAATAGTGATCAAATTTATTGTTGATGCGATTTCTCAGGGTTTGGCTTTTTCTAAGACAGAAGCCAGAGGTACTTTCATATTGGCTGGGATCGTAATCTTAGCAATCACGTCATTTAACCTTGTCTCAAGCAAGATGAAAGACAAGCCAGCTGAGGACTTTGATCCTACTGAATTGTCTAAGTGGGTGAATGAGGTTGAAGCATCTTACTCAAGGAAAAAACCTGTTGTGAAAAAGGCGAAGTTGCAGACTGCTTTGCCGACCAATACAACTTCCAAATCTTCAAAACCACGACCTGTCTCGAAACCTTCGGAAAAACCCGAATTGGTACCAGTAGTTCTTGATTTGAACACAGCTAGTGCCGAAGAGTTGCAACGAGTTCGCGGAATTGGAAAAGTGTATTCGGAACGAATAGTAAAGTACAGAGAACTGCTCGGAGGGTTTGCCAACTCAAGACAGTTATTAGAAGTCTATGGAATCACAGAGGAATTGGTAAATTCTATTAATAAAAGTTTTAATGTGCAGACTAGTACCACCTTCATTAATTTCAACGTTGACTCAGCGAAGCATCTAGCCAAGCATCCATACATTTCGTATGATTTGGCATGGGTCATCATCAACTATCGCAAACAAAACGGAGACATAAAGACCCTAGAAGATTTGCTGCTGGTGAAAGCCCTGGATGACTCTGTTCTCCAAAAACTTAAGCCCTACGTAAAATAGCATGGAGAAGGTTCTGCAATCGTACATGAGGCGGCTTAGTAACCTTTCTGGAAACAACAGGTCACTCCTTTTACTTCGGCTGCTGAAAGAGCAATTCATTGACATTCATGACTTTAATTTTTCGGGCAGTGATCCAAGCTTTGAGATAATCAAAGGGCTGATGCTTCAGAAAAGAAGTATTCCTCTTTGTGAAGAAGTAGACAGCAGAAGCAAGTCAACAAATGAACTTAGCAAACGACTCAAAAAAATTCAGCGCATCGAAAAGTTTATTTTTGATGAGCGTGGAGCAAAAGATCTCTACGTAGGTTGGCCTTTCGTTCGAGGCAAATTCTCAGATGGCACATCCGTTAGATGTCCCTTGATATTCTTTCCCGTTTCGATTGAAAAAAAGGAGAATGAATGGTCTCTCTCCAGAAGGGCAGACGTGAATGTCACTTTGAACAAAACTTTCCTTCTTGCTTACTCCTACTACAACGATATCCAGCTTGATGAGGAATTGATCGAGACTGTGATCGACGACTATGACAAAGATCCGATTTCCTTCCGAACACAACTCTACGAGCTATTAAAAAGTAGCAATGTCGAACTTAATTTTAATCAAGAAAATTTCACTGATGAGCTGCAGTTTTTTCGCAATTACAATAAATCAGAATTTCAAGAAAAAGAGAAAACCGGTGTCTTAAAAATGTTCCCTGAGGCTGTTCTTGGCATTTTTCCACAATCTGGCTCCTACCTTGTTCCCGACTACCAACGTCTTCTTGAGGGCACTATTTTCGGTGACTTAGAGGACTTCTTTGCCAACAAGATCACAACAGATGTCAATCAAATGTCACTTTTCCTCGATAAGGTAAATGAGGAAAACACATTCACTCCATTCCCCCTTGACGCCTATCAGGAGAAGGCAATAAAACAAATAAAGCAAGGCAAGTCTATCGTCGTTCAAGGGCCTCCTGGTACAGGTAAATCACAATTGATCAGCAATGTGATTTGTGATTTTATGGCCAGAGGCAAGAACGTACTTTTAGTGTGTCAAAAACGAGCAGCGTTAGATGTTGTATTCGATCGATTGAAAGAAAAGGAAGCGCACGATTTCGTCGCCTTGGTTCATGATTTCAAAAATGATAGAAAGTCAATTTTTGGAAAAATTGATCAGCAGATAGAATCCGTGGAGCAGTATCAGAAGAAGAACAATAGTTTGGATTCTATCCAGCTTGAGCGAAATTTTCTACAGGCAAGCCGAAGGATTGATCAAATCTGCGAGGAGCTGGAGGAGTTCAAAAGTGCGCTCTTTGACGAGGCAGAATGCGGCAAATCTGTAAAAGAACTTTATCTCACCTCAAGTCCTGAGCTCCCTTGCTTTACAATGAATTTGGAGTATCGGGCCATTCATTTTGATAATCTTCCTGAAGTACTCCGTAGATTCAAAGGTTACCTAACCTATCATGAAAAATTCGAGAAGCGGTCACATTTTTGGTCTCGAGGTCCATCATTTGCTGATTTCAAAACAGCCGATATGGTTCGGCTAAATGAAGTCCTTCATGAAATTCCAGTTTTCAACGAAAAGATTACTGAAGAATCTAAAAATTTCACCCTACGATCGCTAGACTTTGAATCTGTAGAATACTTTGCCGGAAAGATCCCTGAAATAGAGCAATTGCTTGAAGAACTAAAAGAGCCTGTTTTATACAAAATTTTTCAGCAGCTTCATATTGAGAAGCCCTCTCAAAATCTAAATTGGTTAATCAAACTTGAGCGAAATGCACTGTCCTGCTTTAAAGGGTCAGGTGTTGAGTCCTCACTAAAAGTGTCAGAACTTGGTCGCTTCCAGGAAGCACTGCAAGCAGGGATCAAGGCAAGAAGCAGGCCCTGGAGTTTGATTAAGTGGTTCTTTTCCAAGGAGAAAACTTTTCTCAAGCGAGTACTTGTAGCAAATCATTTGAAAAGCAACAAAAAAGGTTTGGACGTGATGGTCACCAAAGTGGACAACAGGTTAAACTACGAGCATATCATTTCTCAAATTACAGAGAATAAGTGGTTGCATAATTTCCCAGAGGAGATCAGAAAGATCGAAGTGCAGGACTGGTTTTTCTGGCAAAAAATGGGACTCAACATGTACTACCTCAGCGAAGATATTCGAGCTCTGAATGAGTACATTTCAATTGTCAAGTCAGATCAAAAATCATATCTGTCGTCGCTCTCGCAGCTGAAAGGCCTTGCACTGGATTTACCCACACAAATGGGTCTATGGAGTAGGTACTTAAATAGCCATCAGGTAAAATCAATTATTCTAAAGAAGGAAGATGTGGCTAAGCTGGAAAAACTACTGCGCAAAGACTTCGATGCGATTTGCGAATTCCACAGAGTGAAAGTCAGTCTTTCGACAGAGGAAAATAAGATCATGGATAAGATCATTGAAGCGAATTCGAAAACAATAGATGAAGCTCTGGAACTATTTGTTAATAGTCTTAGCCTGTCCTGGATCGACCATATAGAAGGGAAATTTCCCGATTTGAGATCGGTTTCATCTGGGAAGTTAGATGGACAAATTGTTGAGCTGCAAGAATCAATAGTACTCAAGAGAAAATGCAGCAATGAAATAATGCTCCTGAAGGCGCGAGAAAAAACCTACGAAAACCTGGAATTTAATCGGCTCAAGAACAGAGTCACTTATCGTGATTTGCAGCATCAAGTGACCAAGAAGCGTCGAGTCTGGCCGATTCGGAAGGTAGTCAACGAGTTTACGGAAGAGCTTTTCACCTTACTACCCTGTTGGATGTGTTCGCCTGAAAGCGCCTCCGCCGTTTTTCCAATGATGCAGAATTTTGATCTGGTCATCTTTGATGAAGCTTCGCAATGTTTTGCTGAACGTGGTATTCCGGCAATGTATCGAGGACGGCAAATCGTGGTGACTGGTGACAGTCAACAGCTGCAACCAAATGATCTCTACCGAGTTCGCTGGGATGAAGAGGACGATGACACACCTGAGCTCTCCATCGACTCACTATTGAATCTTGCTAAACACTATTTGCCTGAGGTAAACTTAGCTGGTCACTATCGCAGCAAGTCCCTGGAACTCATCGATTTTTCAAACGAACATTTCTATTCAGGCAAGCTTCGACTACTTCCAGACTTCAAATATGTAAACAAGACGGAGCCTGCTATTAAGTTCATTGAATCCCAAGGTATCTGGGAAGACGGAGTCAACAAAATTGAAGCAGAAGCTGTAGCTAGTCTCGTACTCGATTTATTGAAAACGGACCAAGACAAAGACATCGGCGTGGTGACTTTCAATTTCAGGCAGCAAGATCTGATCATGGATTTGCTTGAAGAAAGGGCAATTGAAAAAAATGTCATAATCCCAGATTCTCTCTTCGTAAAGAACATTGAAAATGTTCAGGGTGACGAGCGTGATATTATTGTTTTCAGTGTGGGATATGCCCCTGACAAGAAGGGCAAGGTCAAACTTCAATTTGGAAGTTTGAATGTAGAAGGTGGTGAAAATCGACTGAACGTGGCTGTGACTCGAGCTAGAGAAAATGTCTACATTCTATCCAGCATTCACCCTTCAATGATGCAGACAGACGATACTAAAAATGAGGGCCCAAAGCTTTTGAAAAAATATCTGGAATATGCCTGGAAGGTTAGCAAAGGAGATTGGGCTCCGCATCTACCTGAGTTTGATAATCATAACATTTCCTGGTATCTCCGCATGAAACTTCGTGAGACCTCCTTCCATGAAATTGAAAATCTTGAGATCGAAAAGGAGCTACCGTTTTCTGATCTATCTGTAAAAAAAGATGATGAGTTTATCGGATTGATATTAACAGATGATGAGCGATATCATCAAGCACTTTCACCCAAGCAGATTTACGCTTTCCAGCACTTTCATCTTTCCACAAAAAACTGGCCGTATGAGCGCTTCCACAGCCGGGAGTTATGGATAGACCCAGAATCTACCAAAGAGAAAATGCAGAAGTTTTTGTATAAAGTGCAGAGGTAATTATGTGCTAGAGAAAAACTTTCAGTGCCTAATATGACAAACATTCTATTTGCAGTGGTCTTCAGGCGACAAAGCATTTCGACAAAAGCGTAAAGTAAAAAGCTAGCGTGAAATCAGGTATTCCTCAGCGGTCATGACTGGGATTTTCGAACTCTTGAAATCCTTCTGATTCCTGGTGATTATAATTTCCTGATCAAATTCAACAGCAGAGTGATACTGTAATCCATCCTCAAAATCAGCAAACTTTGAATCATTCAGAGCCAGCATAACGATTTTTTCGTCTAGTGGAAGTACAGAAACGAGCATCTTGAAATTTCTCAAAATAGCTCGAGCTTCTCTAAAGGTTTTCTGTCTTGAAAGTATGTAATTAGTGTTAGAAAATGTCAAGGAAGAAACTGACAATTTAACCTTGGATTTATCTGCTAAAGAAAAAAGTCTTGCTGCGCTACTATAGAAAGGTTCTCTCTTCGCTAGTAGGTCGATAACAATATTCGTATCAACGAATAGTTCTTTCACTTGTACTTCTCAGCTAAGAAATCAGCGTAGTCATCGCTCGGAAAATCGTGCTGATCCATCTCAATAACACCGCTTAGTTTCTCAACCAGAGGAGTTATCTCAACCTCATCGGCCTTTTTATTTACCAGAGAAGACAAATAAGACTCGATCAATTTAGAAAGACTAATCTTATTGGACTTCGCATACTCTTTGGCCTTTTGTGTGATCGAGCTGTCAACGTTTAACGTCAATTTAGAATTCATATAATAGATATACGTATAAATTTAAATTATTGTTACGTAACTTCAAAATCAGAAATTGCAAAAGAATGCAGGGTCTACTGTTCTTCCGCAAACTCCACTCTCGCTCCGACAGACAAGATAAATGGCAATGAATCTAGTCGCATTTGCTGTTGGAGTTTTATGTTATAAACCCCAGGTACAGAAAACACATAGTTCTCCAGTAAAGGAACTGAATGGTCAAACATATCACCCAATCCGCTTCCTATCGGTTGGCCTGTTTTAGGATCAAACAGATCTGCCTCGGTCAGCTGTTGGACAACGACACTATCAAGCGAATCTGTAATAGAGTACTGAAAGTAGATATTGTAAAATGGATAGGTTGAGGAGTTTCTGAATGTCGCCAAGAGATTGTATTCCCTTTCGACATCTGAAATTTCAAACGTGAATTTCTTAACAGAGTCCATGTGCCAAAAGGCCTCGTCCATATTATCATAGTCCTCATACACTCGTGATGAATCGCATGCAACTAGAAAAAGCAAAAGAATCATGACATAGTATTTCATCGCTAATCCTTTTTTTGTGTGGTCTTTGAAAACGGTTTTTTACGCCATTTCTTATTCTTACTTCGCTTCTTTTTACCCTTTCCCTTATTGTATTTCTTATCCATCGCTTCCAAGTCACTATTGGCGGTAGATCCACCAAATTTGATCTCCTCAACTTTGTCATCAACGAGTGTGGCAGGTTTCTTTCCCCTCTTGTTTAACTCCAGCACCTCTTTTACTCTTTTCACATCAAGAGAATACCAGTTATTGTCATCCTCGTATCCAAACCACATGATTTTTCTAAATATGTCCGTCTTCTGAAGTCGTGCCTCTCCTCTTTCTGTTTGGAGTTTCTCCAGTTCTGGAATATCCTTAAGGGCATCCATGTAAGTATCCAATTCATAGTTTAGGCAGCACTTGAGACGACCACATTGGCCTGACAATTTTGCTGGATTTAAAGATAAGTTTTGATATCTCGCTGCTTGCGTTGATACGGTCTTAAAGTCTGATAGCCAGGTAGAGCAGCAAAGCTCTCGTCCGCAAACACCCACTCCTCCGATCCTACCGGCTTCTTCTCTCAGACTGATCTGTCGCATCTCGATCCGAATCCTAAACTCTGCCGCCATCGTTTTGATGAGCTCACGGAAATCTACACGATCCTCTGCCGAATAGTAAAAAGTAGCTTTGGTGCCATCAGCCTGAAACTCGACATCCGTCAATTTCATGCCGATTTTTTGCTCTTGAACGATCTCTCTGGTTCGATACAAGACGGAAGATTCTCGATTCTTCGCTTCTTCCCATCGTTCCATGTCACGACTGCTAGCCTTCCGATAAACTTCCTTTACTTCCTCATCGTCTTTGATTCCCTTTTTGGACATCTGTAGTCTCACCAATTCCCCTTGTAGAGATACGTATCCTACGTGATGCCCGCCAGGTACATCCACGACAACTGGATCACCAGTTACAATATCAAGTTTCTTGTCGTTCCTGAAAAACCCCTTACGTCCATTCTTGAATCGAACTTCCACAACATCGAATCGATGAAGCGCAGGAGTATCCATATTAGAAAGCCAGTCGAAGACGTTGAGTTTGTTACAGCCGCCAGAACTGCAATGCCCATTATTTTGGCATCCTGCTGATCCACCCGTACCGCAACTGCTGCAACTCATTATTGTCCCAAGTTTGTTAAATCAAATCCGATATCAGATCTGAATTTCTTCCCTTCCCAATTTACTTCATCTACACAACTATAGCATTTCCCAAGGGACTCCGCTAAATTTTTTCCAAGGCCAGTTAGTGCCAAGACCCTTCCTCCGTTCGTAACTAGTTTTCCATCACTTATGGTCGTTCCAGCATGAAATGTGAGTACCATTTTTGGATCTCCTATAGAAATTTCATGTCCCTTTTCGTAAAATTCTGGGTAGCCTCTACTTACCAAAATAACTGTGGCTGCACTAAAGCGCTCGTATTCGATATCGGTGTCTACTAGATTTCCGTCTGCTGTAGCAACTAACAATTCCAAAAAATCCGATTTGATTCTTGGCAGAACTACCTGAGTTTCGGGGTCACCCATTCGTGCATTGTACTCAATTACGTAGGGTTCACCACCAACATTAATTAATCCAAAAAACAAAAAACCGCAGTAGTCAATCTTCTCATCTCTGAGCCCTTGAATGGTGGGTTTGATTATTTTTTGACTAACCTTCTCTTTGAAGCTTCTATCTGCAAATACAACCGGAGACACCGCGCCCATTCCACCTGTATTTGGTCCTTGGTCTTTCTCAAAAATTCGTTTGTAATCCTTTGCCTCGGGAAGAATTCTGTAATCCTTTCCGTCGGTCAAAACAAAGAAGGAAACTTCGATGCCTCTTAGAAATTCCTCAATCAAAACACGCTCGCTAGCCTTACCGAATTTTTTGTCTATGAGCAGGTCGCGAAGTGCCTTTTTTGCTTCCTGCAATTCTTCCGTAATGATGACTCCCTTTCCACCTGCCAGCCCGTCAGCTTTCAAAACAAACGGGGGATTCATCCTTTCCAAGAACTTGTCGCCTTCTTCAAGGTTGTCAGCAGTGATCACTTTGGCTTTAGCTGTAGGAATCTTGTGCCTATTCATAAAATCCTTGGAAAACTCTTTACTTCCTTCCAGCATGGCTCCCTTGCTTTTGGGACCAATGATCTTAAGATTTGAAAGAGCTTTGTCTTTCGTCAAGAAATCGACAATTCCATTTACTAGCGGTTCTTCAGGTCCAATAACAAGCAAGTCGATTTTGTTCGTCTTGATAGATTCGGAGACAGCATCAAAATTTTTTAGGTTTAGATCAAGATTTTGAGCGATTTTTTCTGTCCCTCCGTTTCCTGGGGCCACGAAAATTTTTTCGCATTTTGGGCTTTGCTTAATTTTCCAGGCAAGTGTGTGTTCCCTTCCTCCAGAACCAAGAATCAGTATATTCATTAACTTTTAATAATTGTACTACTAAGATTAATCGCGGTTTGAAAAACTAAAATTAACATGAATAATGGTGGTATTGAAAATAGGTTTGAAAGAGTTGTAGCAGGTTTTCTTTGAACAGCAATGAGCGTTTAATGAGCGTACTCAGACATAAATTTTATTCGCATAAGTCTTACCTCATCTTCCGAATAATCATCCTTGAGTTCTTCCATCGCTTCATCCATATTATCAGTTTCAGCATTCAGAAAGTAGTCATAAATATCATCCTGGCGATCATCATCCATCAGTTGATCGATATAGTAATCAATATTTAGCTTGGTCCCTGAGTAGCATATATTTTCAACTTCATTGATCACCTGCTCGTATGTCATCCCCCTTGCATCAGCGATTTCTTCAAAATCCATCATTTGATCGATATGTTGGATGATGTAAATTTTGTTTTTTGACTTTGAACCAGAGGACTTGACGAGAACATCTGAGGCAGTGATAATGTCGTTTTCCTCGACATAGTCCTCAATCAGCTCAAGAAATGGAGTACCAAATTTTTTGGCCTTGCTCTCCCCGACACCTACGATCTGCTTCAAATCGTCCATCGTTGTTGGGTAAAGAGTGCACATCTCTTCCATCGAAGGATCACTAAAGATTACATAGGGAGGAATGTCTTCTTGATGAGCAATGTCCCTCCGAAGTGTTTTCAGCATATCGAACAGCACCTTATCAAATGCAGAGACATTCACAGTAGCTCGTGCTGACTCTTCCTCTTCTCCCTCTGAATTGTATTCGTGATCTTTGGAAAGCGAAAAGGAGTAGGGACTCACCAAGTAATCAGCTCCCTTTTTGGAAACCTTGAATGTTGCAGGATTCTCAATGTCTTTTTTAATAAACTCATTTAGCAGCGTCTGCCTAATCACCGATCTCCAGAAAAACTCATCCTCATTAATGGCTTTACCCTTTGTGAAAACGTCGAGCTCATCATGATTGTAGCTCGTGACATGCTGCGTGGCATTCCCAGCTAAAAGATTAGAGAGGTGATCGATATCAAAACGCTCCTCTGTCTGCTTCACAGCACTAACAACGAGCTGGATCATTTCCTGCCCCTCGTACTGCTCTTTTGGATGGACACAGTTATCACATTGTCCGCAGTTTTCCACGGTGTATTCCTCACCAAAATAATGCAGCAACTGCTTTCTTCGGCATACAGCTGAGTCCGCATAAGAAGCCATTTCTTCGAGCAGGAACTTTGCATTTTCCCTCTCAGTTACCGCCTTATCTTTATTGAACTTTTCAAGTTTTAAGATGTCGTTATAGGAATAGAACATCAGGCATTGACTAGTGATGCCATCTCTCCCAGCTCTTCCTGTTTCCTGATAGTAACCCTCAATAGATTTTGGAGCGTCATAATGCACCACGAACCTCACATCTGGTTTATCAATGCCCATCCCAAATGCAATTGTTGCCACAATAACATCCGTGTCCTCATTCAAGAATGCATCTTGATTTCTCATTCTCAGTTTTGAATCCAACCCAGCATGATACGGTTCTGCTTTGATTCCATTTACCTTCAAAAGATTTGCTATCTCCTCTACCTTTTTCCTACTCAGACAATAAATAATTCCTGATTCCCCCTTATGATCTTTGATGAACTTGATAAGATGCTTTTTTGCTTCCTTTTTCGGGCGAACTTCATAATAGAGATTTGATCTATTGAACGAGGACTTAAAAAGTTTCGCCCCATCCATTGACAAGTTTTTCTGGACATCCAATTGGACTTTGGGAGTTGCTGTGGCGGTAAGCGCTATGATTGGAATATCTCCCAATCTTGCGATTATGTCTTTTATCCTTCGGTATTCAGGTCTAAAATCATGTCCCCACTCAGAAATGCAATGAGCTTCATCTATAGCGGCAAAGGAGATTTTCGCCTGCTTCAAAAACTCAACATTTTCTTCCTTGGTGAGAGATTCCGGTGCTACATATAGCAGCTTAACAATACCACTAATCGTATCTTTTTTAACTCTGGTGCTCTCGGATTTTGACAAGGTGGAGTTAAGAAATCGGGCATGAATACCTACTGCATTCATCTGATCCACCTGATTTTTCATTAAGGCAATTAAAGGCGAAATGACAATGGCAGTCCCGTCTTGTACAATGGCTGGTAGTTGGTAGCACAGAGACTTTCCAGCACCCGTCGGCATAATGACGAACGTATTGTTTCTGTCCAGTATATGGTTGATAATTTCCTCTTGGGTTCCTCGGAAAGTATCGTAACCAAACACACGCTTTAAACTATCCTTCAGACTGAGCTCTAAAGTTGCTTCCATTGTTGGGTTGATGTAAAAGGAATTTAACTAAAATCTATTGTTCAAACAAATATTTCCATGCCTGCAAACTTGATATTCCAACGCCCTCGTTATAGGATAGGTATATTTGCCGAATATATACGTTTTGAACGATTTTCAGGTTCACTTTATGAGCAAAAATGTGCATGTTGTTATTATGGCTGGCGGCAGTGGAACTCGATTTTGGCCGTACAGTAGGGATTCAAAACCAAAGCAATTTCTTGATGTAGTTGGGACTGGCCGTTCGCTGCTCCAAATGACCTTCGATCGATTTCGGGAAATAACCACTGCAGACAAAATCTGGATCGTGACCAATGAGAAGTATGACAAGCTGGTCAGTGAGCAACTACCCGAGCTAGACGCCGAACAAATACTTCTTGAGCCAAGCAAAAGAAACACAGCACCATGCATTGCCTATGCTGCATACAAGATTTTGAAGAAGGATCCGGAAGCATCGATGATTGTGACACCTTCGGATCACGCTATATTCAAGGAGAAAGAGTTTCAGAAAGTGATACAAACTGCCCTTGAGGATGCCTCAGAAGAAGGGCATCTCATCACCATCGGCATACGGCCACATCGACCAGAGATTGGATATGGATACATTCAGTACATAAGTCAGCCTGGCTCAGAAATAAAAAAGGTGAAAACCTTCACCGAGAAACCACAACTTGATCTTGCCAAAAAATTTCTTGAAAGCGGAGATTTTCTCTGGAATTCAGGGATTTTCATTTGGTCCATAGATGCCATTGTTCGTGCATTTGAATCCCACGAAGAAGACATTGCATCACTATTCGCCGCAGGTCTAAGTGAATACTTCACGAAGGGTGAAAAGCAGTTTATAAGAAAGACCTACAGTCAATGTAAAAATATTTCCATCGACTATGCAATCATGGAAAAGGCAGAGAATGTCTATGTTGTGCCGGGTGATTTTGGATGGTCAGACTTGGGTTCATGGAACGCACTGCATGAGATCAGGGACAAGGACGAAGACGGCAATGTGATTGAGGGATCTGCAATCACCTATGATAGCAAGGACAATTTCATAAAAGGAAATAAAAAGAAATTGATTTTAGCTCACAAAATGAAAGGTTACCTCATAGCGGACTTTGATGATGTTCTGTTGATTTGCAAAAAGGAAGATTCAAGTCTTTTCAAAGACTTCATAGCTGACGCAAAAGCAGAAAAGGGAGACAAGATAATTTAGTCCTTTAGGTTTCTCTGACGTGTTGCTTCATATAGAATCATACCTGTTGCAACCGAAACATTGAGCGATTCAATTTTTCCTGTCATCGGGACTTTGCACGTCTGATTAGAAAGTGAAATCAATTCTTCTGAGATCCCTTTTTCCTCGGAACCCATAATTATTGCTGAAGGGGATACAAAGTCAGCTCTGTGCAAATTTTTCTTGCTTTTTTCTGTGCAAGAGACAACGTTTATTCCTGACTCTTGCAAGAATTTAACGGCATCTAATAGATTCTTTTCTCTACAAATTGGTAGATAGCTAAGCGCCCCAGCAGAAGTTTTGATAGCATCTTCATTTACCTGAGCACCTCCCCAATTAGGAATTACAATCCCGTGAACACCCATGCATTCCGCAGTTCGAGCAATAGCACCAAAATTTCTTACATCAGTAATTTCATCCAGAATAACTAGTAGTGGATTTTTACCCTGCTCGTAGAGTTCTGGCACCAAATGTTCCAGATTTGAATATTGGATTGGAGAAACAAGGGCAACAACTCCTTGGTGATTTTTTCTAGTGAATTTATTAATCCTTTCTACAGGCACCTTTGACAATGGTGTTTTGGATTTATGAACCTCAAACATCAGCTCTTTGATCAAGTCGCCCTTAAGGTTTTTTTGGACGAAAATCCGTTCTAAATGCTGTCCGGATTTAAGGGCCTCGACCACCACTCGAATACCGTAAATGAGATCTTGTTTTTTAATCATTCGTTCCTCTTCGCATTGCAGCTATGAATTCAAACCAGGATTTTTCATGTTCCTGGCTTCTCCGAAGAGAATATGTCCTTGGGGAAAAGAAGGTAGAAATAACACTGTATTCAAACGACGGACCTTCATCATAATACCATTCTTCCTCTCCGTCAAGCCTGTAGACTTCATCTGGCACACCGTAGACAACATAGATCATTCCTCGATCTGTTTTCCAACCAGGTTTGAAATCTGTAAAACGTTTGTTTGCCTGCTTAATCCAATTGAAGTAGTTGCGAATTGCATTGCGAGCTCTGAATTTAGTAGTATACGTTTTGACCCAAAAGGAATCAAACGAATCTTTCAAGTTAGTTGAATTACGTATTGCTTTTTGCTCTGGCTCATTCAAAATGTAATGCATTGAAGCAGCGAGCTCTCCTAAAAGCTTGAATTCTGGATAATAGGGAGAAGCCTTGAAAACAATCACTCCAGATAAAGCGTTGGAGTCCTCTCGCACCACGTAAAAATTGTTGTCTACAAAGGTGACAGAGGTTGAAAATCGAAAAGTTGTATCGGGAAATATTGACGGTGCCAACGGTTTCATTTCTCCCATTGGTGGATCAGCTGGTCCAAATTTTTCGCTATACTGCATCACGTAAAATTCCTCTGAACCAGTCCAGGTAAAATTTGAAGTATTTAAGTAATTATCAAAAATGGGTATGCCTCCCTCATCCACCAGCTGGATAGAGGAGTATGGAAGAGATCCATTTTGAAGGGGAATGTCATAATAATAGAATGCATCCTCCTTAAAAATTTTCGCAATTAAAAGGTCTTCTTTAGGTTTTTTAAAGGTCAGTTTAACGATGGCACTTCCATCGGCTGACATGAGAGTATCAATACTGTAAGGGGCCAAATTACGGTGTGCTTCAGATTCGTATCCCGACTGAACCAAATAATCCATTTCCCATTTTGCCGTGGCATCAAAACGAAAACGTATAAAAACCATCATAGAATCTCCTTTTTGGAGCACCCTGTTTCTCAGTTCAATCTCCGACAAAGGGTCGTATTGCCAGGAAATATTTACTCTGGAAAAGTCAATCGCATTGGCCGATACTGCCACCAATACGAATAAACAATAGACAATGATTTTGTTAATCCACATCAACCTCCAAATTAGTTAAATAATTGATTTCTTTGCGTTTAGAATTACGAGATAATAGATGAGTGTATACACAACAGAAATCGCTTCTGACAAAATTCCGTCGGACAATCCAATCCACCAGCGATTATTAAAAGCCTATCATGCGGCAAACCCTTATATAAAGGGCGAACTATTAGAACTGGGCTGTGGTGAAGGACGTGGTGTAGAACTACTTGCGCCACTTGCCGAATCTTATACTGGAATCGACAAGATCAGAAGCATAACGGATGTCCTTTCTGAGAAGTATCCAAACTACACATTTTCAAACGGTGTATTCCCACCATTCCCATACCCAGACAATTCGTTTGACACCATCGTTACCTTCCAGGTAATCGAGCACGTGAAAGATGATGAAGAGTTTATCAAAGAAATCTATCGAGTACTAAAAAAGGGAGGGCAGGCGTTGATTACAACCCCTAACATAAAAATGACGCTCTCTAGGAATCCATGGCATGAGCGGGAATACACAGCTGATCAGCTTGAGAAATTGTGTCTGGAACATTTTTCTGATGTTGATATGAAGGGTATTGCAGGCAATGATCTGGTGATGGAGTATTATGAACAAAATAAGGCCTCAGTAAATAAAATCATGCGATTTGACGTTTTCAATTTACAATACCGATTACCAGCATCCATATTGCGCGTGCCGTACGATTTCATGAACAGGAGAAACAGAAACAGTTTGAAGGATTCTGATGACAAGCTCGTGAAAGCTATCACACATGATGATTATCTTGTGAAGGAAAAGGACGACAAAAATCTTGATTTGTTTTGTGTCCTCACCAAGTGAATCGATCTCTTAGCATGAAAAAACACAAGTTTCTCTTCACTATTCTACTAGTAACTACTTTTTCCGTCTGTCTTGTGCATCCTGCGGAGGCTCAGCGGAAGAAGAAAAGAAAGAAGATTGAAACAGCCATCGCGACTGCAAGATCTTATATAGGAACTCCTTATCGGTGGGGCGGCAATACTAAAAGTGGGATTGATTGCTCTGGCCTGATCCGCAATTCCTACAAGACAATCGGGGTACAACTACCTAGAACAGCTAAAGCTCAATCGAAAATTGGGAATAAAAGAGGTTGGCAAGGAATCAGACAAGGAGACATTGTTTTCTTTAAATTCAAGCAGAAGGGAAACAAGTGGTGGCACACCGGGATGATCACACATGTCGGAAAAGATCGAATTAATTTCATTCACGCCTCAACAAGTAGAGGTGTCGTCGAATCGAATTTGATGAACGACTATTACAGGAAGAATGTGAAAAATTTTCGCAGGGTAATCAAGTAGTATAATTCGATTAATTTCGTTGCCCAATCTAACCTAAAAATGGGGCTATAGCTCAGTTGGCTAGAGCGCTACACTGGCAGTGTAGAGGTCGCCGGTTCGAGACCGGCTAGCTCCACTTCAATTTTAAAAGTCACACTGATTTAAAAATTAAGTATGAGAAATATTGTAGCCTTACTTCTAGTCGGTTCATCATGGTTCGTTTCAGCACAGGATGTTGAGCTGTCAAAAGGACAATTGAACCTAAATCTCCTTCCCTTAACCCTGTCCTACGAAGCAAAAGTCCCCGATAAGAATTCTTTTACGCTGAGTGGTGGGTTGGGATTAATCGGCTATTTCGAATCGGATGGCACCACGAAAGAATCCTATTTTTTCGCACTTCCAGTTTTCACATCCTCTTTCAGAAATTACTACACTAGAAAGAAAATCAAGAAGGATGATCTAAGGAGTAATTCAGGAAATTATTTTGGCCTCTTCGGATCTTTCCAATTGGAGCCTCTAGGCGACCCTTCTTCGTTGGCGGAAACTGTCGCATATCAAGAGACGACCAACGTTTTCACCATAGGCCCTGTGTGGGGGATTGAGAGAAATTACGCGAGCGGAGTGCATCTTGGACTGAGTCTTGGACTTGGGGCAGTGGGAGGAGAATACTTAGAAACCACCGTTAATTTTATTGGAGGGTTTGAATTTGGAATGATTCTCTTTTCTAAATAACCTAGAATAATGATTGAATCTCATCAGGAATTCTAATGGGTTTTTGATCAGCAGTACCAAGCAGGCACCAATTCGATTTGGAAGTCACTACTCGCTCATCGGCTCGCCAGAATTCAACCACGCGCTCGGAGAATGGGCCCTTGCAGCTATTCACAAAAGTCTTAATCTTTAATTGATCGTCCAAGAAAACCTGCTTCTTATATTCGATATGGTGACTTCTTACCACCCAAAACATTTTGGAGGTGATTTGCTCATCTGTTTTTGATTCCCAATGCTCTTTTGAAATATCCTGCACCCACCGCAAAAAGACCACATTGTTGACGTGATTTACTTCATCCAAATCCTCTTTCTTAACTTCAATCGTCTTTGAGTACACCTCCATCATTCGAAGATAGAAAGGTTGATGAGAAAAAGTAAGATCATGAAGTAGCTCAATATCTACACTGGAGATTGGCGTTCAGAAATAATTACAACTCAAATTTAATTCCCTGCGCCAAAGGCAATTCTTTCGAGTAGTTAATTGTATTTGTCTGTCTTCTCATGTAGGCTTTCCAGGCATCAGAACCTGATTCACGGCCGCCTCCAGTTTCTTTTTCACCGCCAAATGCTCCGCCAATCTCAGCACCTGAAGTACCAATGTTAACGTTCGCAATACCACAATCAGATCCTGCTTGTGAGAGAAACAATTCTGACTCTCGGATATTCGTGGTCATTATTGCTGATGAAAGTCCTTGCGGCACTGCGTTTTGCATGGCAATAGCTTCCTCAATGGTGCTGTATTTGATCAAGTACAGAATTGGGGCAAAGGTCTCATTACACACGATCTCGTATTCGTTGCTTACCTCATAAATCGCAGGTTTCACATAGCAGCCTGATTCGTAACCAGAGCCGCTTAGAACTTCTCCTTCTATTACGGCCTTTCCGCCTTCAGCTGCGATCTTCACCATCGCAGCCTCGTACATCGAAACCGCATCTTTATCAATCAGTGGTCCAACATGATTGTTTTCATCAAGCGGATCTCCAATTCTCAGCTGACCATATGCTTTTGCCAAACGCTGTTTTACTTCCTCGTACTGGCTTTCATGAATGATCAATCGACGTGTGCTGGTGCATCGTTGCCCTGCGGTTCCGACAGCTCCGAAGACAGCTCCAGGAACAACGATATCTAAATCCGCGTGCTCTGAGATAATGATTGCATTATTTCCTCCAAGCTCTAGTATTTGTTTCCCAAGCCTAGCTCCCACTGCCGCTCCTACTGCTTTTCCCATTCTCGTAGATCCTGTTGCAGAGATGAGCGGCACTCTTGTGTCGGCAGCCATTTTCTTCCCGATTTCGGCATCACCAATAACCAAGCTACAGACGCCAGGATGAATATTATTCTGCGCAAAAACTCGCTGGGCTATTTTCTGACAAGCAATCGCTGATATCGGTACTTTTTCTGACGGCTTCCAAACACACACGTCTCCGCAGACCCAGGCCAAGGCTGTGTTCCATGCCCAAACTGCCACTGGGAAATTAAAAGCAGAAATAATTCCAACGGTTCCCAGTGGATGCCACTGCTCGTACATTCTATGCAAGGGTCTTTCTGAATGCATGGTCAAACCATATAGTTGTCTAGACAGGCCAACGGCAAAATCACAGATGTCGATCATCTCTTGCACCTCGCCTAATCCCTCTTGAAGAGACTTTCCCATTTCATAAGAAACCAACGTGCCGAGCTCTTGCTTAAACTCTCTAAGCTCATTACCAAATTGTCTCACGATTTCCCCACGCTGTGGTGCAGGTAATGATCTCCACTCCTTAAATGCCTCTTGCGAGGCTGCAATAACTTTTTCGTACGCAGCATCGTCAGCAAGTGTGACCTTGGCAATCTCCTCTCCGTCGACTGGAGAGTAAGATGAAATAGTTTTCCCAGTGGTATCGATCCATTGTTCGCCAATGGCTGCACCTTTGTTCACTGGTTCAACTTCAAGTTTTTCTAAAATATCTGAGATCTTTTGCGTCATCGTGATTTGTGATTTTTCTGAGTCGGCAAAGCTAAGAAATGGATTGGCCCTGAAAAATTTTATAATGGCTTTCTTAGCCATTCCTCACAAAATGGGTTAAGTTAATGGTCATTAACCACTAAAAAAGTTGCCTTAACTTATGCTTTCGGAAATCCAGAAGCGAAAAATACATCATTTCTTTAACGTCCTAGATATAGATAGGAATGGTCACCTGCAACCAGAAGATTTTGTAAATGTTGGGAGGCGAATTATTGAAAAAGTCGGTCTTGGAGAAGAATCTAGAGCTGCGAAACTCATCTTAATAAAATCGCATCGCCTGTTTGTTCAGTTGCTAACTGATGCTGACAATCCTGAGTTGAGTTTAACGCTCTGGGATTGGATTGAATTCTTTAGAGATCAACTATTCGAAGGTGGTAATAATGGAGTTCTTGAATATTACATTCACCGAACCAGTCGGCACATTTTCGATCTTTTCGATATGAATAGAGACAATCACATCTCGAAGGATGAATATGCCAACATGCTCGCTATTTACAAAATACCAACCGAGCATGCTGATCAGAGTTTTGAAGAACTGGATTCGAATAAAGACGGCAAAATTTCAGTTGATGAAATGATCAATGGGTTGAGGAATTTTTTTAAGTCCAACGACACGAACTCTCCTGGCAACCTAATTTTTGGCGATTGGAGATAATTACAATTCCATTTTCATTAAAATATCCGTCTGATCCTCATCTCCTAGTTTGAATGGGTGAGAGGTAAATTTCACAAATCCATTTCTCTCATAGAAGCGGATGGCATCTATGTTCTGATCCCAAACTCCCAGCCATATCCTTTTTAGGTTTTGTGATCTTGCTAAATCCAGTGCTTTATCAAAAAGTACCTGGCCAATTCTCTTTCCTTGATGCTCCGCCAAAACATAGATTCGTTCTACTTCCATGGCACTTTCAAGGGTATCTTCCGTTTGTGCATTTCCGACGTTTATCTTTAAGTAGCCAACAATCTTCTCCGAGAGAGTTGCAAAATAAAATTGCGATCCAGGATTTTCGAATTCTTCCAAAATCTTCGGCATAGAGAAGTTCTTTGACACGTATTGCTCAAAATTCGACTTACAATTCTTTGATTCGAAAGATTCAGTAAAAGTGATCTCTCCGATACTTCGAAGTGTTTCTATCTCGGAGCTTTTAACATCTCGCACTACAATTGCTTGCGGTTTCATCATATAGCTAAAGAACTAAAAGATCAGTTTCCAACGAAATGCCCAGCGCCATGAAAGATCATATTTTGTAATCCCAGCATCATTCAAAATTTGGACTAGTTCCCTTTTTTTGAAGCCTCTGGCCACCGAGACCGAGGCATCATTTCTCACCATTGTGGATTTGGAAAAAAGTGTTGTCAAAATTTTGATACTCCAATAGGCAATCGGATGTCGTTGTAGATCATTGATGATTACGCCAATACGTGCTTGATCCTTGAACTGACGGAAAAGTTGGGCAAGCTCCGTTCTGGAGAAATGATGTGTGAACAGGCAACAGTGAATGAGATCGGGCTTCTCCTTCTTTAGTTCATCACCAAAAATATTAATTGCCTTAAATTGAATCTCCGGGAACTCCACAGCATTTTCTCTTGCATATTCTACAATATGCGAATTAGCGTCTACTCCCAGAAAAGAGCCGTTGATCTCTTTTTTTCTGCACCATTTTGCCATTTCTATCATGATATCTCCCCCTCCGCATCCGAGGTCTGCAAGCAAAATGCTTTCCCGATTCTTAGCTATTTTCTGGAAAGCTGAAACACTTATTTTATTCCCTCCGAGATATTTATTGATAGTATTGAGTTCTCGCAATGTTTGAAAGACGACCTCACCCGAAATTTCGAGATCATCCATGATTTCGATCTCCTCCGAGCGATGTTCAAGCATCACATTGTACTTGGAGTACGGCACTTTCTAAGGTGAGCCCAGGCCCAAAGGCAAAGCTCAATAAATGTTTTCCATGATCTTCAGCATCAACCGTTTCCATGATCGATTTGATCACGAAGAGAACCGTTGGTGAGGACATGTTTCCGAAAGATCTTAACGTATGTCTTGCATACGCATTTTGCTCCTTAGTGATGCTTAGTTTTTCCTCGATTACATCCAGGATTCTTTTACCACCAGGATGAATTGCGAAAAAATCGATATCTGATAAATCAAGGTCTATGTGATTGAGTAAGTTATTTGTTAACTCTTCAATCCCCTCCTTTATTACATCTGGCACCTTGGGAGACAGTCGCATTTCAAATCCGTAATCTCCAATGTACCAGCCCATTTCATCTTTACCAGAAAGCGCCAGGTCACTATAAAAATTTTCGATTTTGAGAGATTTTTTTTCTGGATTCGAGCCAAGAATCAAAGCGGCAGCACCATCCCCAAAAATGGCGTTTGCCAAGAGGTTTTGCTCATCCTTTTTTTCCTGCAAATGAATGCTGCACAACTCCACACACACCATCAAAACGGTGGAACCTGGGTCAGATCGCAAAATTTGATCTGCCATTTTCATACCATTGAAAGAGGCGTAGCAGCCCATAAAATTGATCGATGTCCGCTTGGTACTTGTCTTAAGCCCAAGTTCCTCAATCAATTCGATGTCCAAACCAGGGGCATACATTCCGGTGCAGCTTATGGTGATCAGATGGGTGATGGACGCCAAGTTGACTCCCGAGTTTTTCACGGCATCCAGCGAGGCTTTTTGAGCAAGTTTCCGCGCATGTTGTTGGTACAGATCCATCCTTGGCTTTGCGGTCGGAAATTTTACATCCTCTTTGAAAAAACTTTGACCATTTAGGTTTTTCCCAAAATCTTCCAGAACGGAGTACCGATTTTGAATTCCACTGGCTCGGTATAAGACCCTTAAGTCTCGTTCCTCTTGTGGATTCAGCTTCAAGTGCTTTACCATAAAATCCGCAATTCTACCTTGCTCTGTCGAGAACCCTGGTAGTGCTGTACCTATGGAATTAATATATGTGCACATGTGAATGGACTTACTTAATATTAACCAACTTTTCGCTTTAGATAGCTAAAAATCAAAATGAAATGACCATTACGTCTTTTAAATCGCAAAGCCAACACCAACAACTATTGATGAAACGCACTAAATGAGTCGTTAGCAATTCATGACAATGAAAAAATCAACTTTTCTTCATTTACGAATCCCTTTCTCGTTTTTTCTCCTGCCTGTTTTCTTGTTCGCCAGCGCAGTTGCAAATGAAGTCAACTGGTTCAACTTTTGCCTGGTATTCATCATTCTCCACCTTTTGATCTATCCTGCCAGCAATGGTTACAATTCTTATTTTGATAAGGACGAAAAAAGCATCGGTGGTCTGGAAAATCCACCGCCCGTTTCAAAGGAACTGTATTGGGTTTCACTAGGTTTCGACCTCCTAGGACTTGCACTTGGACTGTTAATATCTCTTGATTTCACAATCATGGTCTTCATCTATGGGCTTGTATCAAAGGCTTACAGCCACCCCTGGGTACGTCTGAAAAAACTGCCAATAATAGGTTGGGCAGCAGCAGGGATTTTCCAAGGCTATTTTACTTACCTTTTATGTTTTATCGCACTCAAGGACATTTCAATGCTGCAGGCCTTGAATTGGGAAAATCAGTTTCCAGGCATTTTGAGTTCAGCGTTGCTCCTCGGTTCCTATCCTATGACGCAGGTTTATCAGCACGAGGAAGATGGCAAACGAGGGGATTTCACTTTGAGTAGACTTCTCGGAATCAAAGGCACCTTCCATTTCACCGCGTTGATGTTTTCTATAGCGATGGGAGGTTTTGGGTACTTCTTTGGTTCGTACAGTTTGAATACTGCGATTGTATTTTTTCTCTTCATGGGACCCGTACTTGTATACTTCCTCTTTTGGTACGTGCGAGTTCTCAAGGACCGGAGTGAAGCGAATTTCAAATCTACAATGCGACTGAATCTCATTTCGGCAGTCTGCCTAAATATGTTCTTCCTAGCCTGGTGGGTTTTTTAGAAAGGCTTCCCGTGCGTCTTGCTCATGAGGAATTTGGCCACAGGCCGAAAAGTTCTTCCCAGGGTTACTGCGAATTCCGACGAAGAAGCAGACCCAAATAATCCTTGGATTTTTCTGCCAGCCCAGTGCCTAGCTGAGAAGCTAGCATTCCAAGCTGCTACATATTCTGTTTCCATTTCACCTCGATCCATTTGGCCCATAAGAAACCTGCCACCAAGATCACTAAGAATTTTTGAGGAGTGAATTGCCATGGCCATTCCATTTCCGCAAAGGGGAGTGATCATTCCAGCGGAATCACCAGACATTAGAATGTGTTCAAAGACAGGTTCCTTTTTAGCAAAAGAGATTTCATTGATCACGACTGGTTTTTCAAACAAAAAATCTGATTCCGTAAAAATATTTTTCAAATATGGATTCTTATGCAAAAGAGATTTTTCCATTGCTGCAATCTCCCCGAACTGTTTAAGATTGTCCCTGTGGGAGAGATAGCAAAGATTATAGGTGTCATTCTCAATCTTGCTCACCCCGCAGTAGCCCCCTGAAAAGTTGTGCAACTCAATAACATCGGGATCTACCGTACCTGTACTGATGTGATACTTAACACCAACGTACGGAGACTTCTTTCTGGTGAACTTACGATCCAAGTCATTATCAAGTCTCGTCTTTTTACCAAATGAACCGACGACCAACCTGGATGTAAACGTATCCTTTGAGGTTTCGATTGCATGGGAATCATTGATATAATCGATCGAGTTCACACGTTCCTTCTCACGGATTTCAACACCAGCCTCAATTGCCTTCTGTGCTAGCCAATGATCGAACGAGTACCTACTTATCCCAAAACCACCGAGGTCCAAATCCATCTCCAGAGGTTTTCCAGAAGTGGAAGTCAGCCGAAATTTGGAAATATTCGTAGGGTTCAATTCTTCGGGGAAGATGTCATGTCGCTTCAAAAATGGAATTACTTCGTTGGAGATGTATTCACCGCAAACACGATGAAATGGATATGATTTTTCCTCAAAAAGAACCACAGAAAAATTTCGTTCCCTGAATAGGATTGCACTTACTAACCCAGCTAGTCCTCCACCAACAACAGCAACATCATACATGCTACGAAATTATTCATAAAAAAAGTCCGACATTTCTGACGGACTCAAATTCCTTTGTTTGCTCGCGTGGCTATAACCCTAGTCCATAAAACTTCTTATCTCCATTTGGGTACATGCCCTCAATCAATACTCCATCCGAACCAGGATTTCGCAGGAAGAATTGTAAATCTTCTAGTCCTCTAATTTCTTGTTCTTCGATTTTCGTGATAATGAATCCTTCTTTAAGGTCAGCATCTCTCCATTTTCCGCTTGAAATATCAGCCACCTGAACACCTCCCTCAAGTCTAAGGCGGTCCAACAACTGATCTGAAACTTCTACAAACGTTGCCCCTTCGTTGCTTATTTCACTTGCAATTTGAATGATGTCGGTATTTCCCGCGGAGTTTCTCAGAATAGCATTTGTCTCTAGACGCTCGCCATCTCTTATATATCCTACCGAAACTTGATCTCCCGGTCTGTTTACAGCAACCTGTTCCTGCAATTCTGCCACATTTGTCACTTCAGCATTATCTATCGCAACTATTACATCTCCTCTTTCGAGACCGGCAATGCTAGCAGCACTCTCAGGTCCTACACCTGCGATATAGACTCCCTTCACTACATCTAAATCCTCTGCCTCCGCCAACTGGGCACTGACATCTCTGATTGATATTCCCAACAGGGCGCGCTGCACAGTACCATATTCCACTAAATCATCGACAACCTTACGTACCAGAGATGAGGGCACTGCAAAGGAATACCCAGCAAAAGCCCCGGAAGGTGAAGCTATTGCAGTATTGATTCCAATCAGTTCACCTTTCAAATTGACCAATGCGCCACCGCTGTTTCCGGGGTTCACGGCAGCATCTGTTTGAATGAATGATTCGATGCCATCGGCACGTTCAAGAATTTGAATATTTCGACTTTTGGCACTAACAATTCCTGCGGTCACCGTTGAACGGAATTCAAACGGATTTCCAATCGCCAAGACCCACTCACCAATTTGAATGTCGTCCGAACTACCATAGTTCACTGGCACCAAATCCATTTCTTCGATTTGAATCACAGCAAGATCTGTGGAGGCATCTACACCTACGACCTTGCCAGTATAACTTCTATTGTCATTTAACACTACCTCTATTTCAGAGGCATTGTCAATCACATGATTATTCGTCACTATGTAACCATCAGAAGATACAACCACGCCTGATCCAGCTCCTCTAGAATAATTTTCACCTCCATTACCTCTTTCTCCAAAGTATTCCCTGAAGAGGTCATTAAACGGGCTTCTGGCTCCGTTCGAACTGGAGTAACGCGTTCGTATGTGCACCACAGATTGGGTAGCGTTTTTAGCAGCAAAAACGAAGTTCAATCCCTCGGGAACAATAAAGTCTGATGAATCAAAAACATAATTTGTTAATGCCAATGGACTTCGATCAGCTGTCTGCTGAATGATCGTCTGCTTTGGAGCAAGAAAGGAGTATCCGACCAAGGATATGATCCCGCCAAAAACAGATGAAAATATCATTGCCATTACTAAGCTTCTCTTATTCATAATCACAGATTTTTATCTATTAATCGTAAAGCAAAGTTCTTTAGTTTGGAATCCAAAGACGAATTGCTACCCTTTTAACGAAGCTTAACAAAAAAAGGTCAGTGTTGATGGATAGCAAGGGCAGTGCTACTTTTTCAGTTTTCTTATTGAGAACGCAACACTGCCAATAATCAAAAGGAGGTATGCAATTTTGTAACTGAACGGCTCCAAGCTGACTCCTAAATACATGTTTATCCCTGTCACAATCGCCACGATGCAAATCACGATAATTGAGTGGACATGAGTGCTGCCTTTTGCAATCATGGAGATAATCTTGATCCAATAAAAACTTGTGATTGGAATAGCCACTACCAAAGCGAGAAGTATAATGACTGTTGATGGAGGCGTTCGATTGTAAAAGAGTAACATAACAAGACCCATATTCACCAATGTGAAGAGGAGATAACCCACAAAAATTGCAGCAATACTTCTTAAAAAATTAGTCATAGATTTTTTTTGAAGAAAAGTAGTCCCCATTCTAGTTGAAAACGGTGTACTAAAGTTGTATTTCGAAGAATTCTACTTTAGTACTAGTCCTAGATCATATGCAATACGAACTGCCTGTGTTCTCCGAGATACTTTCAGTTTTGAGAAGATATTGCTAGAATGTTTTTTTACGGTGCTCTCAGAAATGAATAGTGCCTGTCCAATCTCCTTATTTGAAAGTCCTTCGGCCATTAATGAGAGGATCTCCATTTCTCTGCTACTCAATTCCTCACTTGATCTATAGGCTTTCTTCAAGTGATTCTTTCGATAGGACCTGAAGCCAAGACTAAATGCCAATATTAGAAATCCAAGCAATGAAAGAACCATTATCCATTCCAAAACCAGGCTATTGATTGTGGCTGAAAATCTGCTAGACTGAATCGTTATTAAACTGATTAACAGCGCAACAATAAGTAGCAGAAGTTTGAGCCTAGTCATCAGTTAAATTTAGTTGAATTTACTGCTCTATGAAAAATCACCAGAAGGACAAAAAAAAGGTCAGCCCACTGAACGTGAACCGACCCACCTAACCTAACCCAAAAAAAACTACTTAATCGAAATTTGTTTCTGTGTGGTCTTCTTAGCATCCTTTGGAAGCTTTACTAACAAAATACCATCTTGGTACTCAGCATCAATTTTATCCCTGTTTATAGAATCAGGTAATTGAAAGGATCTACGGAAGGATCCGAAATAGCTTTCCACGCTGTGGAAATTCTTTTCGCTTTTCTCATTTTCAAATTTCCTTTCCCCACTGATTGTCAGTTCCTTTTCATTCAAATCAATGTTTATCTCATCTTTCTTAACCCCAGGAATGTGTAACTGAACTTCAAATTCTTTTTCTGTCTCAGCTATGTCAACCCTTGGAGTAAATGAAGGAGCTGAACCGCCTTTGAAATCATCAGTGAAAAAATTGTCCACAAAGCTTTTAAAGCTTGTTGGTCTGTAATCGTTTGTGTTGTACTTAATAAGTCCCATTTTTATAGTATTTAGATTTTCAAATTCTTTCTGTCACATTATCGAATTCTGTACCAACACCATAAATTCATTAAATTCATGCCATAATGACGTGATACTTGAAAATCAGTGTAAATAAACATGCCATAATGGCGTATTGTGTCAAATAGTGACTGAAGTTTTTGGTAAGAATTTTTTAAGGATTTTTGGTTTGAGAATTGCGAAAGACATGCTTAACTTTGCGTTCCTTTTCAAAGGAAAATTCTCCCTTAGCTCAGCTGGTTAGAGCATCTGACTGTTAATCAGAGGGTCCTTGGTTCGAGTCCAAGAGGGAGAGCAAGCCCGACATTTGATGTTGGGCTTTTTTGTTTGAGATAAACCTAGCCAAGGACCTCCTTGGGTGGAACGCCACTCCGATCGACTCCAAGAGGGAGAGCAAGCCCGACATTTGATGTTGGGCTTTTTTGTTTGAGATCAACCTAGCCAAGGATCTCCTTGGGTGGAACGCCACTCCGATCGACTCCAAGAGGAAGCAAGCCCGACATTTGATGTTGGGCTTTTTTGTTTGAGATAAACCTAGCCAAGGACCTCCTTGGGTGGAACGCCCGGAGTCCCACTCATTAGATAAACGTCGAAGGAGCGCTTCGGCGACACTGTATTTTATATTTTACGGATTTGCATCTTTATGTTCCTTTTTGAAGTTATTTTGTTTTTTGGAACGTCCCTTCAATTTGTCCGTTGGGTTTGATGAATGTTATTCCTACGATCTGATCTGACCCGTTTCGTTCAAATCGAACAGTTGGTAAGGAAATGTTTCTGCCTGGAAATGTAAGCGCAAACTGATCCTTTGACTTTTCATTTAACTCAAGAATAGCCGCATTTTCACGCTGATAGTTCAGCTTGTCATTTTGAACCCATATTTTTCTGTTTCCCTCATATTCGCCAGCGTAAACGCTCGCCAAATTTTCAGTTGAAAGTTTGGGGGAAGATTGTGTTCGAGTTCTAATCCGAGGCTCCGAAGTTCTTGGCTGAAGCCCATTAGAAGTAAGCTCTACTAGCTTATTTTTCTGATCAATCTTCACATCATATTGCATTAAGAAACCCATTCCGATATTTCCATGTCCTTGGAAATCAGTTAATTTGATATTTGGGCTTTCCAATTTTATCGAACCAATTTGAACATCATCTTTGAGTTTAGCGGAATAAATTGTCATCTCAGAATCGATGAGACGAATTTTACCGGCTTCCACTGGCTCAGATTCAAAACTCAATTGATTGGCAAGTTCGTAGGGAACACTAATAAAATCTGGGCTTCCTGTATCCATATCCATTGAAAGTGAGAGGTTTCCAATTTTAGAATGTAGTGCTATTATGGAGTTTTCAGAATTGTATTTGACCACATTTTTACCTTTGCTGTTCAGGTTCTTCTTCTCCAGTATCAGTTTACGATTTTTAAAATCAAAGGTCATCAAGTAGTCCTCAAAAAGCCGATAACTCAGCACACCATCTAGTCCTGAACTTTGGCTGAGACGATCCATCCCACTTGTAGACACCTTTCTGCTTTTGAATTCAACTTCGCCAATTGAATAGGTCACCTCTCCATAGACAACTGCTGCTATGCCTTTACCATTTGGGCTTGCCAAGGTTGTTTCTCCCTTTACTATTAGGCTGGCTTCTTTCGCCACCGAAATGTCAAGAACATTGCTTCCTGCTCCAGTATCTAGAAAGAAATCAAAAGGACCTTCATTATTTACATAGACTTCTATTACAGGACGCCCTCGGTTTGATTTGAGAGGTATTTCAATGGCAGACCCTTGCACAGATTGACCGCAACTTGCTACTAAGATTGCCAGGGATAAAAAATTCATCATGTTCGCTTTCTTTATGTTTATCATTGTTTGAAATCAAAAACGATAGGATAATGTCCAAACACCTTACCTATCCCATCTTCCGTAAAAGGATCTTCCAGGTCCAACTGGCCTGAGAGCCAATCTCCATTTCTTAATCGCCTCCAGCTATGGCTAACATTTCGCCGTTTATCCATATTCAAGCACCATTACGTGGTATATTCCGAATTATCACAGAGGTGTTATCTGCATTTCTATTTGTTCAGCGCATTTTTCAAGTCTTCAATGGTTCCAACCCGTCCATGTCCTGGCACAATAACTTCCACGTCTAATCCTAATCTTTCTATTTTTTTGCCAAAATCACGCAAGGTTTCTCTAGCTGATGGGTAGTGTCCGTCGATCAGAGGCACCCAAAACAAGTCAGTCACATACAGCACCTTTGGTTTCGCTAGATACGCGATCAAAATTTCTTCCGCATGCGGATTGGGGCCAACATTGTAAATTTCTATTTCCTTGGAATCATCTGCATAGACTCTTTTTTCTTTTACAAGATCAAAAGAAAGATTGTCAGGATCAATAGAAAGTAGTAGTGGAGCAAGAAGGGATTTAACTTTTGAAAGTTGGCGAAAATACGATTCATTTCCGGGTGAGGCAACTATGGTCGCACCATGGGCCATGAATCTTCGAATACCACCAATGTGATCGGAGTGGTGGTGGGTAGGTACTACGTACTTTATTGGTTTTCCAGGAGCTACTTGCCCGATGATCTGAATATAGATGTGCGAAAGAAAATCAGAAAGAGGAGCATCAAGAACCATTACGTACTCGTCAAAAACAACGAACATACTATTGTATGGAATTCCGGTGCCAGAATACAATGGCATGAAGAAGACTCCCTCTGCAATTCTCTGTGGCCTGAAAGATGCCTGGTAGTCACTTTCATCTATTCCTGAGGGAGGATCGAAGAGCGCAAGATCCAATGGCTGATTTACTTCGATACTACTAATTTTCATCTCTCTTATTAATTCTCTTGATAAGTGGAAAGAAATTTTCCTCGGAATTAGTACTCCACTGTATGTCTGATAATCACTGTACTTGACTTCCCCACTTACATCGCCCTTAGCAAAATCATTAAAAAGTTCTTCCGTCTTTTTGAGCAGCGATGTTTCTCGTTCCACTAATGCCGTAATCAACGACCCGTCACTATGAACAAAGCTTACGATATCATTGACTTTCCCATCAATTTTTTGTTCGCCTTCCCATCGAATAGTGGAGCGATTCTGCATGGCATTTTGCAGAAGAACATGAGGTAAGAGCTTTTGGGGATATGCAAATCGAAAGTTAAAGGACCCAAAAACCACGTCGGTATCCAAATGTGTATTGAGTTCTTTAGTTTCAGGCCAATAAAAAAAACTGCCCTCATCCTTAAGCACGATTACTGGATTAAATAGTCTACCCCGTCTTTGTAGAGATCGCTGATGGTAGCTTCGCTGATTTGCCGCATCAAATATCAACGTCGACTCACCGCCTTCATCCATCGTATTTCCAGACGTCGGCTTGATCCCCTGGCCTCTGGAAGAGTTGAATTCCTGATACTTTATTGCTACGTTTTGAATCGCTCCAACATTTTGCCTATCTCCTATTTCTTGAAAAGCTGATTGAACGATCTTAAATCCTCTTGCATAGGAATCGTATGATGCAATTTCCTGTGCACTTAAAGAGTAAGAATAAAAGGCACTTAGTAGTGCTATGGATAAAAACTTCGTGTGTGTTTGCATATCTAAAATTGAGTGTCCCTAACTAAGTCCCACTATTATATTGAATTCAGGAGCGCATAAAAACCATCTCCAGCATACCCAAACCAGCCCAGCGATTCTACTCTAATGACCAATGTGTTGACCCCTTCTTTGGGGTTTAGTGTTAATGTTGTTCCGGCGTGCATTGGGTTTTTGTGGAAATCATACCAAGCCTTTCGCATGGCTGGTACATCTCCAATAGGCTCGCCATTGAGCCAAATGCTTAATTCGCTTGTTGTGCTTAAATGGATGCTACCACCTGAATTTGCTGATGCATTGAATGTAGTTTTGAAATATGCAAATCGTTTCAAGCTCGCCCATTCTACTACCTTTCCCGCTAAAACACATCCTCTCCCATCGGAACTAAATTGCTTCCATTCTTCCTGAGATGTTCCGCTGATAATTCCAACTTCCTCATTTTGGAGGTCCTTAAATGGGCCAAGGTACTCCCAAGCAGTGAGAAGTTTTTCTGGTTCATATTCTATTCCCGTCGGTTGGATTCCTCTGTAGCCTAGTTGGTCTATCTTCTCAACAAGGATGTTATCAATCCATACCGAAGAACCAGCTACCCTGGGTTCAAACCCTAGTTGCCCTTTTGTAAACTCGTGGTAGTTGAAACTGACTTTTGGTATGGACATATCACCCACATAAAAGTGACATATTGAATCTTTGACTTCCGCCTTGAAATGCTGCCACTGGCCGATAACAATACCATCAGAACCTGTCAAAGGAGTTTTGTATTCGTCATACAGTACCCTGGAGACATTGTCATCTCTGTGAGGGTTTACTCTGACATAGCTATCATTCCCCTTGATGTAAATGCAGCCATAGTCAATCCTATTTCCATTGACCTGATAATTGTATATGAATCCCAAATAATTGTCATCATTTTCGGGAAATAGAACATCGCCTTCAACTCGATAATTTGTCCAATTTTCTGATCCCTTCAAAAGAATGTAGGTATTTGAGCTCCCAGGAATCAATTCAAGTGCATGTCCATTTTCCGTTTCGACCAAATTGAATTTCTCTGGATTGTTCACAGTCCATTTTGAGAGTCCATTTTCAAACTCATCTTCAATGGGGAATCCTGCTTCAAAATTTTTGCTTGATTGCTCGCCAGGACTGCAACCCAGCAGGAATGCTAGCAAAATCGCTATTACATGTTCTGATTTCATCAGGGATATCTATTTCTGTTTTATGTGACTACTAGAATATGGGCAGTAAGATTTAGAATTCTAAAGAACTTGATAATGATGAAAAAGGATGCGCTTTTTTCCAAGTAGGAGTTCAACATTAGAAAATTGGACCTGTGGATCGGACCAGACTGCAACTTCAGGATTGGATTTAGCTAGCTTTAGTTCGAGATCAATTTTGAACAAATGAAAGGCGTAAATTCTTTATTAGTAATTGGATTGGCAGTGGTCTTTGGATGCGACTATTCGACTAACCGGTCCTCCCAGAAAGAGGTTCAGTATTTGCCCGAAACAGGTACTACCAATCACTATTCTCTCGTAGGCAATGACTACCTTATTGATGATCAGCACTCTTACTTGGGGTTTAGGATAAAGTACTTTGGCTATAGTCCAGTACGAGGTAGGTTTGATGAATTTGAAGGAACTGTTTTTTATGATGAGAATAACATTTCTAGCCTCTCTGTTTCGGTAGCAATAGACGTGAACTCTATCAACACTGGGAATAGTACTAGGGATGAAGATCTTTTGAAATTTGACACGTGGTTTGATGCCCCAAAGTATCCAAACATACAATTTGTAAGTAAGAGAGTAATAGTAAGAGCAGATGGTGGTTTTGACCTAATCGGAGATGTTACCATAAAAGGAACTACAAAAGAGATTAATGTCCCATTTGAACCATTAACTGGGATAAGCTTGGATTATGGCGGTGAAGAGCAAATAGACTACTCTGGTCGATTTACTCTTGATAGACAGGAATTTGGGATTTTTGGAGGAGATTTCTGGAGCTCTATTATGGAAGATGGACTTACACAGTTATCAGACGCTGTGGAAATAGAAATCGACATCCATACAAGAAGGCCAGACTACCTCAAGCGATTTCTGGACTATGATTCCGCTAACATTCGAGCCATCGTTCTCAATATGATTAAGGAGAAGGGAATCGAGGAAGGTTTGGAGCACCTAGATAAGGTCCTTAGTAAAGAAGAGATAACTTCAGGAGCCCTTTCGTCCATTGGAAATACACTCAACGAATGGGGAATGCACAACGAAGCGGCACGAATTTTCGAAAAGAAGTTAACGCAGTTTCCAAATTTGACCTCTACACATTCTCAACTAGCTATAACCATGTTACACCAGAGGAATAGGTCTCTAGCGAAGGAACAGTTTGAGCAGGTGCTATTGAGAGATTCGACAAACACCAGGGCTATTGAATACCTCAAATTGTTGGCAAAGCTTAAATCTGATTCGTGACTCAATCGCAACAATGGAATTTGGGATGCTGTTCAGCACCACAATCATCGTCTTGAATCGTATGCTTTCTTCAAGAAAAAATTCAGCTCGGCCGAAGAGGCGACCGAAGATAGGGACTACTTATTCACCCTGTTCCGAATGCAAAGTTTTCACATAAACAGTGGGAGTCATCCCTACGTGCTTTTTGAATGCATTGTAAAAGGAAGCTTTTGTGGAGAATCCTGCGTCCAATCCTATTGATACAATGCTGTAGTGAGTAAACTTAGGATCAACCAACCGCTCTTTTACCTCATCGACCCTATATTTATTTATCAAATCAGTAATATTCATTTTAAGTCCAAGGTTCACGGCTTGCGTAAGGTGATGTGGCGATACCTGGATGTCTTTGGCAATTTGATCTAGGCTCAATTTTTTGCTACTAAATTTCTTATTTCTATGTAGATAATCGACCACATCTTTATTGATCAACTCAATGACTCTTTCTTCCAGCTTATTTCCC
>JBDWQX010000167.1:0-18205 GCA_039986395.1 Cyclobacteriaceae bacterium
GTCGATATTGATGGTAAGCGAATTTGCAATCCGGCGTTCATTAGAAAACTGGACTTCCTTCAACTTTTCACAAGTCAAGGGAAGTACAGTTTTTACGCACCTCTATCAAATCATGTATGATGAAATGTTTTCAACCGCAATTCATGACCTAGATCACATTGTAATCACTTACGTTCTCCTGGCAAACCTGTTGGTAGTGCCTTTTCCCAAACTCTTGCGGGGGCATTTTTCTTTTCTGGATAAATCTGATTCAATGTTCCTGCTTCATAGAGTCGACCATTCTTCATAACCATATTCACTGTGTTCGTATTTCGGATGTTTTCCAATGGATCTCCATCCAAAACAAGAATATCCGCCAATTTACCTTCTTCGATAGATCCTAACTCATCAGACAATCCAAGTGCATCTGCTCCGATGATCGTGGCAACTTTTAGTGCATCATGTTCGGTCATTCCTCCAGACTGTACCAACCAAAGTTCCCATTGATAACCGAGACCTTGAAGTTGACCATGACTTCCCACACCTGCGCGTCCTCCTGCTTGTAAGATTTCATTCACTTCTTTTGCCTGCTTTTTAAAAACATGTTCCTCGTCCATGAACCATCCACCAGGACCTGGGCCAGTGCCATTTCCTCTTCTTCGCGTCTTGCGGTCAATTTCGATGTGAGGAGTGAAGTAGTTCAGTTTCTCATCTCCATGCGGGTTTTCCCTTGTGTAGAAATAATTCTCCGCCCATGGTCCACCGTAGGCAACCAGGAGGGTAGGAGTGTATGCCGTGTTGGAAAATGCGACCATTTTGGTCACGTCTTCGTATAGTGGAAAAACAGGGAAGGAGTGTTCATGACCCGGATACCCATCAATGATCTGAGTTAGGTTTTGTTTGAAGTTCAGCGAGCCTTCTGTCGTTGGCATGATCTCTTGCTCTTTGCAGGCCATCAGGATCCATTGACGCTGTTGACGATTCCCAGCGACGTACATTTTGATTGTTTTTGTGTCATAGTACTTTGAATACCTGCTGACTAATTTTCTCGCGTGCTCAAGGTCCTTCACCTGCTCCTGCCAGAACATGCCAGGACCAGTCGAGTAAATTCTAGGACCGATCATATTGCCTGCCACCACATGATCTTCGTAGGTCAGGATATCTGTTGAGCTTGTTTGTGGGTCTCTCACCGTTGTGACACCATACGCCATATTTGCCCAGAATTGCCAAGCTTCCGCTTTATGCACATTCCAAGCTGGTCGGACGTGTGCATGTGTATCGACATACCCAGGGACAATGGTCTTACCGCTGCAGTCAATTTGTTCGGCACCTGCAGGTATTGTTGTTCCGGCGGGTCCGACGGCAATGATTCGATTGTCCTTAACAATGACCACTGCATTGTTAAGTATCTGATCACCATTCATCGTGATGACTTTTCCGCCAACCAGTGCGACTGTTCCTTTTGGAATATCTCTGGTAGCTGCAATCTCGATTCTGAATTCTTCAGGTTCATAAACAAGTGTATCTTTTTTCAGTTTTTTATCTTGATCTTCGAAATCCTTGGCAACAACTTTTCTTTGCTCTTCCATTGCCTTTCCCGCATCTAGATCATAGATCACATGAGCATTTCCAATAGACCAATGAACCATCTTCATGTTCTTTGAGAAAGCAAGAAATTCGCCTCCAATGTCCGACAGTTTCTTAACTGGAAAATTTGCTTTTTCTCCTCTTGAAACATCAATTTTTGGTGTTGTTCCGCCCACGATTGGCACTGTCAACAAATACATGTCTTTGTAAACCATCGCCACTGCTTGCTTTTCATCAGCACTCATGATAATACGCGCTGCTTCAATCGAATTATCAAATCCAGGTGGCTTTCCGCCAACCACAGTAAGGTGTTCTTTTTCATCAGTGCCATCCCAACGAATGGATATTAGACCTCCGTCATTGTTGTTGAGAAAAATGCGATCCGTGCTGTTTGTGAAATGTGGATTGTCTCTGCGATAGGCATAATCAATGCGTGTTGCTGCTCCACCATTGGCATCAACCCAAACGATTTCCCTGGCAGTTCCCGGCGCACCTTGATTCAATGAGTTTTCATAATTTGTGGCAGGACCTTTTAATGCCACGATTCGATTGCCATCTGAAGACCATGCAGGCTGCTCATAAATGGCGCTTTCGGTCGTGACTTGAACAGTGGTGCCGGGTCTTCTTCCCGCAACCTTTGTTTTGTAAATGTGGCCTACTGTTCTATTCCAGGTGCTGTAAGCTATCCACTCACCGTCAGGAGACCAGGTGGGTTGTGCTTCTGTGAATGTACCGTTGCCTACTCTTCGAGGGTTTCGGTCAGCAAGATTCATAATATATAGCCTGTCCAGCGAAGTGAAGGCAAGCATTTTCCCATCGGGAGAGGGTACAGCATCTCGAATTTGCTTGACCATAAAGGTTGCGCTATCGGGAATGTCGTATTGAAATTGTAATTCAGGACCAAGGTCGATAGAGGAGTCTACAGTGAAAGGAATTTCAATAGCGTTTCCTCCTGCGATTGGAATCCTCCAAATCTTGCCACCGTAGGAAGCTATAAGTTGCTGCGAGTCATTGGTAAATGTCATTCCTGGGAGTGCGTCTCGGGTTCCTCTTGATTCTTGATCGTCGTGTTGGACTGGATAAGCCAACCATCGTTCGTCACCTGTTTTAAGATTTCTGAGCATTAGGCCCGTTTCACTTTCATATCGGGTGCCATAAACCATCCACTGGCCATTTGGGGAAAGAGTTGGCCGTATTCCACCACCAGGACCGAAACTCATCGTTTCTCTTTTACCTGTTTCGCGATCGTATCTACCAATTTGATACTGCGGGAAAATGGCATTGTAGCTCCAATCTCCTTGCCGCTGACCAAACCAAATGTATCTGTTGTCTCCACCAAATGCTGCTCCGGTCATTTTTAGATTGTTAGGTTCGGCCATCAGCTTCGCACCAGTACCCCCGTCTACATGGTACATCCAAAGTTTCAATGTGCCTCGTCGCATGCCTGCTTTTGAGGCAATAATGTACTGCCCGTCAGGACTCCACTCCGGTGACTGGTACCGATCTGTTTTTCCACTGGTGATCGCGCGATCTTCCTTTGTATCGAGATCTATCAACCAAATACCTTCACCACCACCCTTGTCAGAAGTGAAAACTAACTGCTTGCCATCTGGAGAAAATCGTGGTTGGCTATCGAATTGCATCCCCGAGGTTAGTTGTGTCGCACTACCACCTGTTGCTGGCATGGTGTACAAATCACCTAGGAAATCGAATGCGATTGTCTGCACGTCAGGACTAATGTCGAGACTCATCCACGAAGCCTCGGAGGTCTTGATCGAGAATGTTCGACCTGGTTCTAGTTCGAGATCTTTCTTCTTTTCGTTTTTTGTAGAATCCTGGTCTTGCGGTGCGTACGCATTGGCATTTAGCATGAAAAGCAAGGAGAGGAGTGAGAGTACTATTTTCATTGGGCTCAAGATTTGATTAGTTGTGACTTCAAGGTATTGACAAATTGGGCCTGTTATCTATCCAATTTGACAGATTGCTTTAATAATTGATTAACGGTTGGACAAGCAATTTCCAAAACGGCGAAAAAAAAAAGCCCTGAACGAACCAGAGCTTTAGTATTTTGATAGGTAGAACTGCTTTTGATTTAGTACTTAGCAGGTACGCCTGGTGCAGGAGTGGACTTTTTGATAAATTCCCTTAAATGCTCATTTGAGCTAATCAAATCCTCATTCCTCAGGTACATCATGTGACCAGAGCGATAGCCTCTAAATGACAATCGATCTTTCATTTTTCCACTCGGATCAATTTGCCACATAGTGTACTTGGCATCAAAGTACTTGGTCGCTCCGTCGAAATACCCTGATTGAATCATGGTGTTTAGGTAGGGGTTTTGAGCCATTGCTTGTCGCAGATTTTCTCCCGTATTATTGCCATCTCTATCCCACGGATGGACTGGGCCAAACATGTTGTATTTCACATCCGTCTCGAATTTCAAAACGTTCTTGTAATAGTAGTTTACAGCAGGAGCAAATGCGTGCAACCAAGAGGTAAGCTCTGAGTTGAAATCTGGACGTATACCACCATCTGTTCTGTCAATACCCTTGTATCTGGAATCCAGTCGACCGACCGTGAAACCTTCTTCTCGAAGTAGCTCTTTCCAGTAAAAACTAGTTGGCACATCCAGGTTGTATTGAAGAATTACCTTTTCGGAGATACCAGAATATCGAGCCATCATCTTTGCTGCCCCATTTCTTTCCTCGTCACTTACGAAACCACCTTTGGCAATGACAGGCATCAAACCTTCGACCGCATACTTTTCTGCTTCTGCCAACACTTCATCAAGATCTTTTGACTGAAGATCAGATGGTAGTTTCTGATGATACCATGCTGCAGCGGCAAAATACGGAAGCCTCAAAGAAGCACCTAGTGGACCTTCCCTTCGGCCGTTGCCACTGTGAATACCTAGTTCAGTCGGAGAAACCAGAATCACTCCATTTAGGTACATCCATTGTCTTCCTTGCAATTCCAATGCTAGTCCTGAAACTCTGGTTGTGCCATAACTTTCTCCTATCAAATATTTTGGAGATTCCCAGCGGTTGGATCTTGTAACGAACGTATTGATCCACTCAGCCAGGTACTTTATATCTGCATTCACTCCAAAGAATGTTTTTCGCTCGGCATCCTTGTTAACTATCCTTGAATAGCCGGTATTTACTGGATTTACAAAGACGATATCAGCAACATCAAGAATTGAATTTGGATTGCTTTTGACTCCGTAAGGTTGAACAGGGTAGCCCTCGTCATCTACGTTTAGGATCATTGGTCCTGTATACGCAAGGTGCATCCAGACAGAGCCTGAACCTGGGCCGCCATTGAATGAGATGACCAATGGACGTGTGTTTTTGTTTCGAATATCTGTTCGCTCATAATAGGTATAGTGAACAGCTGCTATTACTTCCGCATCATCGTTCCAGACAGGCTGGGTGCCAGTGGTGGCCCGATAAGCTACAGATTTGCCTTTTATGGTGGTTTGATGATTGGTTACTACGGTCTCGTCAGCAGCTAAGACTCTACTGTTTTCGACTTTCATCTCTTGCGCTGCAATAGAAAGGGATAGGACCAGGGAGAAATAGGTTAAGGTTGATTTCATTCTTTCATACTTTGATTGTGCTGAAAGCTAAGAAATATTCAGATGGATAGAAACGAAAAAGACACGATCGGTAGGATCGTGTCTTTTTCGTTCGGTATTATTGTTTAATCAATCCTCTTTGAGGCGTAGATTTCCATAACTGGAATCTATTCTTATGAGCTTCCCGTCATCTCCACTTCCAATTTTCCCCTTGTAAATGCTCTTGTTAGATTCCTTTACACGATAGTGAAAATCAATGTCTAGGTCGGAATAGGATTTGAGGTCTGCAAAACTGAATTCTGCTTCTATGTTGGCATTCAACCCTGGTTCTAGTCCTATTTCATATGAGCCAAACTTTCCTTCAATATCAACGAGGGTAAAAGTTTTGGCTAGTCGTCGTATTCTGAAATCTCCAAGGTAGCTGGCCTCCATTTCTAATTTTCCAGTCAATTCCTCTATTTCGAACCCAGAAAAGTGGATATCTGCATCGATGGCGCTAGCCTTATCCACCTCGACATCACCGTATTTACTTGTCAAATCAAGTTCCTGTACTTCTCCAATTTCTACATCGGAGAATCCCTGGTTCAGTTCAAGTTCCTTTGCCGATTCAATATTGAAGTCACTGTACTTTATGACCAGGTCGCCGTCTTGAATATTGTTGATTTCTCCACTGCCAAAGGATAGCTTTAGATCGGTACTGCCTGCTACGTCACCAACTCTCATTGACCCGTATGAAACATGAATGTCCAAATCACCAGCTCTATCGCCCATCAAGACATCTCCAAAACTGTTGCGGATTTCCAAGGGATTAATCTCGGGCATTGAGATCGTGTAATTGACTTCAAAACCATCGTTGTCTCGATTCTTCGATTTACCAAGGGTTGTCTCAAAGGAAATTTGCTCGCTGCCTTCGCTGATGTCAATGTCAATGTTATCAATGATACGCTGCGCACGCTCGTCATTCCTACTTTTTCCAATGATTTCCACACGAATGGAAAATTCACTTTTGTCCCAGGAGTTGATTTCAATCCTCCCGAATTTGTTTTCTATATCTAAGAGTGTAGTCGGGTCAACGTTGTATGACTTTTCTACCACCTTTTTCTTCTCTGTCTGGTCTTTGCCCCAACCAACACTGGCTGTGACGAAGAGAAGAAGTGCTAATTTATATTTCACTATTTGGCTCAATTTCATCGTTTTGATCTTTAATATTTTCCAAAATATCCAACTGCTTGCTTAGTATCTGAAGTCTTAACTGCAGGTTACTAACCATCGCATCTACGACACGATCATCAGCAGCTTGGGTTTGGTAGGTCTTCTTAAGGTCGATATATAGTACGTCCAGTTGATCAATTTCTTTTAACAGTTCTCCCTGTTCTTCCACGGAGAGTTCTTCTTGAATCTGCATCCGTTTCAAACTGATCAGCTGAGTGTAGTAGTCTTCGGCTTGCTTGAACTCCTCTGAAAACTGAGGGACAACTTTGCTATCTTCCAAGTTCTTCTCTATCAAAAGATAGACCGTAGAAACCATGAAGAGCACAGCAGCTACTTTCCAGGCAACCTGAAAAAATCCATTGTTCTTTCTGAGTTTTTTATTTATTCCCTTCCAAACGTTGTCGGACGGGTCGACATCATTAAATGAGTCTTTGTTATTCATGATGAATTGTTCGAGTTGGTCACCCATAGTTCACCTCCGTTTTTAATATGGTTTTCAATTTGTCTTTGGCTCTTTTATACTGAGTCTTTGAAGTTGACTCAGCAATATTTAGTATTTCGCTAATTTCTTTATGGTCATATCCCTCGAATAAATAAAGAGATAGTACTGTTCTAAAACCTGTGGGCAACTCGTCCATGGCTTTCTTAACTGAGTCTACGCTGTAGTTTGGCTCTGTCTCCTCTGTGTAGGATTCATCTTCCATATCCGCATCGCTCTCATTGGCAATCATTAAATCTCTCTTGCTCTTCTGTACATGGTTTAGTGCTTTGTTAACAACAATTTTTTTCAACCAGGCTCCGAAGGCTGCGTCGGCTCTATAGCTATTCAAGTTTTGAAAAGCACTTACGAAGGCCTCCTGCAAAACATCTTCTGCATCCGATTGTTCTCCTGTTATTCTAAGTGCCGTGTTAAACATTGCTTTGTTATAAAGTTTATATATCTCAAACTGAGCTGTAGAATCATCATCTCTACATCTTTCTATAAGATCAGCGTGGATATTTACAGAACTAGCTTTCAATTTTTAGGTTATTCGGTATAAAGACTTACTAAGAGTTTCAGGGTTGCATGATGTTGTTAATTTTAGCGTGAATATTTGATATGAGAAAATTCTTAGTTGTTTTTCTATTTTTATCTGGAAGTGCTTTTGCGCAAGAACTGGATTCTTTACAAACCGATACTATACCGAAACCACCACCGAAGCACCTGATTGGCGGATATGTATTTGCGGGGGTAACAGGGTCACCAGGCCCTGTTGATAGAAGCACGTTACCAACGGTCGGACTAGGGGTAAGGTATGACAAATTTGAAGCTGGTGCTTCCTTCTCAGCATTCACGAATGATTATGTCAAGAGACTGGTTTTCCCAAACTTCTTTAGTCTGATTTATGCGCAGGGAGGTGCCTACTTTGCTTACAATTTTTTTGAATCGGATATTCTACACGTAGCTCCCATGGTGATGTTACAGGTGGGTGATATAGTGTGGGAACGTGATGATACTAAAGTTGACTTTGCAAGTGATCGTTTTAAGCTTTGGCAAATTGGGCTAAAAGTGGAGACACCATACCTTCGGTATGTACGCCCCGAGATAGTTCTAGGCTATCAACACATGTCAGAAATAGTTGTCCCACAGCTTGGAAGAGAGAATTTCACAGGGTTTTTCATGGGATTTAACGTAAAAGTTGGATATTTTAACCAATAACAGAGTAATTACTAGACAATTAACCTGATTTGGTTAAACTTGTAAAAGAATCTAATTGTGTAAAAAATGGCCACTAAGTCAATCGCACTTATAAGCATTTTCATACTCTTGGTTTCGAAATCGCCAGCTCAAGACTATGACAAAATTTTTAAAACGGCAGAAGAGTCGCTTTATCTGGAAGATTTTGAAACAGCACTCGTTAACTATCAGCTACTGATAGAGAGTGGATTGAACTATGGAAACAGAGTCTTTTATAAGGCTGAACTTTGCTCACTACTAACGCAGTATCAAAACAATCCCATTGAAAATTTCCTTCAGTATGAGGAGGAAATGATTGAGGAAGATAAGTTCTACTACTACTGGAAAGGGAGGGTGATGATGCGGAAGTATCGGATGGCAGAAGCCAATGTAGCCTTTCAAAATTTTTTAGACATCAAGGCATACCTTAGTGATGAGATAAAGGCGGAAGCAAGACGGTGGATGAACTGGGTAAGGAATGCAAAATCCTACATGGATTCTCCTGATTCTTATGAAATTCATTTACTTGAGAGAGAAGTGAACTCAGAATTTGCTGAACTGAGCCCAGTGTATTTTGTTGAGAACGAAGAGCTACTCTTTTTATCAAATAGAGATGCCAATCCCGATCAATATCAAATCTATCATACGATTCATGAAGGTGACAGGAAGTGGTCGGTGCCAACACCTGTTTATGGACAAGGACTTTTTTCGAGAGACAATGCAAACATTGAGGTGGTAGATGAAGACGGCCGACTCTTTCAGTTTAGATCGGAAAAAGGAGGGGATTTGTACTATAGCGAGCCTTCAGGAGATTTGAAAGGGTGGTCTCCCCCGCAAGAGTTTGACAGCCGAATTAGCTCTACACATCTTGGTTCTCACTTTTTCATCAATGAACATGAAGATCGGATCATTTTTGCCTCAGATGTTGGGAATAAGAAGAACCCAAACCTTGATTTGCTGCAGTCATTCAAAGATCCGAGCTCAGGAAACTGGAGCAAACCATCGCCATTTGCAGCATCAATAAATAGTGACTTTAATGAAGATAGTCCATACCTGAGTCCAGATGAGACGACCCTTTATTTTTCCTCCGATGGACACAGCACGATGGGTGGTTACGATGTATTCAAATCGGTCTTTGATGCAACAACGCAAACATGGTCTGAGCCAGAGAATATGGGATTTCCGTTAAACTCGCCAGAAGACGAACTGCACTTTAAAATGAATCGCACTCAAAAGTCGGGTTACTTCACGTCCAATCGTCTGAACACGCTTGGCGATTATGACATCTTCTTTTTCTGGGAGATAAACAAAATAAACATCGAAGGCCGAGTTGTTGACAATTCCACCGGACTTCCACTGAATGATGCAGAAATCTTTTTCCGCCCTTATGAATACCTAGATATGTATTTCTTCTCTGATTTAAGCAGTGCAGGTAAATACAAGACGGAGATACCATCTAATGATCGCTTCAAGGTGGAGATAAAGAGAAACGGAGAAGTGCTTCATGAAGAGGAGTTTGAAGTACACGCTGCGGAAGGAGATCGCACCACCCACATTAAAGACTTTTACCTGGGGAAAGGAGAGGCTGCAGCAACCCACAAGGTTGCGCAACATAAAATTGACACTTCTAAACCAGATCTTGGAGTTGTGACAGAAGAGATGCTATTGGATGAATTGGGAACCAAGTTTAGAGCATCAAACAAAGTTGCGCTTCACCACGTGTATTTTGATTTTGGAACGAGCCACCTAAAAGATGAGAGCGAACCTTCCCTAAATGTGATCAAGAATCTACTGCAGGCAAACCCTAAACTGCGGATAGAAATTGGAGGTCACACGGATAATGTTGGTGACGACCAGGCAAATCAAAACGTTTCGCTGAAAAGGGCTGAGTCAGTTCTAAACTGGCTTACTAACAATGGAGTTTCAAGCTCCAGACTTACCGCAAAAGGCTATGGAGCCACGAAACCAATTGCAAGTAATGATGACGAGAAGGAGGGAAGAGAATTGAATCGTAGAATTGAAATAGTTGTTATAGAGTAGTGCTCAGATTATTCGTTTTAATACCGCTTATCGCCGCCTCACTACTTGCATTCAATGCTTCTAGCCAAGATTTTGGCAAGATCCTTCGCATTGCTGATAAAACGTTCTATGAGGAGGATTTTGAAAATGCACTTGAATTGTACGAGTTGCTGATTAAGGATACGGAAAACCCAAGTGCTGATGTATTGTACAAGGCGGAGGTTTGTTCGCTATTGTCAAAGTACCCAAGCAAAGCGATGGATGGCTTTCTTAGGTATGAAGAGAGCATTGGTCTCACAGATAAATTCTACAACTATTGGAAAGGGCGAATACTACTTCGTAAGTACAAAATGCTTGAGGCCAATGAAGCTTTCATCAAGTTTTTGGATACAGACGAATTCTTGAGTGGCGAGATAAAAGTTGAGGTAAAAGGATGGATGGAATGGTTGGCTGAAACTAAAAAGATCATGGATAATCCATTTTCTTATGAAATCCATCATTTGGAAGACCGGATAAATACTGGTCAGGCAGAATTGAGCCCAGTCTATTTTGAGGAAAAGGAAGAACTACTTTTTATTTCAAATCGAGATGACAAGGATCCAGACCTTTACCAAATTTATCATACCATCCACCGAGGAGATAATAGTTGGACTGATCCGAAATTGATCAAAGACGTTGGAAGTTTTACCCGGGACAATTCCAATATTGAGGTCGTTGCGGAGGATGGAAGACTGTTTCAGTTTAGGAAGAAAAAGAAAAATGGTGATCTTTATTACAGTAATCCGATTAGCGGTACCAGGGGCTGGTCATTGCCAGAAGAGTTTGATAGCAAAGTAACCTCAGCGCACATAAGCTCACATTTTTTTATTAACGAACATGAAGATCGAATAATTTTCGCAACCAATGTTGGTACAAGAAAAAGAGAGAACCTCGACCTGTTTGAATCATTTAGGGATGCGGAGACTGGAAAGTGGAGCAAACCAACCTCTTTTGCATTTACCATAAATAGTGATCTGAACGAAGACAGCCCCTACTTAAGTCCTGATGAAAAATCATTGTACTTTGCATCAAATGGACATGGTTCCATTGGCGGGTATGACGTCTTTGTCACCACATTTGACTCGACGAACCAAAAATGGCTAGAACCGATCAACTTAGGGTTTCCGATCAATTCTCCTGACGATGAGATCCATTTTAAGTTGAATACGGACCAGACGTCTGGATACTTCACCACAAACCGATTGAATACCAACGGAGATTATGATATCTTCTTCTTCTGGGAAATTCATAAAATTACCATGGAGGGAAGGGTGACAGATGTAAATTCTGGTGAGCCTCTAAGGAATGCGCAAATATTTTTCAGGCCATACGAATATCTAGACATGTATTTTTACTCTGAAATTGATAGTACAGGGAAGTACTCTGCAAACATTAATTCCGATGATATTTTCAGAGTTGAAATTCTAAAAGATGGTACGCTAGCACATCAAGAGGATTTTGAGATTCATGCAACTGGCGGAGATGAAACCACCTACCTGAAAGATTTTCTGGTTGGTGAGAAGATTGATAGTATCAGCGTTACCAAAAGGGATGATCTTCCCGAAGAACCAATTGAGGAAGTGTCGGAGGACGATCAACTATACCTTCTAGGAAACAAGTTTAGAAATACCAACACCGCAATACTTCAAAACATATACTTTGATTTCGGTACAAGTATTCTGCAAGACGAAAGTTTGCCAACGTTGAACTCCATCAAAAATGTACTAGAAAGCAAACCGTTGCTTCGAGTTGAGATCGGCGGCCATACAGATAATGTGGGAGCTGAACAAGCGAATATTGAATTAGGTTTGAAGAGAGCGGAGACTGTTTTGAAATGGTTGACCAAAAAGGGTATTTCAAAAAGAAGATTAACTGCAGAAAGCTTCGGCTCCTCCAAACCACTGGCAAGCAATGACGATGAGAAAGACGGTCGGGAATTAAACCGACGAATCGAGATTGTCGTTATCGAATCGCAGGAATAATCCTTATATTCGAAAAAACACCCCGAAAATGTATAGTTCTAAAATTGCCGGAATCGGTCACTATGTTCCAGAAAATGTAGTCACCAACGATGATCTGTCTAAGATCATGGATACCAATGACGAATGGATTACAGAAAGAACTGGTATCAAGGAGCGTCGATGGATTGATCCGAAAACCGACGATACACCCTCAACGATGGGTACTAAGGCTGCTAGAATTGCCATAGAAAGAGCTGGGCTAACTCCAGCTGATATAGACTTCATCATTTTCGCAACGCTTAGTCCTGACTACTACTTTCCGGGTCCTGGCGTCATGGTTCAAGACCAACTGGGTATAAAGGAGATTGGGGCACTGGACGTGAGGAATCAATGCTCTGGATTTATCTATAGTTTATCCATCGCTGATCAGTTCATCAAGACCGGGATGTATAAGAACATTTTGGTGATCGGAGCTGAAAATCACTCTGGTGGATTGGAAAGGTCTACCAGAGGGCGAGGCGTGACAGTAATCTTTGGAGACGGTGCAGGAGCTGTGGTAGTGCAAAGGAATTCAGGTGAAGGCAACGGCATACTTTCAACGCATTTACATTCAGAGGGAAAACATGCCAAAGAACTAGCACTCGAAGGGCCAAGCACCTTGAGGTGGGTCCCTGAAATTATTGAAGCCAACGACCCGGAGGACAATAGTTATTATCCTTATATGAATGGAAATTTTGTCTTCAAACATGCCGTCACCCGGTTTTTAGAAGTCATTGGCGAAGCACTTATGACTAATAAGTGCAAACCAGAAGATATTAGTTTGATGATACCTCATCAAGCGAACCTAAGAATAAGCCAGTTTGTCCAGAAAAAGTTAGGGTTGTCAGATCATCAAGTTTACAACAACATCATGCGCTATGGAAATACAACAGCTGCTTCTATTCCTATTGCAATGAGCGAGGCCTGGCAAGAAGGTAAAATTAACACCGGCGATCTGGTCTGTCTTGCCGCCTTCGGTAGCGGCTTCACCTGGGCTTCAGCCCTCATTAGGTGGTGATTTAAGCATCATTTTATCGTTCTCAAATAGATTTATCGAAGGTTAGATGCGTTTCGTATATAAATGGTATAATTTTTATAAAAAATTGCATTAAAACGTAACATTTATTGTTATATTTATGTTTAATATAATATTAATACAATTTACTCACTTTTAAACTTTAGCATTATGAATCTTTTTAGACTGTTCGCCAAGCGTGATAATAATCAACTTAGGATTCAGAGGTCTGAATCAGGAGATGATTGGGTAGTGAAGAAAGGGTACAGTATTCTGTACATAGGCACGAAAGAAAAATGCAAAGTATTTATGCAACAGGGTCTTTCAGCGGCTTAGCTATGGGTCACGTTATTGAGCATTCCGCCGTATGGCGGAATGATCTCAATAATTTTTTAAATTCCTCATTTCAAATTGACCTTACTTTTTGTAGGTATAATTCTTACCCATTTAAGGGGATTATCCTACTAAAACTCTTTTCCTAAAGACTGTACAATTGCAGTACCATTAATTGAATTATTTACTTATCTGACAAGTAACATGACGAATTCATTCAAATGGTTATCAAAAATTGGTATTGGAAAAAAGGATCTACGACTAGAAAAATCTGGTTCAGGTCAATGGATGGTAAAAAGAGGCTTTAAAGTTCTGTGTGTTGGCACTGAACAGAAGTGTCAGATTTTTATTGCTGAAGCAGAGGGAGCATACTCCAAGCATTGAGCAGAAAATCGAAAACGAATTGCTTTCATTCTCAGAATAGAGAACAATTAATCCAACATAAGAGGCAATCATAAATTATTTTTGCCGCCATGTTAGATGGAATTACGTCAACCAATTTCTCATTTGCAAATCAGACGCACAAGTACGTTGGGAAGGTTCGTGAGGTGTATGAATTTGAAGACAAGCTTGCAATGGTTGCGACAGATAGAATTTCCGCATTCGATGTGGTGCTGCCACGACCAATACCCTACAAGGGTCAAGTCCTGAACCAACTTGCTTTTAAGTTTTTAGCAGGCACGAAAGATATTGTTCCAAACTGGGTGGAATCTTCGCCTCATCCCAATGTAACCTTCGGTAAAAGATGTGAGCCATTCAAGGTCGAGATGGTCATTCGAGGATACTTGGTTGGGCATGCATGGAGGGAGTATAGAGAGGGAAAAAGGAGTATCTGTGGAAATTCCATGCCGGAGGACATGCGTGAGAATGATCGGTTTCCAACTCCACTAATCACCCCAACCACGAAGGCAGATCAGGGTCATGATGAAGATATTTCAAAAGAAGAGATTCTGAGCCAAGGAATTGTTACAAGGGAAGATTATCAACAGCTGGAGGACTACACCTTCAAATTGTTTGAACGAGGCTCACAGGTGGCCAAAGAGAGAGGACTTATCTTGGTTGATACTAAGTATGAATTCGGGAAATTTAATGATGAAATTTATCTCATTGATGAAGTTCACACTCCAGATTCATCTAGATACTTCTACGAAAACACCTATGAGGAATTGCTCGAAAAAGGTGAAGCCCAAAAGCAATTGTCAAAAGAGTTTGTGAGACAGTGGTTGATTTCGGAGGGGTTTCAGGGAAAAGACGGGCAGACCATACCAGAAATGCCAGACGAGAGAGTAGCCTTGATTTCCGATCGTTACATCGAACTTTATGAAAACATATCGGGAGAAAAATTTGTTAAGGATGATTACCACGATAAATTAGCCCAAATAAAAAATAGCATCGCACAAATTTCAGATACATTATGAATTTCAACGCTGACAAATACGAAAACTACTCTATAGTTAAAATCTCAGATGAGAAGGTTGACAGCTCGATAGCTCCCGAATTGAAATCAGAATTTATGACTTTAAGTCAAGATGGTGTCAAAAGCATAATTATTAATATGGAGGATGTGAAGTATGTTGATTCCAGTGGTTTGAGTGCTTTTTTGGTCGGGAACAGATCGTTTACCGACAATGGTGCTTTTGTACTCTACAATGTTACTGACCATGTAATGAAGCTAATCTCTATTAGCCAGTTGGACAAGGTGATGACTATACTACCTACCAAAGAGGAAGCTGTTGATTATGTATTTATGACAGAAATTGAAAAAGGTCAGAGCTCTCCGGAATAGATTTGAGTTTCGAATTACAAATCCTTGGATCTAATTCAGCAGCCTTTGCCCATAGAAGGCATCACACTTCACAGCTTCTAAAAATTCAAAACGAACATTTCTTAATTGATTGCGGGGAAGGAACTCAACTTCTACTCAAGAAATATCACGTTAAGATTTCGAAAATTGACCACATCTTAATCTCCCATTTGCATGGAGATCATTACTTCGGTTTAATAGGTTTGCTCTCCACGATGCATCTTTTTGGACGAGAAAGAGCGTTGACATTGATTGCTCCGCCTGGTCTAGCTGAGATCATATCACTACAGTTGAAGCACTCGCAAACTTGGTTGATGTACAAAATCAATTTTGTGGAGTGGACTCCGAATGAGGTAGAACTTGTTTTTGAAAATAAATCTATCACCATTGAGTCTATTCCGATGAGCCATGGTGTACCCTGTTCAGGCTTTCTCTTCAAGGAGAAGAAAAAGAGAAGAAGAATCCATAGGGAAGCGTTTGCAGATCTTGACTTAACTCCTTTGGAGATTAGCAAGTTGAAGAATGGAGAAGATCTTCTCAACAGTGATGGATCTGTCAAACACGAAAATAAGGTCTTAACCATCGATCCGCATCCGCAATTTTCCTATGCATACTGCTCGGATACGGAATACAAACCAGAAATCATCGAACAGGTAAGAGGAGTGAATTTGTTGTATCACGAATCAACGTTTGCAGACGATATGATCGATCGAGCACACAACACCTTTCATTCAACAGCCAAGGAAGCAGCTAGTATTGCCAAGGAAGCGAAAGTGGATAGGTTGGTCCTGGGCCATTTTTCTGCAAGATACAGGGAGCTAGATGTCATCTTGGAAGAAGCCAAAGCGGTGTTTCCGAATGCTCATTTGGCGATCGAGGGAACGAAATTTGAAGTCTCGTAGCGATGGAAAACAACAAGAAACAACTTCTATTCCTAATACTGGCTGGTATTTTTCTTACCAATGCAATTCTCGCTGAGATGATTGGTGTCAAGATATTTTCTGCCGAGGAAACCCTTGGGTTCAATCCTGCTAACATCAATATTTTAGGCTATACACTAGATTTTAATCTTACAGCAGGAGTAGTGATCTGGCCTGTCGTTTTTTTGACGACCGATATTATCAATGAGTATTTTGGTAAAAAGGGAGTTAAAAAGATCAGTTTTCTTGCGGTAGGTTGTATTGCATATGCGTTCTTCATGATTTTCGTGGTCACGAAATTGGATCCAGCGACTTTTTGGCTGGATGTAAACAATCAGGATGCAGATGGGAATGTATTTAATATTGACTTTGCCTTCAGTAAGATCTACACGCAGGGACTTGGTATTATTGTCGGATCCCTTGTCGCATTTTTGATCGGACAGTTTTTGGATGTGTACGTATTTCAAAAGCTCAGGAGTATTACTGGCGAAAAAAAGGTTTGGTTGCGAGCAACTGGCTCCACGCTCGTGTCTCAGCTGATAGATAGCTTTGTGGTGCTTGTGATTGCATTTTACATTTTAGCTCCTGCTGGAAGTAGATGGCCGATATCGCAGGTGATTTCCGTGGGAATTATCAACTACATATACAAATTCACTGTCGCTATCGTTTTAACTCCAGTTATTTATTTGGGCCACAATGTCATTGATAAATTTCTAGGGAAAGAACTCTCAGAAGAGCTTAAGAGCAAAGCTGCCGATGGGCAGTAGGCTTCTAATTGCCAACTCATCATTAATTTTAAGTATGAAGTCGCTGCTACATCTATTTCTCTTATCCATTTGTACTGTCTCAACTGCACAAGATCTGGTGGATGTATCAGGTCAATGGAATGGAAACTCTAATTTCTTAAAGGCCAATTTTAGTGTTACAACAATCATAGATCAGAAGGGAAGTCAGCTGGAAGGTTATTCTATTAGTAAATCTATGGATGGAAGTGATTCCTCCAAAGTGATGTTTAATGGAGTGGTGGATGGAACTACAATCAAACTTTTCCCTGTCAGGTTTGAGTATAAAACAGGTGCAGCATGCCTGGCCAATTCTGTCCTTCAATTTACCGAAGAGGGAGATCAGCACGCTCTTACAGGAAAATGGAAGGGTGATCTAAGGTTAACTACATGTCCTCCAGCCATTGGCGGTAATCTCAAACTTTACAAGGACAAATCACCTAAAGTGAAGATTGTTGCTGACAATCAGGTTACCAAAAGTATCAATCAAACAGATGATGTGGGAAATGCGCTGCTCAGTGAGCTCGGGAAGCGTAAATATTATGCGCTAATCATTGGCGTTGACAATTATCCGGATGAGCGCATCCAAAATTTGGATAATCCCGTGGGAGATGCAGTGCGCTTATCGAATGTTCTGATTGAAGAGTATTCCTTTAATGCCAATGACGTTACCATTCTGAAAAATCCATCTAGGGAGCAGGTCATTAATTCATTGGACCAGTTAAGTCAGTCGGTAACTGAGAAGGATAATCTCCTGATATTTTACGCTGGTCACGGCATTTGGAATGAGCAGCTAAATCAGGGATATTGGCTTCCAAGCGATGCCTCACTAAGTTCAAAGTCATATTGGTTGTCTAACAGTACCATCAGGGATTATGTAGGAGGGATTCGTTCAAAGCACACGCTCTTAATTTCAGACGCATGCTTCAGCGGAGGGATTCTCAAGGAAAGAGCTGTATTTGAGGATAGCAGAGCAATACTTGAACTTTACAAACTTCCAAGCAGGAAGGCCATGACCAGTGGAACATTAAAGACAGTGCCAGATAAAAGTGTGTTTATTGAATACTTGATTAAAAACCTAAAGACGAATGCTGCGCCATTGATTTCTGCAGATCAACTATTCAGGAATTTCAAAATTGCTGTAATAAACAATAGCCCGAACGGGCAAGTGCCTCAGTATGGGCCGATAACTCAGGCTGGGGATGAAGGAGGGGACTTCGT
>JBDWQX010000168.1:0-12508 GCA_039986395.1 Cyclobacteriaceae bacterium
GTCAGAATGTGGGCTGGATATCGAATTGAACTTGCTCAACTGTAGGAATCGTATTCTGAATTGAACTTCCGACTTTGATTCAATAACATCTTGAAGCATACATCATTAAAATTTCAAAATTGTTATGCATGCAGAGTATATTTTACGTTATATTTGTTATGCATGCAGAGTATATTCTGCATCGAACAGCATTAATTAAACTATTAGGATCAAAATGGAAGCAGTAGCAGAAGCTCAATCAAGCATAAAAGGTGGTGAGTTCTTGGTGAAAGAATCAACAGCCGAAGACATATTTATAGCAGAAGAGTTCTCAGAGGAACAAAAAATGATGGCTGCCGCAAGCCAGGATTTTATCGACATGGAAATTACGCCTATAACCGATAGGATTGAAAGCATGGAGGAAGGCTTGATGTCTGGCTTAATGGATAAGGCTGGCGAGCTGGGTCTCTTAGGCATTAATGTACCTGAAGAGTTTGGTGGTCTTGGCATGAGTTTTAACACTGGCATGCTGATAGCAGATATCATGGCTGCAGCAGGCTCTTTTTCAACAGCTTATGGTGCTCATACAGGAATTGGGACTCTCCCTATCCTCTACTACGGCACGGATGATCATAAGAATAAGTACTTGCCAAAATTAGCTTCTGGAGAGTGGAAAGCATGCTATTGTCTTACGGAGCCTGACGCCGGGTCTGACGCAAATTCAGGAAAAACCAAGGCTACTCTTACCGAAGACGGTAAACACTATTTGATCAATGGTCAGAAAATGTGGATCACCAATGCCGGTTTTGCTGACCTTCTGATCGTGTTTGCAAAGATTGATGATGATAAAAAACTCTCTGCGTTTATTGCTGAGCGAACCTGGGATGGTATAACAATGAATGATGAGGAGAAAAAACTTGGTATCAAGGGTTCTTCAACCAGACAGGTTTTCTTTAACGACTTAAAAGTTCCTGTTGAAAATCTTCTCTCCGAAAGGGAAAATGGTTTTAAGATCGCAGTAAATGTGCTCAACGTCGGTAGAATAAAACTTGGTGCTGGCTGTATTAACGGGTGCAAAGTGATCGCAACTCAATGCACACAATATGCAAATGAACGGAAGCAATTTGGTGTCCCTATTTCCAGTTTCGGAGCAATCAAGCAAAAGTTAGCGAACATAGCCACAAGAACATATGCATGCGAATCCGCATCGTATCGGGCAGGAAAGAATATTGAAGATCTTATCGCTAAACTAGAAAACGATGGTTTAAGCCAGAGTGAAGCGAAAATGAAAGGCGTCGAGCAATTTGCGATTGAGTGTGCCATTATCAAAATTCATGGTTCAGAGATTCTAGCCTACTGCACAGACGAGGGGGTACAGATATATGGTGGAATGGGTTTTTCAGAAGAGGCTCCAATGGCTCGTGCGTACCGCGATGCTCGTATTACCAGAATTTACGAGGGAACAAATGAGATCAATAGAATGCTCCTTGTCGGAATGATGTTTAAAAAAGCGATGAAAGGCGAATTAGATCTAATGGAGCCTGCTATGGCAGTTGCGAAAGAACTGACTGGAGTTCCTTCGTTTGAAACACCTGACCTTTCAGCACCTTTAGCAAAGGAGAAGGAAGTTCTTAAAAATCTAAAGAAAGCTGTCCTAATGGCAGCAGGCAAAGCAGCTGAGACTTTCGGACCTAAATTAGATAAGGAGCAAGAAGTACTCATGAGTCTGGCAGATATGCTCATCGAGGTGTACGCAGCAGAATCAACAGTATTACGAACAGAGAAATTGATTGGTTTGTATGGAGACGAAGGCAGCAAACTTTACCAAAATATGGCTAAGCTCTATTTATTCGAAGCTGTGCAGAAGATAAAAAATGCAGGAGATGAAGCTGTTGCATGTTTCGCTGAAGGTGATGAGCTAAGAGTACTATTGATGGGCTTGAAGCGTTTCACTAAAATGGAGCCTATCAACACCAAGGTACTGAGACAGGAGATTGCAGACGCAATGATTGAGGGAAATAAATTCCCCTACTCCCTTTACAACTAAAAAATGACACCAATTGTCTTTGTAAACAACCGTTCCAATTTATTTGGGACGGTTTTTTATATTAAAAGCATTTGATTTACACAAGATTCAAAATAGCTTTAAGTAAACATTGATCCCCGCCCCTAATGAAAGAGTTTGGTAAAAAGCTAACCACGAAAGAAAAAGCTCTTCAGCTTAATCTAGATAATAGTATTTACGGAACTGTTGCCGAAATCGGTGGAGGCCAGGAAGTGGCTGCCTATTTCTTTAAGGCTGGCGCAGCATCTGGAACAATCGCAAAGACCATGTCAGCGTATGATATGACTTTTAGTGATGCTATTTACGGTAAATGCGAGCGCTACGTTTGCGAAGAAAAACTCGGCAAAATGCTAGATCGTGAGTATTCACTCCTAGATCAACGATTATCTCATAGGGCAAAAAAGACTCGGTTTTTTGCTTACGCAAATACAGTAGAGACCATCAATTATGACAGAAGTAATGTAGGTCATGGGTGGATGGGTTTAAGATTTCAAAAACATCCGCAGGCACCTCCAAACGATTGCGTCATCCATGTTTCGCTGAAAGACAGAGATGCTGAATGGCAACAGCAGGTCCTTGGAATCATCGGGGTTAATATGATTCATTCCTGCTACCACTACAGCACTGCCGAGGAAATAATTGATGCCCTTATAGAGAATCTTCGACTCGACCGGTTCGAGATCGATATGTTCAGCATTAGTGGCCCAGACTTCCACCACGTAGATAATCGCCTAATGACCTTGAGGCTGGTTAAGAATGGATTGACACAGGTCGCGATGTTCGGACCCGATAGACGTGTTCTACTACCCGCTGAGCATTTGTACAACAAGAATGTGGTTGCTCTTAGAGGTAGATTCAGACCTGTCACTCATGTGAATGTAGACATGATGATTGCTGGTCTTCGAGCCTTTAGAAAAGAAACAGAGGCTGCAAAGGAAGACACTATTTCACTTGTAGAATTGACCCTGAATGACTTAAGGCTAGGTGGAGAACTTGACGAATCGGATTATTTGGATAGAGTAGATTTGCTGTGCTCCCTTGGGCAAAGCGTCTTGATTTCAAACTTTCAGGAGCACTACAAACTTGCCGGCTACCTATCACAATTTCTCAAGAAAAAAACGCTTGGACTCATCATCGGTTTATATAATCTAGCTCAGATTTTTGACGAGTCCTACTATGAAAACCTAAATGGAGGAATTCTTGAATCCTTCTCCAGATTGTTTGGCAGTGATGTTCGGCTTCTGGTCTATCCAGCAATGGAACCTGGAGGAACCAAGCTCAAAACATGCGAAACTTTTGAGCCCGCTCCTCACCTCAAGGATTTGTATGAGTTCCTCGTGACCAATCGAAAAATCACTAGTATTCCCAATGCAAAAACTGAGAACCTGCACATCGTCTCCGATCGTGTTCTCGAACTCATTGCTTCAGGAAGTGAGGAATGGGAATCGATGGTCCCAAATCGTGTGGCTGAGTCAATCAAGGAACATCATTTATTTAACTACCCGTACGAATTACAGAGGGACGAGGAAGACATAGATGTTCCTACCACATAAAACATGAGTTTGCACATTACTCCCTTTTACTATATTTGGCGATCTTCAAATTCAAAAAATACAAATAGCATATGAGCGCAAGAGGCAATTTTTCCAGCAAGATGGGATTCATTTTGGCAGCCGCAGGATCCGCTGTAGGATTGGGTAACATCTGGGGATTCCCCTACGAAGTTGGACAAGGTGGCGGTGCCGCCTTTGTGGTCATGTACTTAATATTTTGCTTTATACTGTGCTAACCCGTCATGGTGACTGAGATTGCGATTGGAAGAAAGACGCAGAAAAATGCTGTCGGTGCTTTCAATGATCTTGGTTTAAAGAAATGGAATTTTGTCGGCAAGCTTGGCATATTTAGTGGGGTACTCATCTTATCCTTTTACAATGTAATTGCTGGATGGGCCTTTGGATACATCTTCGAGATGGTGACTGGAAATTTTGCAATCGCGGATCAGTTTGGGACATATATTATGGATGTCGTGAAGGTTGGATCATATGGATTGGTATTTATGGGTGTAACCGCTTATGTTGTTTCAAAAGGAGTTTCTGGCGGTATTGAAAAAGCAGCACGATTGCTTATGCCTACTCTTATTGTTATGATGCTAATCGTTGCTGGATACGCAATGACACTTCCTAATGCCGTAGACGGGCTCAAGTTCTATTTGATTCCCGATTTCAGCAAGTTGACGGCTTCAGTGGTTTACAATGCAATGGGTCAGGCATTCTTCTCTTTGTCTCTAGGTATGGGTGCTCTAATCACTTATGGCAGCTATGTGAATAAATCTGATAACATTGTTTCCTCCGCCGCACTCATTGCGTTGACAGACGTTGGGATTGCACTACTTGCCGGATTGATGATATTTCCGCTCATTGGCTTCATGAGTGCAGGTACGATGGAAGGAGCTGGAAGAGGTCCCGGTCTCATTTTCGTAACACTACCTCAGATTTTCGGTACCATAGGTGGCGGACTAGGAGTAATGACTGGAACGCTGTTCTTCGTTTTGTTGTGCTTTGCTGCTCTGACATCAACGGTATCTCTTTTAGAGGTGCCAATCTCCTATGTTGTTGACGAGTGGAAAGTGAAAAGAACCAGGGCTGCCTGGATGGTAGCACTCACCATTTTTATTATCGGGATTCCTTCACTTATTGGAAATGGCTACTCTGAATTCTTTAGCACCGCCTTCACCACATACAAAGACGGTGGTAAGGACACCGATTTTCTATCATTCGTAGCAGCACTAGCCAACGATACGATCCTTCCATTGGGTGGATGTTTGATTGCGTTCTTTGCTGCCCACATATGGAAAAAGCACAATTTAGATGAGGAATTAGCACAAGGCTCACCAAACTACCAGGGATCTTTTGTTCAGAAGTATCTCAACTTTGCCATAGGATACTTTGCTCCTCTTGTACTGGCCGTTGTTTTTGTTCTGACTGTTCTATTCAAGTTTTTTGGTGTACAAATCCTCTAGGAAAGAATCATTCCTTCACAAAAGTTCCAGGATCTTTTCCGTTGAAATAGATAATGTATCGACCTTGACGCAAAACAGTTACATCAATTTCTTGTCCCTGTCCTTCAAGTACCAGCTCGCTACCGTCATTGTAGATTTCGTAAGGAGTCATTCTCGACAGGTATAATCTTGTTTTTGCAGAAGCGGGTTTAAATTCAACTGGTTCTGGATAGTGATCGTAATCAATTTCTGTCGAATAGAGATAATTGGCGCGGCTACCAGCGGGAAATTTATATCTAATTCTATACTGATTTGCACCGTCTTCCAGCACAGGCAAATAGGAATATGAGGCTCTCTCATAAATGCCCAAGGCCTGAACTACCTCTTTCTCATTCCAGAATCCATTCTCAAGTTTTTCAACCGAAAAACTCCCAAAGCCTCTCTCCCCTTTTGTCGTCCAGCTAAGTGCGCTATCTGACAGGTTGAGCGAAGAGAACCTGAAAATCGTATGAAACAGTACTGCTTCAGAATTAATAATTATGGGTGAGCAAATAGTATCTGCATGCACTACGCTAATATTCACTGGAGTAAAAAGATCGAATCCATCAAAGTCCAGCTTTAGTGCGCTCAGCTTATAGTTTAGTATTATTGGTTCACCATTGATCAAAATTCGCTCTACACAAAATGTTTTACTGTTTCGGTTGTATGGGTTCTGAACAAACAAGGTTTTTCCCTGATATACACCAGCCAAATTTGTTCGAACCACCTTAGAATCCTGCGAGTAAATCGTCAGCGAAAACGTAAAAAATAGTATCGTTAAGAGTACCCTACTCATTAGTGTCAAAAATATGTAATTGCCTGTATGTTGCAAACACTATGCTAAAGTGACCCAATAAAATGGAAACTCGTTAAAGCATTGATATTTTCACAGATAAATACAGTTTTCAATTGCTTCAATACAATCTTAATTTAGCGACAAATGAAACACTTACTTTTCTTAGCAGCAGCACTCACACTTGTTTCTTGTAATCCAAAAGTTGTTACCTACACTAATCCCAAAGCTCGGTTTCAAGATTTTTCCAGTTATCAAGTGGTCAATGTTAAAATTGGAAAACGAAAACTTCCCCCTGAAGCGACGGAACTTCTTGGTTTTATTGAATCACAGATTAAGCTAGAAATGGAGGAAAGACGAAACTACGCTCCGTCAAACATCGATCCCGATCTGGTGCTTAGATATGAATTGGTCTCAAATACTCGCACTGAACGAAACAACAACAATTCCATTTTTTATGCTCCTTCCTTTAATTCCAATGTGATTTACGAATCTGTCATACTTATTGAATTGCTGAACAACAAGCGATTAGTCTGGCAAGGAAGCTATGATCTAACCCAAAGCAGACGAGAAACTAAAAATGAAACAGCAGTTAAGAAGGCAATTGGTTTTATATTCACGACCTATCCGTACATGGCCGGAAAAGCCGTTCCGGACCCAACGTTAACTACCAAAAAGAAGAAATGACAGATTTTGGTTTCTGGTCGCTGATACCACCCGTGCTTGCAATTGGCCTAGCAATAAAAACAAGACAAGTAGTATTCTCTCTCTCGGTAGGAATTTTTGTGGGCTATCTAATTATCAATGGCGGTAACTTATTCGGTGGCTTTCTTGGAACAGTTGAAGCATTTACCAACGTTTTTCAAAGCAAGGGAAATACAAGGACCATTATCCTTACCTTGATTATTGGAGCAATGATTCAGCTCATCAAATATTCTGGCGGAATTAATGGATTCATCGGTTGGGTCCAGAAACGATTGGAAAGCAAAAACAACTTCGAACGAAAGCTTCAGGCAACTACGGCCTTAACAGGCTTCCTGATATTCGTAGAATCAAACATATCCATTCTTACTGTTGGCACCATCTTCCGACCACTTTTTGACAAGCATAAAATTGCTCGAGAGAAACTTGCCTATTTAGCAGATTCAAGCTCAGCTCCTTCCTGTATTATTTTCCCGCTAAATGCCTGGGGTGCCTACATCATGGGACTGTTGATGATATACCCTCAATTGGATCCATTTAAGACCTTGATCTATTCTATTCCATTCAACTTTTACGCTATTCTGACATTGGGGCTGGTTTTTTGGCTATCGTTGTCAGGAAAGGATTTCGGTGCAATGAAAAAAGTTGTTGAAGAAAAAAAGAAAGTTGAACCAATCGGCTTTGATGACAGCACCACCTCGTCCCCATTGAACATGGTAGTACCCATAGCTGTGATGGTCTTAATCATGCCAGTGTTTCTAGTGTACTCAGGCTGGGACCCAAATGTTGCTGGATCGATGACAGACAAAATCTGGCATAGCATTGGAAATGGGTCTGGGTCGGAGGCTGTTCTAAATGCTTGCTTTACAGCTTTTTTTGTCGCGATCGGAATGTACTTTCTTCAAAAGAGGCTGACCATTAAGTCACTGCTTGAAGAGTCGTTCAAGGGAATGAATGAGATGCTTGTGATGGCTATTCTAATGGTCCTGGCATTTGCTATCGGCAATCTATGTAATGAGTTAGGCACTGGTATCTATGTTTCGCGAGTCACTCAATCTTGGCTACTCCCAGAAATTGCCCCTGCTCTGGTGTTCATTATCAGTGCATTCATTGCCTTTTCCACAGGCACATCGTGGGGAACGTTTGCAATCATGATGTCCATTGCCTTGCCGTTAAATTTTGCTATCGATTCCAATCTGTATTTGATGGTTGCCGCCGTGCTTGGAGGTGGCGTATTCGGAGACCACTGCTCACCTATCTCTGATACAACACTGATTGCCTCACTAGCATCTGGCTGTGACCATATTGATCACGTTCGAACACAACTCCCTTACGCTCTGCTTACTGGCGGAGTATCCATCGCCTTTTACCTGATTGCAGGATTCGTATTCTAAGAACAGTAATCTTTGATGGCACTGGCAGCTCCTTCAGCGTCCAACGATCTGGCTCGCTTGAAATCGTCACATGCTGAATTGAACCGATTCATTCCCACTTTTAGTGCTCCTCGATAAAGGAATGCTTCTCCGTCGGACTTATCAATGGAGATCGCGTTGTTATAGAATTCTAGTGCTTGATCCGCATACCCAAGTTGGTGTGCAGCTCTGGCCGATAAGAAATGAGCCTTAGCAGAATTTTCATTCTGCTTAACAGCTGCACCTGCATGTAGTAGTGCCTGGCTATACCTCTTTTGCTCATAGGCGATCTTTGATAAACTCAAAAAGGAATTGATGTGCTTAGGATCAATCTTGATGATCTTTTCAAAGTCAGAAATCGCTTTATTTAAGATTCCAAGCTCCTCATAAGATCGACCTCTGTTATAAAGAAACAAGGTATTCTCTGGGTCTGTCTTGAGTAATTCGGTATAAGCCTTTGCAGACTCTTCGAATTCTCCATTTTCGAAAAAGGCATCTCCCTCAGTCGTGTTAATCTCTCCGCATCCAAAAAGGAAAAAAGTGGCAAGGCCAAAAATGTATTTCATATGTGCTTTAAAAGGCCGCAAATCTAACTGTTAACTCCGCAAAATCTATAGTGCTGAATACGATTTCTTGAGAGTCTAGGTTAGACAGACTAAAACCCATTCTTCTGCTATGCAGAAACGTCATTCTCACGAAGGGCATCGTTCAATGAGGTTTTCTTATCGGTACTTGCTTTTCTCTTTCCGATAATAAGCGCACATGGCACCTGAAATTCGCCAGCGGCAAACTGTTTCGGCATTGTCCCTGGAATCACCACAGATCGGTCTGGAACTATTCCTCTGTACTCCACAGGTTCGGAACCAGTCACATCAATAATCTTGGAGCTAGCCGTAAGAACCACATTGGCACCTAGCACTGCCTCCTTTCCAACCCTAACCCCCTCCACCACGATACATCTTGACCCAATGAAGGCATTATCTTCAATGATCACCGGTGCGGCCTGGACCGGCTCGAGAACTCCTCCAATACCAACTCCACCACTGAGGTGTACATTCTTGCCAATTTGTGCACAACTACCAACAGTTGCCCAAGTATCCACCATCGTACCCTCATCAACGTATGCGCCTATATTTACATAGCTAGGCATTAGAATTGTGCCCTTGCTTATAAAAGCACCATATCGTGCGATGGCATGGGGAACAACTCGAACTCCCAAATGATCATAACCTGACTTCAACTTAATTTTATCATGAAATTGAAAAGGGCCAACTTCAATGAGCTGCATTTTCATCAATGGGAAATACAAGATAACTGCCTTTTTGAGCCAATCCTTAACAATCCATTCCTCTCCTGAAGGTTCAGCAATTCGTCGCTTGCCGTTATCAAGGTCCTCGATGACTGTTTTGATCGCTACCGCTACATCTTTTTTCTGAACCAGGGCTCGATCCTCCCAAGCTTCTTCAATCAAATTTTTTAATTCCATTCAAAAGTTAATATTTACAATTCTATGCAGACGAAGATTGTAATTGCAAATACTCTTAAACCCGTGGATGACGTTCGCGGGTACGAGAAGATTGCACAATCGATAGCGAAAACAAACAAATATCAAGTTAATATCATAGGAAATACTGGGAAAAAAGAGTCTGACCATCCTTCGATTAAGTTTCATGAACATGATATCTCAAGGAAAAATCTTTTCGGGAGAATTGTAAGCAGGATAAACATCATGCAGATGATTTTCCGTATTAATCCTTCCATTATCATCGTACAAACGCACGAATTGCTTTATGTAACGGTCATCCATAAACTATTGCGAAGAAGTAAGATCATCTATGATGTTCGTGAGGACTACAAAAAGAACATGCAGTACCTAAGTCGATGGCCTTATCTCCTGCGCTTGATCCTGGCTATATCTATACGCACAAAAGAGCGATTATTGACACCGTTCATCGACCAGTTTTGGTTAGCTGAAAAGTGCTATCTCTATGAAATAAATTTTCCCAGGAAAAGAAGTCATGTGCTTGAAAATAAAGCCCTGCTTATTGATCAATCCAGCCTTAGAAGTGATGGCATTCACTGTCTATATACAGGTACTATTTCAGAGTACGGGGGAATCTTCCTTGCATTAGACGTCTACAAAAAAATGAAAGAGCACGAGCCCCAAGCAACGCTAACAATAGTGGGTCAGTGTCACGATCCTAAACTCCTAAGAGACTTGAATTCATTCTCGGAAACAGACAAGGGTATAAAACTTTCTATTTCAGAAAATCCAGTCGATCACACGGAAATTGTGAAACATATTCTTAAGGCAACTTTGGGTATTATCTCCTACCAATCGAACCCTGTGAATGCCAACAAAGTCCCAACAAAGCTTTATGAATATTCTTTATACCGTCTCCCATTCTTAATTCAACAAGAAACTCCTTGGGAAGAGAAGGGTAAAAGATTAGGTGGAGCAATTCCGATAGATTTTGAAAATCCAAATGTATCAATTATCATTGATCAGCTCAAATCAAGAGAGTATTTCTTCCACTCTAACTACCCCGATGGACAAACATGGAATTCACAAGAAGGTAAAATTAGCGATTACTTAAACGCTTTACTTTGATCTCATAAATTATCTGATTTTCAATGATTTATGTTAAGATAAGAAAGTGTACTTAAATTAATTTTTAGAGTAATCTAAATTCTATTTAGATTTGTCTAATGATTCAGAGTCTAAGTCTCACCGAGGAAAACTATCTAAAAGCGATTTATCATCTTTCAAAAAACGGAAGTGAAAGCGTCAACACGAATTCCTTAGCGGAAAGCATGAACACCACGCCTGCTTCTGTAAATGACATGATGAAGAAGCTGTCAAACAAAAGTCTAATCGGGTACAAGAAGTACAAGGGTGCCACTCTCCTACCTGATGGCGAAAAATCGGCACTCCATGTAATTCGAAAACATCGATTGTGGGAAGTCTTTCTAGTTCAAAAGCTCAACTTCAAATGGGATGAAGTGCATGAAATTGCCGAGCAACTTGAACACATCAAATCTCCAATACTGGTGAAGCGACTAGACGAATTTCTTGGGCATCCAACGATAGACCCCCATGGCGATCCTATACCAGATGAAAATGGAATTGTAAAAGAGGTAGTCAAAGCTCCTCTCTCTGAATTCCCTCAGGGTTCTATCGGAATGCTTGTTAATGTTAGCAACGATGATCCGTCTTTGCTACAACATCTGGATAAGTTAAAAATAAGCCTGGGATCAAAAATCGAGATCGTTGAACGGATGGAATTTGACGGTTCGATTTCCATTTCCATAGATAACACAAATACGCACTTTATATCTAACGACATAGCCAAATGCCTCCTGATAACAATACTAGACTGATGATATACAAAGTATTGCTCACTTCATTTCTAATTGGAATACTATGGTCCTGCTCTGCTCCAGAGAAAAGTAGAAATGGAAAACTCAATGTCGTGGCAACTACAGGAATGCTCTACGATGCTGTCCTTAACATTGGTGGAGATAAGGTCGAGGCTCAAGCTATTATGGGTCCAGGCGTTGATCCTCACTTGTACAAGGCTACCCAGGGAGATCTCGCCAAGTTCAAACAGGCAGATGTAATCATTTACAATGGGATATTGTTAGAAGGTAAAATGACCGAAGTTTTAGGTAAACTGGGCAGGCAAAAACCCGTTTCTGCTGTTGCGGAGTCTATCCCAGAAAGTATGCTGCTACCATTTGCGGGATACAAAGACGCCTTTGATCCCCATGTTTGGTTCGACGTAACCAGGTGGAAATATGTTGTGCAAGAGATAGGCAATTCACTATCCAACGCAGATTCTGTAAATGCCTCTTTTTACAAATCAAATACCCAGTCCTATCTCAAGAAATTGGATTCACTGAATTTATTCGTACAAAAACGAATTCAGGAAATCCCTGAAAACAGAAGGATACTTGTAACAGCTCATGACGCATTTGGCTATTTCGGAGATGCCTATGGTATGCAGGTTGAGGGGCTACAAGGGATCTCTACAGTCGCCGACTTTGGTCTGAAGGATATCGCAAATATTATTGATATCATTATCTCAAATAACATCAAAGCCATATTTATCGAAACCAGTGTTTCTGAAAAGTCAATTAATGCAGTTGTGACAGGGTGCAGAGAAAAAGGTCATGATGTAAGTATTGGCGGATATCTCTACTCCGATGCAATGGGCGAATTTGGTACCATAGAAGGCACGTACTTGGGGATGTTCGAGAAAAATGTAAATACCATAGTAGACGCGCTTAAATAGGAATTAAGAATTAGGAATTAGGAATTGAGAATTGAGAATTGAGAATTGAGAATTGAACTTCGAGCAACCATTGATAAGAGTACTACTAGCTACTAACTACTAACTACTAACTACTAACTACTAACTACTAACTACTAACTACCAACTACTAACTACCAACTACTAACTACCAACTACTAACTACCAACTACTAACTACCAACTACTAACTACCAACTACTAACTA
>JBDWQX010000169.1:0-3540 GCA_039986395.1 Cyclobacteriaceae bacterium
ATAGTTGAACAGGGCGACGATTAAAAGGAAAACACCGAGTGCATACGTAAGTGCTCTCACCTTCCTAAAGGCCTTGTTGCCAGGAAGGAAATATCCAACGCATTCGTAGATAAATACGCAGCTAAACGGCACGACGATAAAGAATAGAATCTCCTCCAGAGGAAGGCTGCCAAATTTTATTCCTGAAATGTAGGAGTCATTAAACCCCCACACTCCTCTTTGAGTAAATACCTCATCCCAAAAAAGGAAGAACAATGCTGTTAGGAAGATAGCAGGGAACAAACTCTTCCAATTCTTATGGTAGGACACTCTTTTTTCAAATGACCACGCCAGAGGAAATATCAGAGAGCCACCCATCAATATGAAATAGAGCCACTGCATTTCTAGACTATTAAATTAAGCTTGTGTAAGAAGTAGCACCTGAAGAGCAAAAGCAATTTTCTAAAGTCAGGCACTCTTATTCTTTCCGTTTTTATACGAGTGTGCGACAAGCCTGTGATCTTCTTAAAGAGCGCAGTGTAGTAAATGTATGCGAGATAAACTCCCGCCCTGGCATCTTTTGGCAATGATTTAATCCCAATCAGAGATGCTTTGAAATCCGATAGGATATCCTGCTCTATGTTCTTCTTATCTTCTTGAGTAAAATTATTGAAGTCAACTTCTGGGAAATATACTCTGCCTCTTTCGTCAAAATCACTTTTCATATCGCGAAGAAAATTCACTTTCTGAAAGGCTGATCCCAGATGCTTAGCAGGAGTCAGCAGTTTTTGATATTCAGCTTCATTTCCTTCACAAAAAACTTTTAAGCACATAAGTCCTACAACTTCTGCGCTTCCATAGATGTAAGTTTGATAGTCTTTGTCTTGATAGGTTTTCTTATCAAGATCCATTTCCATGCTGAGTAAAAATGCGTCAATTAGGTTCGTATCTATTTGGTATTTATTAACCACCAATTGAAAAGAATGCAAAACAGGGTTCAAACTTATTTTCTCCTCCAATGCCTGATATGTATCCTTCTTGAATCGAGTAAGTAGATCCTTTTTGTTGTGTTCGTGAAATGTGTCTACGATTTCGTCTGCATATCGCACAAAACCATAAACGGCGTAAATGGCCTGATGATATTTTTTGTTCAGTGTCCTTATTCCCAGAGAAAATGAGGTGCTGTAAGCTTTGGTAATTAGCTCACTGCATTCGAATGCTGTTTTTGAAAAAAGGTCCATCATCGGGCTTCAAAAGTAGAAAAATCTCGCTCGATTTCTTTCGCAACTACTTCGCCAGAAATGAGTGATGGCGGAACCCCAGGACCTGGTACAGTTAGTTGCCCAGTGTAGTATAAGTTTTTGAGCTTCTTATTTTTCAATGAGGGCTTAAGGATTGCTGTCTGCTTGAGTGTATTTGCCAATCCGTATGCATTTCCCTTGAAGGAGTTGTAGTCGGAAAGAAAATCTCGATGAGCGTAACTTCTCTTTACTAGTACATGATCGCGAATATTTTCGCCAGTGAATTTTTCAAGTTTGTTCATGATGATGTGGTAATACTTTTCTCTGATCTCATCTGTATCTTCAATGTCGGGAGCGACTGGGATCAGGACCACTAGGTTTTCTTTTCCTTTTGGCGCCACAGTATCATCTGTTTTTGAAGTAGCGGAAACGTAGAGCAACGGTTTCGACGGCCATTTAGGGTTTTCATAAATCTCTGACGAATGAACCGCAAAATCCTCATCGAAGAAAAGCGTGTGGTGCTGGAGGTTAGGAAGTTCTTTGTCAATGCCTAAGTAGAATAAGAGTGAGGATGGTGCCAGGGTTCTTGAATCCCAATACTTTTTTGAATAGTTCTGGAATTTAGGTAGAAGAATTTTCTGATCTACATGATGATAGTCAGCACTAGCCACCACAACATCTGCTGGAAATTGATCTGCATTTGTATTGACAGAACTGACGGTCTTCCCTTCATAAGAAAAGGAGGAAACATCTTGATTGTATTTAATCTCTACACCTAATTCATCTGCCAGTTGAACCATCCCTTTTACCACTGAATGCATTCCACCTTTCGGATACCAAGTGCCTAAGACAATGTCAGAATAATTCATCAGCGTGTAAAGTGCCGGGGTATTGGTGGCAGTGGCCCCAAGAAACAGGATGGGAAATTCCATCAACTGGATGAGTCGCTCGTCTTTGAAGTGCTTTCGCACGTGCTTAGCTATGGAAGTGAAAACATCCATTTTTAGGAGCCCTGTGAGTAATTGTGGATCAATGAATTCGGTCAAAGATCGACTTGGCTTGTAGACTAGTTTTTTGACTCCAACGTCATACTTAAATTTTGCCTGATCGAGAAATGTCCGCAATTTCATGCTGCTTCCTGGCTCAATGCGTTCAAACAGCTTTTCGATTTCTTCCATCGAGGCAGGGATGTCCCAAGTGTCATCTTTGAACTTTACGCGATAGGAAGGATCCAATCTGTCCAACTCATAGTAGTCAGAAACACTTTTCCCGAAAGACTCAAAGAACCGCTCGAACACGTCTGGCATCCAGTACCAAGAAGGCCCCATATCCCAGGTAAATCCTTTTTCGGAGTAGGATCTCGCACGACCTCCGGGTTGATCGTTTTTTTCAAGTAGGGTCACCTTGTACCCCGACTTTGCCAAGTGACACGCACAAGAAAGGCCGGAAAATCCGGCCCCAATCACAACAACCCTAAAACTGGAATTCTTAATTGGCATAGACATTCAAAGCATCCTTGAGTTCTTTTCTCGCAATATGAATCCTGTTTTTAACAGTTCCAATCGGGATACTCAAGCGCTTTGCAATTTCGTGATATTTAAATCCTTCGAAGTACAATTTGAAAGGAATCTTGTAAATATCCTTAAGCTGATCCATAGCTGATTTTATATCTCGGCCTATGAAATTTCCATAAGCATTGTTTTCAATGACTGCACTACAATTGATGAAGTGACTGTTTTCAGTTGTGTCTATAAATGTATTTCGGCGAACCATTCTTTGGTAGTTGGTGATGAATGTATTTCTCATGATCGTGTACATCCATGCCTTCAAATTGGTGCCTTCCTCAAACTTAGTTCTATTCGTGTATGCTTTATACACGGTTTCTTGAAGTAGGTCATTTGCATCCTCTGAGTCCTTGGTAAGCTTCATTGCATACGGCTTCAAAGTGCCGGTCAATGATTCTATTCGATAGCCAAATTCTAATGCAGTCATATCATTTTGTTTAATGAATTACCTTAAATATTAAACGAATATAAATACATTTTGTTTAATGAATTGGTAAAAATATTAAACAAATAGTTTTAACTGAATAGGAATTTTTTATCAGAAAAGTCAGATGCAGGAAGATTATGTCAATTGCATGTGTGCAAGTGCGCTGTCTAATTCATCGAACTGACGTATGAGTCGAACGTTTTCCGGGAGGGCGTCCTCATAAGATAAAATCTGAGTTCCAGTGACGAACACTTGCGACTTCTTGAACTTCTTTTCAAGGCTTTTCAAGAAGTCTGGGAGTTTGTTTTGATTTGGTTTTGACGTTGCA
>JBDWQX010000170.1:0-4758 GCA_039986395.1 Cyclobacteriaceae bacterium
TACGGCTGCAAAGCGGTGTATGAGCTACTCCAGAGCAGTCACCTGGGGAAGTACTACTCCGAAACATCTATCGAAAATAGGTCATGGAGTCAAATCAAAGGAGAACGGAAATATGCATTTCTCGATAATGAGGACATTCAAAAACAATTACTGAGATTCCAGAGCGATGAACTTTCGGTAATCAACTTCTTCTTACCATCCATCCATTGCAGCTCCTGCATCTATCTCCTGGAGCATCTGCCAAAATTGGACAACACCATCCTTCGCGCTGAAGTCAATTTTGTTAAAAGGGAAGTCACCATTTCCTTTGATCATGCTCAGAGATCCTTGAAGGAGATTGCTATACTTCTTTCTCAACTGGGATATCCACCAGACATTTCCCTAGAAAGCCTGGACAAAACAAACGAGCATGTGGCAAAATCCAACATTGGCGTAAAAATAGCAGTAGCAGGCTTCTGTTTTGGAAATGCTATGCTGATGAGCATGCCTGAGTATCTGGATAATAATGCTCTCCTTACAGAAGACTTTAAATCTGTGTTCGGATGGATCAACCTTGCTCTTGCTCTGCCTGTGCTCCTGTTTTCAGGAAGAGATTACTTTACCAAAGCGTGGAAGGGGATCAAACATAAAAATCTGAATATCGACGTTCCGATTGCATTGGGGATCACAGCACTTTTTGGTCGCAGCGTTTTCGAAATTATGAGCCAGACTGGAGTCGGGTACGTCGACTCTCTGGCAGGACTGGTTTTTTTCCTACTAATTGGAAAGTGGTATCAAGGCAAGACGTATCAGGCACTTTCTTTTGAAAGGGACTATACCTCCTACTTTCCAGTTTCAATTACCTGTTTGATTGATGGTCAGGAATTTCAAAGACCATTAAAGGAGTTGAAAAAAGGAGACGTTGTGATTGTTCACAATGATGAGTTAATTCCTGCCGATGGGAAGATTGCGAACGGCAAAGGAAACATCGATTACAGTTTTGTGACTGGTGAATCAAAGCCAGAACACAAAAAGGTCGGTCAAATCGTTTTTGCAGGAGGTAGACAAAAGGGAGGAGAACTTGTCGTTGAATTAACCAAAAGCGTTAACAACAGTGAACTCACGCAGCTCTGGAACAGTGATGTTTTCAGGAAGCAAGAAAAAAATCTGGCAACCTGGATTGACAAAATCAGTCAGTACTTTACTTTGTCGATAATCCTTATTGCGGTCGGAACTGGAACCTACTGGTGGTTCAACAATCCCGATCTCACGTGGAATGCAATCACCGCTGTCCTTATTGTGGCATGTCCGTGTGCATTGGCCTTAACACTTCCCTTCGCCTATGGACATTCAATGCGTCTACTAGGAAAAAATGGCCTGTACTTGAAAAATGCAGATGTGGTTGAATCATTAGCGAAGGTAGATACGGTTATTTTTGATAAAACAGGGACACTCACAACTACTGAGTCAAAAGCTGAGTTTGTCGGGAAAAGATTGACATCCCAGCACGAAGCACTACTAAAATCAGCATTATCCAATTCAGCTCACCCGTTAAGCAGGCTGATTCACTCCCAACTTCCTGCGGGTGACAAAATGCCACTTTCATCGTTTCAGGAAGAAACGGGAAGAGGATTTCAAGCCGAAGTTCAAGGTCATATACTCAAAGTAGGGTCTGCGGATTATCTGGGAATTAAGTCGAAAACTTTGCCAAACGAATCTCAGGTACATGTAAGCCTTGACGGGTATCTTGGATATTTTACGATTCAGTCAAGTTATCGTCCGAACGTATTTGAGATGCTTCGAGGCCTCAAGCGAGACCATGTCCTAAAACTGCTCTCTGGTGACAATGATGCAGAGAAAGAACATCTATGTCTTTCGTTTGACGAGATTAAGTTCAACCAAAAACCACTCGATAAATTGACGTATCTAGAAAAAAGCATTGGCAATCAATTAATGGTCGGTGATGGCCTAAACGATGCGGGAGCTTTAAAAAAGGCGAATGTAGGGATTGCAATATCCGAGGACATTCATCAATTCTCGCCTGCCTGTGACGCTATCTTAGGATCAGAGCACATAACGAAGATTCCAGGTATTTTGAAATTTTCCAAGCAGGTTGTCACCATCGTCTTCTTTGCATTTGGCATCTCTTTTCTCTACAACATTGTCGGGCTGTCTTTTGCCATGACGGGTCATCTTACACCATTGGTGTCCGCAATACTAATGCCCATTAGTTCGGTGACCGTAGTAGCCTTTGTAACCTTAGCGGTGAGCTGGTTGGGAAAAGGCTTATCTGAAACAAAAACATAAGCAACGTTCAAAATGAACATCATAGACCTTCACACCAATGACAAATCGGTTTCCTCTTCTTCGCTATTCAAGGATGGACTAGGAACAGCAGTTACTCTAAGAATTCTTCAAGGAAAACAGCTTAAGGAGCACATTACAAAGACACCTGCACTTCTAATCTGCTTCGACGGAATGGCTGTTTTTGAAAATGAAAAAGGAGTTAAGAGTACTTTGGTATCAGGAGATTACATCCACATAGAACCTATGATAAAGCACTGGGTTGATGGGGTTACCGATTGTCAGTTGCTACTTTTCAAATAGCCCTACCTTTTCTTCTTTCTATTGAAGTTCTTGTCGCCTCTGGTCTTCGGCTTTTTGTATTTCTTGGCAATTTCCCGTCGATAAGAACCACCCAAATTGACCTTTTTGTTCTTGTCCTTCTTTTCATGCGTCGCCTCTCCAGCAGCAGGCTTAACAGAATGCTTATGAATCGTGGTTTCTATTACTTTCGGTTGTTCATCAGGAGTGAGTTCTTTTGAAATTTTCACCTCTGGAGGAAAATCGACAACTGGAATAGCTAGCGACATTAATTTTTCAATCGCCTCCTTAGCTGGTTCTTCCTTTTCCGTATAAAAAAGAATACTCTTACCTTCTTGCTCGGCTCTGCCCGTTCTCCCTATTCGATGCATGTAGTTTTCAGGAAACGTCGGCGTATCAAAGTTGATCACATGTGTAACCTTATCAAGATCCAAGCCTCTGGCAATCACATCGGTCGCTACCAGAATCCTATTTTTACCATCGTTAAATTGGTTAATTGAGCGGATCCTGTAGTTCTGTGTTTTACTGGAATGGATGATACAGGTTTCGCTTTCATACAATTCTTGCATTGCTTCAAAGAGTCGATCAGCGTATTTTTTACTCGAAACAAAAACAAGAACCTTCTGAAACGTTTCGCTATCAGCAATCAGATAGTTGAGCAAGTTAACTTTGGTGTAGAAGTTCTTAACAGGATAGCAGCTCTGAGCAATGTTATCTAGTGGAGTTCCGCTGAGGGCAATGGCAATTTTTGTAGGCTGTGTAAAGTAATCGTCTATGAGAGCGTCAACCTCCTCAGTCATTGTCGCTGAAAACATTATATTTTGTCTTCGCTCTGGAATAAGTTCGAAGAGATTCGTAAGCTGAAACTTAAATCCAAGATCAAGCATAATATCAACCTCGTCGATCACCAGTTTTTTGATTTCCTTCAGCCTGATCGATTGATCAAGTACCAAATCGTAAAGTCTACCCGGAGTGGCGACAAGAATATCCATTCCATCCACCACAGCTTCTCGCTGTGTATTGATGTTCGTCCCGCCATAGATTCCCATAATCCGGACATTCATATAGTTTGTCAGGAGTTCTGCCTGCTCTACAACCTGAAGTACAAGTTCGCGGGTTGGTACCAAAATCAATACCCTTGGGTTGACCTGATTAGAAAACTTTAGATCTCTCAAGATCGGAAACAGATAAGCAAAGGTTTTCCCCGTTCCGGTCTGAGCTATACCCACCATGTCCTTACCAGACATAATCACAGGATAGGACGCTACCTGTACAGGCGTTGGCTTGTCAAAACCCAGATCAGCAACGGCATTGCGCAGTGGGGTAGTCAGGTTCAGGTCTTCGAAAGTGCTCATTCTTGAAAAGATTCCAGCAAAAGTAGAGCATCTAGGTGCAAGCAACCTGAAACAGAATGGATTGCAAGTTCTCTGTTAGTTAAAAAACCCAAGCCAACCAAAAAGAACTCCCAGAAGGAGGACATACATCGTAGTATACGTAGCGTGACGCTTTGTTTTGAACCAGAAGTCAATATCATTGATAAATTGAGGCATTACGATCAAAAATATCCCTTTGATGAGTGCTATCCATGCAACAATCGTAATTATCGCTCGCCAGTCATTTACCCAGAGGTTATGATACTGAACCATCACCACGCCAACTGACACCGCAATCCATCCACCAAGAAATCGGTAGGCAGGGCTGTGAATCAGTTTTTCAAATGCTCCCTTGTAATACGTAGGGTTGAACAACAACCCGAATCCTACTGACAAGTAGACAACTGCTAAAATTCGTGCGATCAAAATTGAGGTTTCCATAAGCTTTAATTGTTTGGTATAAAGCTAGATGTCCAGGCAATCCTTAGGAATGATTGGCGTCAAGTGTGTGTATGATTTTTGAAGATTATCGGAGAATCGAAACGGGATGGACACATCATTCTTCTAGTCTGGGATTGCCTCGGTCGTGCCTCCCTAGCAATGACGGTTTATTTCTCACACCTGCCCAGTTTGACAACAAGACCGTCATCCTATGTTTGATATCCAGTTAAATTGGAATGATGTTTAACATGGAAAAGATTGAAGAAAGGCAAACTGTAAGTCGTCATTAGTCTAAAAGACAGTTCGGAATGATAGTGCCTTTCTTCTTCTACTTAAATCTTGAACAGTTCACTAGGCCAAG
>JBDWQX010000171.1:0-16380 GCA_039986395.1 Cyclobacteriaceae bacterium
GGTCTGATCCTGATTGTTGGGTCGAAGTCCAGCCGTTGGGGTAAGACTGTTCACGTCTGCTAACCCAGCATAGCCAAGAGATGATTCCGCATACTTCAGCCATTGTAGAATGAAGGTCTTTGAGACACCGGCGATAGGGGAGATGCTTCCACTCGTGTCTCCATCCATGGTGGCATACCCTACATCACCCTCACTGCGATTCGAGGTAGCTAGTAACAATGCATTATTCAAATTTGCAAGCATCCAAATGATTGGTGAGCGTGACCTGGCCTGAATGTTTTGCAAAGTGATGTCATCTTGACTCCAAGTTAATTTTCGCCCGATTGCGTGTTCAATGGTTTTTCTGGCCATGTCAACCTGCTCATCTATCTCCCAGGAGTAGAACTTTGCTCCAATCGAATCGGAAAGTGTTTTCGCAGAATTGAAAGTCCCCTCTGAAGAGTTTCTTGTGGCCTGGTAGGCTGTGCTTAACACCTGATGCACAAATTCTTTTGGCGAATCTCCCTCTATATCAAAACCCACTTTCTGCTCCAGCTCACTCTTGGTAAGCTCAAGAAAACTTCGTCTGGCAACTTCGGCAGTAAGGGTTGCGATGGTGCTGGAGTCTGCTCCGCCACTCAGAGATAGAACATATCCATTGCTGTGACTTTTTCTCAGGTAGTCAAATAGTGCCAGTGAAGCTGCTTGCGTAAACTCGTCGTTTTGATCCTCAAAATTGGGTTTCAGATTCTTTTGGCACGTACCTGTTGAAAAGTCAATATCGACTGTGAGGAGGTTGTAATCTCGAAAAGACAGCCGGTCATTTCTGCCAATCAACTCACCTTTATTTGCAATTAGAATGTCACCGTCATAGATCATTCTCCCTGCTTCGTTGCCAAGTAGATTGGTATATAGGTAAACACAGTCCAATTCCCGTGAACTTGTGCATACCAGATCTTCGCGAAATTTTGCTTTCTTGAAGGCAAAATGCGATGCACTTGGATTTAGAATCAGGTCTACTTTTGCCTGGTAATGCACTGCTGGTCGGTCACTCCTCCATGCATCTTCACAAATTTCGAAACCTACTGTAATCCCACCGTGATCAAAACAGACATGGCCAAATGGATAGCTTTTCCCCTGCCATTCAAAGTGATGGATTTCGCCCGACTGCCAGGGTGTAAACCATCTCGGTTCGTAATGAACTCCATCATTGGCAAGTTTTTGCTTTACGTAAAATCCCTTAATCTCTTTGCCTGCTATGAAGCAGGTTGTGTTGTAGATATGGCTGTCGATGCGAATCGGAAGCCCGACGGTTATGGCAATTCCCTCTGTCCAGAGAACTACTTTCTCAAGCTTTGCCAAAGCCTCTTCTGGGAGCCAGTCACTGAGAAATAGATCCTCACAACCGTAACCAGTGATGCAAAGCTCTGGGAGACAGAGAATGTCCACTTCTTCAACTCTGGCTTGATCAATCGCAAGCTTGATATTATCCAAATTGTTCTTCCAGTCAATCGGAGTTTGATTTAGGCATGCTCCCCCAATCTTGAGTTTTTTGCTCATTCTGGCAGTTTTAGATCCAAGTAAGTCTTTCTAGCGGCGTCTTGTTCCGCCTTCTTCTTACTAAAACCAAAACCCTTCGATTTTGGTTTGTCACCTAAGAAAACCTGTGCGGTAAACTTTCTATCTTCTTCATCTACAATTTCGAACTTTAAGTCAACATTTTCTTTTTGTGACCACTCTAGCAACTTGCTTTTAAAGTTTGAGATCGTGGTGATTAGTTCGTTGAGATCGTAGTGTGGCTTAATTAGCTTGTTGGTTACAAATTGCCTACAGAATTTAAATCCATGATCGAGATGAACAGCACCGACCAAGGCCTCCAAAGCATCTCCATATACCGATTTGCTTGTTCTGTTTTTTTGATTGTATTGAACCAATTCTCTAAGTCCAATTTTTTGACCAAGACTGTTTAGAGACTCCCGACTGACGATCTTCGATCTAATTTCTGTCAAGAAACCCTCTTCCTTGAAAGGATACTGCGAGTACAAGTACTCAGCAACGATCATCCCCAGGACAGCATCCCCCAGGTATTCTAAGCGTTCATATGAAGCCTTAATTCCTTGCTCGTTTGTCTCAGCGACACTGCTATGCATCATAGCTTGCTTGTACAGAGCGAGATTGATTGGATTTCGTCCCACGATCAATCGAAATGACTGGCGTAGTTTTTTCTCAGAACTGAACGTGGAAATTAGGCGACCCGATAAACGTTTCGGAAACGAAGACACTATTCGGAGTAATTTCCTATAATGATTGACGTATTGTGACCTCCAAATCCGAACGTATTGCTCATAGCAATGTTCACCGTTCTCTCTTGAGCGGTATTGAACGTCAAATTGAGATTCGGATCAATGTCCGGATCATCTGTGAAATGATTAATTGTAGGAGGGACGATGCCTTTTTGCAACGCCATAATGCAAGCGATGAACTCCACAGCACCCGCCGCACCAAGTAAGTGACCAGTCATCGATTTAGTCGAACTGATATTTAGATTAAGAGCGTTGTCACCAAAAACTCTCTGTACCGCTCGAATTTCTCCAGAATCTCCAAGAGGAGTTGAAGTTCCGTGCGTATTTATATAGTCAACTTGATCCGATCCAATGCCAGCATCATTCAAAGCATTCTTCATCACCAACTCAATGCCAACTCCCTCGGGATGTGGCTGAGTAATGTGATAAGCATCAGCAGACATTCCGTTTCCAAGAATTTCAGCATAGATTTTTGCTCCACGAGCCTTGGCGTGATCTAAATCTTCAAGAATGATCGCGCCTGCACCTTCGCCTAGTACAAAACCATCCCTATCTTTATCATATGGCCTAGATGCTGTTTTAGGATCATCGTTTCTCTCGGAAAGAGCCTTCATCGCATTGAACCCACCAATACCTGACTCGATTACTCCCGCTTCGGAACCTCCTGTAAGGATAGCGTCAGCCTTGCCTACTTGAATGTAAGTTGCAGCGTCAGTAATTGCATTGTTGGAAGAAGCACAAGCAGAAACGGTTGCGAAATTAGGACCCATAAATCCATACTTTATGGAGAGCAATCCGGGAGTAATGTCTGCAATCATTTTAGGCACAAAAAACGGATTAAAACGAGGTGAACCATCTCCTTGAGCAAAGTTCATAACCTCATTTTGAAACGTACTGAACCCGCCAATTCCAGAACCCCAAATAACCCCAATCCTTCCCTTGTCAACTTTTTCAAGGTCTAAGCCAGAATCAATGATTGCCTGATCGCCAGTGACCATCCCAAAGTGGGTGTTTGGGTCCATTTTTCTTGCTTCCTTCCTATCGAAGTAATCAAGAGCATCAAAGTTTTTAACTTCGCAAGCGAATTTGGTACGGAATTTTTCGGTGTCGAATCGAGTAATTGGGGCTGCGCCACTTACACCTTTAGCCAACGAATCCCAATATTCTTCTTTGGTATTTCCTAAAGGTGTAAGTGCACCAATCCCAGTAACAACGACTCGTTTTAATTCCATAAAGTAAGGAGCTTATAGCTTACTTAACGTTTTCTTCAAGGTAAGAGATAGCATGACCTACTGTGGCGATATTCTCAGCCTGGTCATCAGGTATAGATATGTTAAATTCTTTTTCAAACTCCATGATGAGTTCAACTGTGTCTAGCGAATCAGCCCCTAAATCATTTGTAAAACTTGCTTCAGGAGTAACTTCAGACTCTTCCACACCTAGTTTGTCAATAATGATTGACGTTACTTTTTGTGCTATTTCTGACATTTTTTTAATGTTTGGTTTAAAATGAGTTGCAAAGAAATATATTATCCCCCTAAAATCAAACAAATTAGCACAGTGTAACTGCGATTGATTTTTGGCGACAATTGGACCGGAATATATAACATATGAAGAAGAATAGGCTGGATTTAATCTATGAATTTGACTTTGAGCTGGCGGGGATTGTGTGCAATAAAAAAGAATACAAACTAGCATGGCATATTAATTCTGTATTGGAAATATCCTTAGCTAAAAAAGAGGACATTAAAATTGAGTTTTCCAACCGCCCAACCATCCTGATCTCTAATTGTAAATACGAGACGGAGTTTATTGAAATCGAACTACTGCGAAACAAGCTAATTACCAGCGGCAGTAGTAAACCTCAGTTCCTACTACCTGAATTGAAGCAATTTGATTATCTGTTAAAATTAAAAGATGCAACTGGTGAGCTTTCAGCAGCAAATGTTTGTGTCAATATTCGGGAAATACCACTAGTGGAATACGTTTCGAGGCTTAATTTTGATGAACTTAAATCAAAGGAAAATTTACTGTACTAACCAAATAAATGATAAGAAGTAGTAAACGAACGAAAATAGTAGCAACGATTGGACCAGCGAGTAATTCAAAGGAAAAAATCATCCAGTTGGCGGAGGCAGGAGCGAATGTTTTGCGTCTTAATTTTTCGCATGGTACACATGACGATCACAGAAAGGTAATCTCTACTATTAGAAAGATCAACGAAGAGTCGGACTTCAATCTCTGCATGCTGCAAGACTTGCAAGGCCCTAAGATACGTGTGGGACTTGTTGAGGACAATGGTGTGGAGTTGAAGGATGGACAAAAACTGAGCATAACTACCGAAGATTTGATTGGTAACTCCGATCGAATCAGTACGATTTACAAGGGGATATTGGAAGATGTAAAGAATGGTGATGTCATACTAATAGATGATGGGAACATCGAGCTCAAAACTGAATCGGTGACGGGAAATGAGGTTATTACCACAGTTGTTCATGGCGGGATTCTGAAATCGAGAAAGGGAATTAATCTACCTGACTCCAATGTATCCGCGCCATCGCTGACGGAGAAAGATATTGAAGATCTAAGCTTTGGATTGGATCATGGTATTGATTGGGTTGCTCTGAGTTTTGTTAGAAGGCCCGAAGACATTGTGGAGCTAAAAGAGCGAATTGCTAAAGCTGGAAAAGATGTAAAGATCATTGCCAAGGTCGAAAAACCGGAAGCTCTAAAAAATATCGAGGCAATTGTTGAAGAGTCTGATGGGATCATGGTTGCCAGAGGAGATCTCGGTGTTGAAATACCCATGCACGAGGTGCCGCTCTGGCAAAAGAAGATTGTTCTAAGGTGTAACAAAGCTGCGAAGCCTGTGATTATAGCTACCCAAATGATGGAGAGCATGATAGAGAATCCGCGACCGACACGTGCCGAGACCAATGATGTTGCCAATGCAGTCATGGATGGTGCTGATGCTTTGATGCTGTCGGCAGAACCTGCTGCAGGTAAATTTCCTATTGAGTCAGTAAGAAAAATGGCTGAAACAATTTCAGCAGTTGAAAAGGAAGCAGATTCTATATATAATAGGTATTACGAAGATCACCTTGAATCTAGTACAAGAAGCAATGATCTCTTGATCAGAGGAGCATGTCAGATGGCTGAGAATATTCAAGCAAAAGCCCTGGTTTGCATGACAAAATCTGGTTATTCTGGGTTTAGGATGGCTATGCATCGATCTAGATCAGAAATTTTTCTTTTTACCAACAATAAAAAATTGCTTCTTAGTATGAACCTGGTCTGGGGAGTTAAGACCTTTTACTACGACAATCATGACAATATTGACTTAACCCTGGAACAAATCGAAAAACAACTTGTTGAAACTGGTCATTTGCAAAGCGGTGATCAATTTGTCAACACTGCCTCAATGCCTCAACATTGGCAGGGACATACTAATATGATGAAGGTCACCAAGGTAGGGCAGGTCTAGAAGAACAAGTACAGCAAGAAGATGATCGCAAGTAAGACAGCTATCCATTTGTAGCCTACTTGTATTTCTGAAAATTCATACTGACAGATAGGACATTCTTTGCTAGAAACGTCGATATTCATGGCGCATGATGGACACTCTTTAGTTTCCATTTGCGGCGTTACGCTGTGGTACCTCCACAACTTGATCCAGCACCCGCGGTGCAACCATAGCAATGTTGGTTTACAATAATGTCCCGTTGCGACAACTCTTCGGCATTAAAATCACTTACGTGGTTACTTCCTTTTACCTTCAATTCCAGCATTTGATTGAAGTCGCAGTCATAGAGGTAGCCATCCCAACCCACGCTTATTGTGTTGCGGCACATGACGCCTTCAGCCGCCACTGGATTAAATGCATTGACCAACTCTTCCATATAGTCCTCGTACTTTTCGCTTCGAACCAAGTACTCTAAAAAGCGACTAACTGGTAGATTTGTGATGGCGAACAGGTTATCAAAAACTATATCATATTCTTGAAGTTTTCTCTTGAACTGACTTTCTAATGCATGCTGATCTCCTGGTAAAAAGGCTCCGGCTGGATTGTAAACAAGGTCAAGTTGTAGGTCGGAATTGGACTTCCCGAATCCAACCTTATTTAGCATTTGAAGTGCTTTTATGGACTTATCAAAAACTCCATCACCACGTTGAGCATCTGTTCGTTTTGCGGTGAAATAGGGTAAACTGGAAACAACGTTTACTTTGTGCTTTTTGAAAAACTCTGGCAAGTCATGGTACTTCGGATTCGCCAAAATTATCGTCAGGTTGCACCGAACAATTATCTTTTTTCCAATTGCCCTCAGCTCCTCAACAAACCATCTAAAATTTGGATTCATTTCGGGCGCACCGCCAGTCAGATCCACTGTTTTGATACTCGTATTTTTGATGGCATCAATGCACTGCTGCATTGTTTCTTTAGTCATTATTTCCTTCCTATCAGGTCCAGCGTCTACGTGGCAGTGAGCGCAAACCTGATTGCACATTTTCCCTACGTTGATCTGAAAAATATCAATCCCTATGGGTTTCAGTGTTGAGTGACCCAAATCACTTAATCTGCTATCAAAAGTGGGTATTCCCAAACTAGACGCATCGCTGAGTAGATCGATCTGCCCCTCCGAAGTTGAAAGCTTGTGCTTTTGTTTTTTTAACGATTGAATCACCTCACATCAATTTATCGTTCACCTGATTCATCATTTGCACTCCATGTACAAGGGCAGCACCACTTTTTATTGCTGCAGTCACATGGACAGCCTCCATCATTTGCTCCTCATCCACTCCCTTTTTCAGGCAATCTGTTGTGTACGATTCGATGCAGTAAGGACACTGCACAGCGTGTGAGACGGCTAGAGCGATCAAGGATTTTTCCCTCGCTGTAAGAGCCCCCTCCTTGAACACATTACCGTAGTAATCGAAGAATTTCTCCCCAAGTTCTTTCTGCCACTCGGTTATGTTCCCGAATTTTTTCAGATCTTCTCTATTATAATAACTGTCCTTCATATCTTGACTTGTAATTAATTGTGAAAATAGCACTTTCTATTGCGACCACATTGTCAATAATCTCAAACGTCGTATTCAACACCTATGAGAGCATATCAATTCCATAAATCTGGAAAACCTGAAGTTTTGAAGCTTGTTGAACTATCTAATCCAACTCCCGAAGAGAATGAGGTGAAGATTAAAATTCAGTGCATTGGAATCAACTATGCGGAAATTCTATCTAGAAAGGGGCAATATCGGTGGGCACCGAAGAGGCCCTACGTTCCTGGAATGGAGGCGTATGGTGAGGTTGTGGAAGTAGGTGAGAATGTCACTCGACATGCTGTTGGAGAAATGGTGATAGTTGGACAGCAGTATGGCGGATATGCGGAGTTTGCGTGTGTTGCTGAGCACCTTTGTTTTCCTGCAATAGCTAATTTTTCGCCTGAGGAGAATGCTGCGTACCTTGTCAATTTCATGACGGCATGGGTGGCACTTAAGAAACTTTGTAGGGTGGAGTCAGGAGAACGAGTTCTTATCCATGCTGCTGCTGGGGGTGTCGGCACAGCAGCAGTTCAGCTTGGCAAGGCTCTGGGGTGTCATGTTTTTGGCACAGCTAGCAAAGTGGAGAAATTGACTTTGATTAAAAAATTAGGCGCGGACATGGCTATCAACTATGCATCTCATGACTTTTATGAAGAGATCATTAAAGAGGGTGGAAAAGTAGACTGTGTTTTGGAAGTGGTGGGTGGAGAGGTTTTTAAGAAAAGCCTTGAACTGCTTAACCCATTTGGCAGGATGGCAGTCATAGGATTTGCAAGCATCAATTTGAAGAAGTGGAATCCAATCTCCTGGTGGAGAACATGGAAAGCTGCCCCAAAAGTGCAATTGATTGAGATGTCGAAAAGGAGTCAGGGAATCTACGCATCACACATCGGATACTTGACAGATAATTCAGAAGTGGTTGCTGAAATTTGGGACGAGTTACGAATTTTCGTACAGAAGCACCAACTGAGACCCGTTGTTGGAAAAACGTTTGATTTTGAGGGCCTGCCTAACGCACACAGGTATATGGAATCTCGAGAGTCAGTTGGGAAAATCGTTGTGAGTATTAGCCATTGATAATAAAATATGCCCGTTTATCGAAAATACCGCTTTGGTATTATCAATTGATAAAATAATTGTAAAAAAGCTTTGCACGTATCAAAAAGAGGCATATCTTCGGCTTATAGATAGTGAGTATCTATTTTCCATAGCTGGTTCTTAATGAAGGAGGGGTTACAAAGTAACCCTTCTTTTTTTTTCTTCTTTTCAAACTTTCACTTACATTTAACCCATGATTAATGATCGAATTAATCGGCTGATCACTGTTATGGAAATGAATCCTACTTCATTTTCGGAAAGTGTGGGTGTGAATGTCACAGTGATATTCAACATAATTAAGGGGAGAAGGAGCAAGCCGAGCTACGAATTGATTCTTAAAATGCTTAAGACATATGATAAACTCAATGCGGAGTGGCTGATCAAAGGATTGGGTGCAATGTGGAATGACGATATCGTAAAGTCACAACCTATAGCACCGAGCCAGGTAAATCTGGAGAACAGAATTCGTGAGCTTTTCATCAAGCTAAGAGTAGCTCAGCCAGAAGCGTTTGAGGTACACGAGTTGGAAGAACTGGTATCCTTTGTCCTTGAAGAAAGTGATGCACAAAAGAACAAGCTGATCTTGTTGAATGACCGACAAGAAGGTATGCTCACGGTGCTCCGCGAGAAACTCAAGCTTCGCGTTTAACTTCACTTCTTCGTTGTAAGCTATAACCACTTAGTACTTTTTAAAATCTTACCGCTTTTCTAGTAGTAGTTGTTTGATGTATTGTTAAAACGACACCTAATTATTGCTTCGATACTTTGTAAGTAACAATTCAATACTTATAAATTAGGAAGGAAGGCTTGGTATGGAGTACGAGCTGGGTCTAGTCTACGATCTTAAGTGCGATCAACTCGCGTTCAATGCTTCTGCGAAGCATGATTTTCTGATATCGATGATACGCGATTACTAAGAGCAGCAGTGTGAGCAGACCGCCGGAAGTGAGTTTCGAATACATGAGAATATCAGCAATTCGCTCTTGTTTGTCAACCTCTGCAAAGTAACGCTTGGTGATAAGGTCCATGTTGTATCGTTGGTCTGTTTCACGAATCTCAGATTGAATTCTGAGGTATTCGTTCATCGCATCAGAATACAGGTCTTCGTAGTATTTGGATCTTTCGTATTTGCCTAAACTGTAGAATAAATTTGCCTGATTCTTATACATCTGAAAGTACTTCACTGGCTTAACAATGTCTGAAAGCAAGCTTTCTGCCTCTGAAAAGCGGAAATCACTTTCATTATAATTCCTCATATCAAAATGAGTTTCTCCAATCTCGCAAAGAGTTTCGAAAAGGGCTGAGTTAACTCCTTCCACTTTTCTCTTTTCATCTAGGGATTTGTGATAGTAAAGAAGGGCTTTGTCAAAATCAGTTTTTGATCTGTAAGACCTCGCTAGGTTGTGAAAGGCGTAGCCTCTCATTTTGTAGTTTGCCAGCGGCAATTCCTCTAGTAGAAGATTTAATGTTGAGATAGACAAATCAAGCATATTTGATTTCTGATAGCTTAGTCCCAACCTATTTAAGATGTCGTAATACTTTTTGGATCCAACTTCTGATGTATCAAGAATCTCATCAAGTAGATTTATAGATTCGCTAAATCGATCTTGGTCAAAATAAACTCCAGACAAATTGTACTTGATACTCAAAGTTTGCTTCTGATCTGCCGCAGCTTCAGCGTATTCTAAGCCTTTTTTATAGTACTCTTCGGCTAGGTCAAATGCCTTGAACTTCCTGAAAATGACACCACAGTTTTTATGAAGAGAGATAAGATTTTTACTTTTCTTTTCATAGTTGAATTTTTGCGCATACCTAATAGCTTCAAGATAGTAGATGATTGCTTTACCATAGTCACCTCTAACATCATCAAGAATATATGCAAGGATATAATTGCTTTGCACAATGCCGTTCATGTGATTCTTGTCTTCAGAATCACTTTTCAATTTCAATGCTAACTGATAGACCGAATCTGGATATTGACTGATCAAAGATGGCAGAATGTCAATTCTTTCTTCTATCGACTGACCTACAGAAACTGAGGTGTGTGTTATTAAGATAATTACTAGTGAGAATATCCGCACTTAAAGTATAACTGATTTGAAATGCAATATAAGAAAAAACGCTAACAATTTATTCGTTAGCGTTTTAGTTTCGAAGGACTTTATATATCCTTAGATCAGTGAGGTCTTTTTGACTGTAAGGTGAAATTAACCACCTCCAGAGCCACCACTGATAACTCCACCAGGAGGATCCTTATCATCATCATCGTTATCTCCAGGCTGATTCAGTTCAATATCATCAATTAATTCGTCCATAGCGGCATCTTCTGTGCAAGCACCTAGTGAAAGGGCACTTACGATTACCATCATTGTTAAAAATTTTCGTCGCATAACTGTTGCTCGTTTTAGGTTTAAAAACTGTTAATCGAGACAAATATAACAAAAAGATTACAAATAACTAATTTATAGGATTTTTTTTATATTTTTTTCTCTCTTAACAAGCTGATTATTAACGGTATTGCCTAGCTTTAAGCATCAAATTTTAAGTCGTGAAAAATATTGCAATTACCGTATTTTTACTTTCTGTTTCTTGTGCTTCGCAACCTTCGTATTCTTCGTACGGTGAGGAGATCAGCGCAAAGAGCCCTGTGTCTACCGATGAATTCTTGACTTTGGTGTCTTCGGATGAGGAGTCTTTCAAAATAGAAGGAGTGGTGGAGGAAGTTTGCCAGGCCAAGGGCTGCTGGATGAAAATCAAGAATGAGCAAGGACAGTCCATTCGTATCACTTTTAAGGATTATGGATTTTTTGTGCCGAAAGACATTGCAGGTAGAGAGGTGATTTTTGAAGGGAGTGCAGCAGTGGTAAACCTAGAGGAGGATCTTGCAAAACACTATGCGGATGATTCTGGTAAGGAATATGAGGAAGCAATGCGCAAGGAGATTGCCATCGTTGCTTCTGGTGTCCTGGTGAAGGAACTCTAACTGTAGTATCCTTGAGGTTTGTTCTTTTTGAATACATGTCGTAAGCTGGCTCCGCTGGTGCCGGCGAAACCTCCGGAGAGTCCGCCTATTAATCCGGTTGCAACGACCAACGTTAAAGGGTTATCAATCAATGGAACACTTAGCAGTTCGATAATAACTTCGGTGAAGACGGATTTATTAGCAACATCAAGCACAAGTGCTTCTCCAGTCCAAACTAAACCCACGCCCAGAAAACCAGCAACAAAGGCATTCAACAAGGTTGATGGCATAGCCATGCAAATAAGAAATGCAGCACCCATGCCCGTCCACCAGGTGAGGTAGGGTGAAAGCACGTAAGTAATGGCTGCAATAAGAATGATTCTTAGTATTAGTTTCATTTATACTTAATTGCTTGGGTCTAAGAGAATAGAATAAACGATTCCATTCGATCCGGTATCTAACGTTGGATCAAAAAGTAATTTTTTGTAGTCACCTGTGGCCCAGTCGTCAACCATATGACTGTACGTTGGGTTTCCAGGATTCGCAGATTGACTTCCTGGGTATACGCCCCAAGCATTCACCTCTCCCTCACCCAGCTCTACAACCATTCGCCAGGAGGGTCCGTGTGCTTCTGAAGCAGCATTGACAATTGATCGGTAACCACCTACTTTCACACTTTTACTGCTAAAAGGATCAATCCGAAGTAAATGTCGGACGGTAGTGTTCTTGAAACGATACCAAGTAAGCTCGTTCCCTTCGATGGCCAAATACTCTTGTAGTTCGGCAACAGTTTCTTTGAAGGTGATACGGAATAGGTCATCCACACTTTCCTGCTCCGGAGTGAACGTGTTGTCTATAAGATCTAAGTCGGGAAAATTCTTGAGAACGTAGTATGTGTTGTACCAATGAGGTCTTATGAGACTTACCTCGGCACTATCTATTTCGTCCCATAGTTTGGACCTTAAGTTGTCCCACCAAGTTTTGAAGATAGCAGGTGCATCCAATTCAGCTTCGTTGAAGTAGTCCCAGTTATGAAGTGTGGTGTAATAGTCCAAGTCAAAACCAGTGAAGGAAGCAGAATCAAGACTTTCAAGCATCATTGGAAGGCTTTCAAAAGCTAGGTAGTTGAAGTTATCGTATTGAAGCTCCATGAGATCATCCACCTCGATATTCTCCATCACACGCAGGCGATCATTGATCCTTCGTCCTCTGTAGTAATCGTAATTGTAGTCGTAAATGTAGTACGGGTAGAGCGAGTCGACAGGATGTTGGTTGGCCGAACTAACAAAGCCCCGACTCGGATTGAGCACTTTGGGATTATGTTCGTAAGGAATGAATTCTTTCCATTCGTGTCTGGAGTTGGCCCCATCCATAATAAACTTGCCCTGCTCTTCCCATTTCAATGGAAATTGCCCTGCGAGGTAGACGGCAATATCTCCTGATGCTGATGCAAATGAGATGTTTTGTGCAGGACCAGAGTAGTTACTGAAAGCCTCAACAAAATCGTCGTAATTATTGGCCTTGTCGCAGAGATAAAATGCCTTAAACTCTTTGTAGGGATTATGTGCTACCCATTTCATAGCCAGATTCATTTTCTCTGTTTGCCTAGTGAAATTTCGATCGTAAACCACAGGACCATGGTGGGTATAGATGAGCGTGTCGTAAAAGGAATCGTCTCCCTTAATTTCGAACTCTTCAACCTCTTTTCGGGTTGGCACCCAGTTTCCATTGTATCGATATTCATTTCTCGATTCATCCTTGAATTCAATAGAATACCAATCGACAACGTCCGCTCTCGAATTTGTCTCTCCCCAGGCGATAGAATCGTTGAATCCATTAATGATTGTTGGAACACCAGGGAAGCTAGCTCCCATTACGTTCATTGTAGGAGTGTTCAAATGAACGAGGTACCAGATACTTGGAGAGGTAAGGTTTAGGTCTAGCTCGTTTGTTAAAATTACATTGCCGCTTGCTGTTTTTTGTCCGCCAACTACGAAGCTATTGCTGCCATTATCAGGATCAGGCTTTTCAATTATTGGATTAGCGAAACCCAGTGCGTAAATGGAATCGGGAACTGGGGTTGGGAGAGGAGTGAAGTCAAAAGCAGTACCACTTGGAATGATAGGGTCAATACCAGCATGCTTGTCTGGATAAAGGATATCGAAGAGATCTTTTCCCCATAGTTTGAGCGCATTGGTATTTTCAAGGTCTGTGTCTCCTCCCGAGAGCGCCTTGTGCATGTTGGAGAGAAAGAGGAAGCACTTGTACGGAGTCCAGGGTTCTGGTTTATAGTCCAGCAGTTTGTATTCAATGGGCAAGTCGTCGTAGTCCAACGTCTTAATAAAGTCATTTACCCCAGCAGTGTATGCATCAACGATCTTAAACAATTCTGGTTCCTGATTCTTAAAAAGCTCAGTTGCGTTTCTGGCACCATAGCCTAATCCCATCCTTCGCTGTGATCGATCGTAGGTTAGTGCTTGCTTCCCTAATATCTCTGACAGCCTACCATCAGCTGCAAGTAATTGAAATTCCATCTGCCACAATCTGTGAAAAGCTGTGATGTATCCCTGCGTATAAAATAGATCAGAATCATTCTGCGCGAAAACGTGTGGAATCAGCAACTCATCGAAATGTACACGGACTTTGTCAGTTAAATAATCGGAGGCAATTTGAGTAGGCGCATTGATAGCTTCATTTTCTGCATTTTTCCAAAAACCATGAAAGGGGCTTAGAAATTTTCCTAACGGCGGAACTACACCTACTTTTGAATTGAGCATGACACCCAAAGCAACCGTAAGGATGAAGAAAAATGCAAACCGAAATATTTTCATAGCTGGAAAAAGAGAGAGTAGGTTTTCGCAGGTGAAAAATATCAATAATATGCGGCAATCCCTATTTTTATGAAGGCGGGAGTTAAAAAAAAATACGCGTCAGTGGTGAAGCCTTTTTGTGATAAGACTGCCGCATTTTTTCTGATCATACTGTGCTTACCTATCTTTCTTTTTTTTATGCTCTTGCTCTTGATTTTGAATCGAGGTGATGTCTTTTTTCAACAGCGACGAGCAGGGAAGGATCAGAAAATTTTTTCGATACTTAAGTTTAAAACGATGCACAATCATGAGGTATCTAAAGTTGGAATTCTATTGAGAAGGCTCTCTCTGGATGAGTTGCCTCAGCTCGTAAATGTGCTTAGAGGTGAGATGAGTCTCGTTGGACCGAGGCCTTTGTTGGTAGAGTACCTGGAGTACTACACTAAAGAGGAGAAAGGGAGGCATACCGTTTTGCCAGGAATTACCGGCTTGGCTCAGGTAAATGGTCGGAATAAGTCTGATTGGAAAAATCGAATGGAGAATGACCTTGTCTACGTAGATAAAATTTCCTTCCTTCTAGATTGTAAAATTTTGATGATGACTGTACTTCAACTTTTTAAAGTTAGGCAGGCAGATTTTTCGAATCAAAGTCATGGCACCTTCATTGACTATGCAAATAAAAGATGAGTGACAAACCGATCTATTTATCTCCACCTAATGTTGGTGAAGAGGAGAAAAGACTACTCTCCGAGGCAATTGACAGTGGTTGGGTTGCTCCGGTAGGCCCTCAACTTGACCTTTTTGAAAAGGAACTAGAACGTAGGCTGGCTGGGAAGAAAGTACTTGCAGTCAACTCTGGAACGTCAGCGTTGCATCTTGCCTTGAACCTTGCTGAGATTGGAAGAGGCGATGATGTGCTAGTTGGGACATTTACATTTGCGGCCTGTGCAAATGTTGTCTTATATCAAAATGCTACTCCCGTATTCATTGATAGCGAAAGCGGAACATGGAACTTAGATCCCGACCTTTTAAGATCATATTTATCCTCTAATCAAAAAAAGCCCAAGGCGATAATCGTTACGCATCTCTATGGAGTTCCCGCAAGAATCAAGGAGATTAGAAGTATTTGCGATGAGTACGAGTTGATCTTGATTGAAGATGCAGCAGAAGCCTTGGGGGCAAAGTTTGAGAATGGGCCAGTTGGTACTTTTGGAGATTTTGGAGTGATTTCATTTAACGGAAATAAGTTAATCACTACAAGTGGAGGCGGCGCACTGATTTCGTCAGAGGTAAATTATGAGAGGGGGCTGCACCTGGCCACACAGGCAAATGCTGACCAATTTGGCTATGACCATGATAAGGTTGGATACAATTACAGATTGAGCAACATGTTGGCAAGCGTTGGTCTGGCTCAGCTCGAGAAGATGGAATACTTTATGAATAGGAAACGTGAGATTTTCAATTATTACCAGTCTAACCTTCCTTCTATTTTCACTTTTAGCGCTGAGCCAGAGCATTCGTTTTGTAACCGATGGCTTACGACTCCATTGGTTGAAGATGAGAATTTAAATCCTCTTGAACTGATTGAATTTCTCAGTGAAAAGAAAATTCAGTCAAGACCCTTGTGGAAACCATTGCATCTAAACAAGGCGTACAAAGATTTTTTATTTGTTGGCTCGGGAGTAGCAGAGGGTCTTTTTAGGAGAGGAATTTGTCTTCCTTCTGGGACTGCCCTTTCTGAAGCTGACTTGAGCTACATCGTGAAACAGATCAATTTTTTTCTTTCTTAGTTGAGGTCTTGTCCTTCCGGCGGTAGCCAGGCTTCTTAAGAACGGGCTCTTTTTTCCCGCTGAAGAGTTCTGGTGGTATGAACAATTCAAGCTTCAAACTGATTTGCAGAAAACTGTCATTGTTGGATGGGTCTCCTCTTTGAGCTCCTGGTTGGATCTGATCGTAAAAGGTTGGATTCACAACTCCGACTTCATCTTTTCGGTTGCTGAGTAGAGCAGAAGTTTCATTTGTAAATTCCGTTGCGTAGGTGTTTGACACATCGTCAAGGTAATCAGTGAATGTGAAGTGGTAAGAGACTTCAAAATTGATATTTGTGAATTCGTTAACCTTGAATTTTGCTCCAGCTCCGACAGGAATAGTAAAGGTCCATTTCTTGTACTCGACACCCTCTGTT
>JBDWQX010000172.1:0-6823 GCA_039986395.1 Cyclobacteriaceae bacterium
TACCAGGGATTCAAACTTATTTCTGAGGCATCCAGAATCAATGATTGGACCTTGAATCTAAGTGAGATAGCTCGAATATGGACGAACGGATGTATTATAAGATCTGGCCTAATGGAGGAGCTGATTCAAGTTCTAAAAGAAGGCGATAACCTACTGCTTAATGAGGAGATTACTAAGAAGTTACAAGATTTTAAGCCCTCTGCTAAAAAAGTTGTTTCGCAATGTGTACTTGGTGAAATAGCAATTCCTTGTCTCAGCGAAGCACTAAACTTTTTCAATGGGCTTACCACTGCTAATTCTACTGCTAATTTGATTCAAGCACAGAGAGACTTTTTTGGTGCACATACCTATCAGCGAGTGGATGATGCTACTGAAAAATTCCATCATACCGAGTGGTAGAACATAAAATAGTGGAATAACCAAAGTCAATGAGAAGTAACTCTTCATTTCAGTAAACAGACTCATTGCTATAATTGAATTTTTAATATATGAACATTGCAATCATTGCTCATGATGGTAAGAAACCAGAAATGGTCCAGTTTCTACTAGATCACAAGCCTGTTCTGGAAAAGGCCAATCTCATTTCAACCGGTACAACTGGAAGCCATGCTGAGAGGGCAGGCTTGGCGGTAACCAAGCAACTTTCTGGCCCACTTGGAGGAGATGCACAAATTGCGGCGATGGCTGCTGAAGGAAAAATTGACGCAGTTGTGTTTTTCAGGGATCCCTTAGACAAACATCCTCATGAGCCAGATGTTCAAATGCTTATGCGAATCTGCGATGTTCATAACATTCCTCTAGCTACCAACCCGGCTACTGCTGGGCTGGTTTTTAAAGCGATCGATATGGGGTGATCAAAGCTGAATTTCTCTGCAGAAATGTTCGCATAAACGAAGGCTATATGCAGGTGGATTTTTTTTGGGCAAGCAAATTAGTTATCAAACCTCTTGAGACTTGCCCAGCCACCACCGTTTTTAACCTCTTCAAAGCCATTTGCTTTTAATATGTTTTTGGCAGAAGCACTTCTCATTCCTGTGACACAGCAGGTGATAACAGGTTTGGAGCTATCTAGTTCCTTTAGCCGGTTTTTGAGGACATCCAGCGGAATGTTAACTGAATTGTTAAGGTGACCCCCTGCGAACTCAGCTTTTGAACGGACATCCACTATCACGGCACCCTTTTCTAGTAGTTCATCCAGAGTAACCTTGGGGCCACTTGAAAATAGATTTTTGAAAAATTGAATCATTCTGTCGATTATTTGGCGCAAATATATAGTGCTCTAAATCGGCATTAGCATGGAATCAAATCGTAACACGGCGCCCGTGAGTGTTATTCGGTTTTTTCAATCTTCTCACGAGGAAGCATCTCGTCGCGCTGCGCGGTGTTGTAAACGAATGTTGCCACGATCGTTGCAATCTGTTTGAGGTCATCAATAACCAGACGTTCGTAGGTATCCATATTCGTATGATGAGTTCGAGAACGATACTCGATCGGATCCTGAATAAATTGAAATCCTGGAATACCAATCGCGTCAAAACCGAGGTGATCGGTACCGCCAGTATTGCGGATCGTGATGGTGGTGTTGTCGATTATGTCGTCGAAGGATGCGAACCATTCTTTGAAAATGGGAGCTACTTCCTCATTCCCTTGAAGGTAGATTCCTCGAATTCTTCCTGTGCCATTATCAATATTGTAATATCCAGAGATCTTTTGCTGCTCCTCCTTTAGGGACATTGTCTCGGCGTCTCCAAAATGGTTTTTCACATAATTGCGAGACCCGTGCAAGCCTTGTTCTTCACCACCCCATAAGGCAATTCTAATGGTACGCTTAGGCTTTAAGCCTGCTGCTTTCAGAATGCGGACAGCTTCCATCATTACAATGCAACCGGCTCCATTATCTGTCGCGCCATTTGCCCCATGCCATGAATCTAGATGACCACCAAGCATCACTACCTCTGACTTCAGTTTTCTGTCAGTTCCTGGTATTTCGGCTAGCACATTGTAGCCTTGTAGATCTTCAGTGTTGAAGGTCGTTTTTACCTCACCTTCAATTTCTACTTCAACTCCATTTTCCACAAGCCGTGCCATCAAATTGACGTGCTCAGGTGCCATCTCGAGCTCACTCACACCTTGGGGTGTATCTTTTATATATCCTCTTGGACTACTTGTAAACAATGTTCCATGCCGACCATTCACTCCCTTGATGACAAGAGCTGCACCTTCGTCGGTTAAAAAAGTGTTTAGCGTTTGACTAAATGCACGTCGTTTACGAAAGGCTGCAATTTGATCTGGCGTGAATCGGCTCCCGCCTGCAGTAGGCTCTTCCATTTCTTTCAAAGCTTCTGGGGAAAATCGAAGTGCGTCTGCGTCAAATGTTGGAGATTGATCCCCTCTTGGTTTGAAGGCAACAATGGCATTCTTCAACTTGCCCTTGTACTTGGCGAAATCATCCTCACTGTTAATTTCAGCAACTATTACTTTCCCAGACACTGCTCCATCTGTACTTTCAGTCCACGCTTTCGGCACCGCTATAAAGGGCATGTAGTAGGGTTTTGTCATAGCAACATAACTCTTGTTTACTTCCCATCCGCGCCCGAATTCTCCCCATGCTTCCGTTTCTGCACTTTCTAATCCCCATTCTGACAATTGTTTTACGGCGTAAGCAGCTGCTCTTTCATACCCTTTGGAATTGGTTAATCGCGGCCCTGCCTTATCGATTAACTCAAAGGCAATTTGCTCAACCTGAGAGTTATTAAGGCCTTCGTTCTTGATTTTGGCAATGGCCTCCGCGTCGATGTTTTCCTGACTACTGGCAATAAAACTGACTAGAAGGACTGGAATAAGTAAAATGCGAAATTTCATGCGTCTGGGGTTAAGTTGAATTTCTGATTTGTGATCAAGGACTAAACCATGATGCTAACCAAATATAATCACAGATGAGGTGACAATGCTCTTCTTTTTGATCGACGGAATTTCTACTCTTCGAACAGCTGAATCCTATTTCCATCAGGATCTAATACGATGATCATTCTCTTTCCTGAATTGGGATCTTCGACCACTGACCCATACAGATTCACTTCTACGGCTGTTAAAAATTTAATCCATTCATCAAATTCTGATACTGTAAATCCAAACTTGAAATAGCCTTCAACCTTGGTTTTTGCAGGCAAATTCGCAAGTAGGTCTGATTGAGATCGCGCATTGTTTAATTCCAACAGTTCGAGCCATGTACTACCCCGTTTTAGATTGGCCTGTTTGAATCCGCGCTCTGAATTCTCCACTTGGTTGACGATTTCCAAGCCAAAATTCTTTGTGTACCACTCGATGGAAATAGCAATATCACTCACAATAATGGCTGAAAAATATGGTTTTGGCGCTGGAAGACTGGAGGCTTGGGAATGCCCTGAAACGTGAAGGATTAGAATGGAAAAGGAGATGAGAAGTGTTCGCATGTTAGATAGATTTTGTTAATTCATACGATCTAGTCTGATGATGGTTCATATGCGTAGTGGCCAATTATCTTAAAATCAAATAGGCAATCGGCAAGAACCTGACCACTGCCAATGTTATGAACGATAAGGTATCGCAGACCATCTGAGGATTTCTTATCGACTACAATGCCGACGTGGGTTATGGCACCACCAAGATTCCAACAGACAATATCTCCGGGCTCGTAGTCCTCGGCATTGCTAGTAATTCGCTTTGTTGCGTTTGCTCGCTCAAAGTATTTCATCAAATTTGGGACCCTTCGGTGGTCAATATTTTTGTCTGGTTTGGCTAACCCCCAAATTTGGGGATAGCGATCAAAATTCGTCAGCATGTCTTCATGCACCTCTTTTTGAAGATCCAGCCCAATTGCTCGATATGCTCTAATGACCACATCTGTACAAACTCCTTTATCGAAAGGAACATCGCCATTTGGGTAGTCAATGGAAAAATAGGAGGGATCGTACGTCACTTGTTGCTCGGTCAACGTGAGCGCAGCATTGCTGAGCTTCTGAGTAAAGGTTTGTGCAACACCAAGCGTATAGATCGTGAGAAACAGCACGAACAGATAAACTCTCTTCATGCTCTTTCAACGCTTCTATCTTGTAAATAGATACACTTTAGATCTTGCTCGTGCCAGCTTTTACTGATCTTTCAAATTGTCAACGGGGTTTGTCAATACCAGCTTGATCGATTGTGTTCCAACTGCAATTGCTACAAAGACGAAGAGAATAACGATCGGTAGCGCGAATATGGTCCAATTGAAGTTGATTTGATAGGCAAATTGTTCAAGCCAGGAATTGCCGAAATAGTAGGAGGTAGGAATTGCAAAAGCAAAGCCAATCACCACTGGAAGACTAAATCCCTTGAACAAATTCCATAGAAGCAGACCCGCTTCGGCACCTAGTACTTTTCGTATTGAAATTTCCTTTTTTCTGCCATTGCACCAGAATGTAGCGTAAGCCACCAATCCGAGAATTCCGATCAAGACAGAGACGATGGTGAAAATGTTTATAATCATTGAAAATTGTTGGTCTTTGCTGTACTGCGCTTTGAAGTTGTCATCCACAAAATAATACTTGAACGGCACGTTGGGGTACAACGAATACCACTTTGACTCTAGGTCTTCAAGCGTGTTTTTCACTCTTGACTGAGTGATTTCCAACGTTATTTTCTGGTATTGGTCCGGCCACATTTTGAGAGACAAGAGCCCAACATCTTGATGAAGGGATAGATAATTGAAATCGCTCACGACACCAACAACTTTTCCATTACCACCCCATTGTGTGAAGGATGCCCCAATGATATCCTCTGGATTGTCATAGCCAAATGCCTTGACCGCAGCTTCGTTTAAAATCAATGCCGTATTGTTGTCAGCAGGACCTGTACGAAAATCCCGACCTGCAACCATCTGCAACCCATAATTTTTAATGAAATCATGATCAACCAGGTTTAAGTTGATTTCTCCATTTCTTACTTGACCTTCTGTATCGGTCATTATTGTAGTAGTGCCATTGGGTTGTTGGCCCGGAACATGAGAGCTAAAAGTCACACTTTCTACACCAGGAACGGAACTCAATGTGGTCTTTATAGATTCAAAGGCATTCCCAATTTGACCATTTGGGCCATAATCGATGACTACTTTTTGCTCGGTATCCAGACCAATGTCACGATTCTGCACGAAGTTTAACTGGCGATAAATAAGGAGCGAACTGATTATGAGTGTGCTGGTAATGGCAAATTGGAAAACGAGCAAAGAAGTTCGGGTATTCAGCAGACTCGTGCTTGGAACTTCGCTTTTTGACTGATGAAGGGCAGAAATATTTGCAAACTTAAGTGCTGGATAAATTCCACCAAGCAAGGTTAGAATAAGAGGTGTTGATGCAATCACTGCAAGAACAGCTGGGTTTGTAAGAAAGGAAAGATCAAAGGTTCGCTCCATAAAAGCCTCGAAGTACGAAAAGGAGACAAGTGTCACCAGTACGGAAAGTATTGTCGCGGTAGTGATGAGGAGCAATGACTCGGTAAGAAATTGGCTCAGGATATTTTTCCGGGAAGCTCCCATCGTTTTTTTTACGGAGACTTCCTTGCCTTGCAACGACACTTGTGCAGTGGTTAAATTGATAAAATTTGAAACCGCTAGTAGCAACACCATTACTCCAATGGCGAAAAGTACGTAGAGGTCGGAGAGCTTTCCTTTCGGGCCTAACTCACCCAACTTTGGTTCGCTAAAATGCAAGCCTGAAAGCGGCTCCACAGAAAGCGAATATTTCTCATTTGAACTATTTTCTGGTAGGTAAGCGGGTGCGGATTTCAACTTCTCGTTAAATGAAGTCAGGTCGGCATTCTGCTCCAGTAGTAGATACGTATTCATAGGAAACCAGGTCCAATTTTGATCTGCCGTTGGTCTGCTGCTGTAGAATGTTGCCAGAGAAACAAGAAAGTCAAATTGCAAGTGAGAGTTTGAAGGGACATTTGCCACCACCCCAGATACTACAAAAGGAGCTCCATCGTAATCAAGGGTCCTGTTCAACACATCGAGCGTGCCAAAGTACTTGCGTGCGGTCCGTTCGGAAATTATCACCTTGTCTGGCCCGTCCAGCGCTGTTTTCCTATTTCCTGAAAGTAGCTCAAAATCGAAGACGTTGAAAAAGTTTGCATCGGCGTAGTAAATGTTCTCACTTTCTGAAAAGAGCTTTTCGCCGTACCGGATCGCCCTGCTACCATATTCCTTGTATATTCTCACGTACTCTTTCACTTCAGGTGACGCAGACGAAAGGTATGCTCCTGCCGGTGTAGCACTCAATCCCAGCTCCAAAGTGCCAGTTGGACTCTCCCCCGTCGTATTTAGTTTGTAAATATCTGACCGCTTTTGGTGAAAATCGTCAAAACTAAGTTCCTGTTGCAGGTAGGTGGATATGTAGAATAAACTTACTAGACCTATAGACAAGCTGAAGAGCTTTGTAAATGAGTTGGCCTTGTGCTTCCTAAGCTTCCGAACTGAAATTTTGATGTAGTTTGCTACCATGGTTAGTCTTTATTTGTAATAAAGACTTTGCTATTCCTGGATAGTTGCAGGGGATGGCATAGATTGAATCGAAATGGAAAAATTCGAACTAGAAGATCACGATTTCATTGAGTTAAATAAACTCTTGAAAATCATGAGCTGGGTAGCTAGCGGGGGAGAAGCCAAACAGGTCATAGACGAAGGGCTCGTTTTGGTAAATGGAGAAGTGGAAACCAGAAGGAGAAAGAAACTGAAAAAGGGAGATCGCATACGATACGAGCAAAACGAGGCGCAAGTGGAGTAGAGTTCTCAGAACGGTTCAAACGTTTA
>JBDWQX010000173.1:0-29991 GCA_039986395.1 Cyclobacteriaceae bacterium
ACCAAAGACGATATTGTTAATACGTAGTTTTTTCATAGACTAGCCTAGTAGTTGAGCTTCGCCATAATGGTGAAGCTTTTTTTGTGAAAAATTGCTCATCGCGACCATTCATATAAATCAGTCTAAAAAGTCCTGATGTAGACGACAAGCAGTGCGCTATGTTCCTATATTTAAACCTCAACACTAGCAATCAAACCTATGAAGAATTTCTATGTCTTACCACTCCTTTTTCTATTTGCCTGCACACCGCAACCAAAAACACTCATTCCCGAATGGAAGCCCTATGATGAGAGCGCAGAAATAGAAGCGAATGCGGATCACGAGAGAAGTCGCATGCAGTTTAAATTGATCCAATCGAGGGTCTTGGATAAGAATGATATTTGGAAAAACGTGGCTGAGCAAATAGCCTATTTCTCTGAAGAGGACTATCAGAATCTGAAGCCGTTCATTTTTGACCAGGACATTTTAACGATGCAATCACATGTCGCGTCAGGTAAACTATCCTACGAAAAGTTGACGCAATGGTACCTCTACCGCATTGTCAAGTTTGAGAACGATAGCACCAAGTATTTGAATTCCATCCTGGCGATCAATCCAAACGCTGTACAGGAAGCTAGAGAGAGAGATAAAAACCAAACTTCAAGTAACCATCCAATCTTCGGTATGCCTGTTCTTTTGAAGGATAATATCAATACAGAAGCTGCTCCTACCACGGCAGGAGCGCACGTGCTGCTGAAAAATCAGACTGCAGATGCTTTTATCGTTGACAGAATCAAGGAGAACGGCGGAATCATTCTGGGTAAAACCAGTCTAAGCGAGTGGGCGAACTTCAATTGCTCAGGCTGCCCCAATGGTTTCAGCGCCGTTGGTGGGCAGACACTTAATCCCTACGGCAGAAGGCAATTCGATACTGGAGGGTCCAGTTCTGGAAGTGGGGCTACAATGGCGGTAAATTATGCAACAGCTGCAGTTGGCACCGAGACGTCAGGATCTATTCTCTCTCCTGCTAGTTCAAGTTCGTTGGCTGGACTAAAACCAACCGTAGGTTTGCTCAGTCGAGGTGGAATCGTACCAATTTCCAGCACCCTGGATACGCCAGGTCCCATGACGAGAAATGTTACAGACAATGCGATTCTTCTTTCGGCAATGACTGGTGAAGATCCAGCAGATGTAGCAACTAAGGACAATCCTAAAAACAAAAAATATTGGGAAGACTTGAAGGCCGGGACCTTAGAAGGCGTTCGGTTTGGAGTGATTAAGCGGTTCCTAGAAGATTCCATTTACAAGCTCACAGTTGAGAAAGTAGTTTCAATGGGAGGCATCGCCATTGAGTTTGATCCTGTGGAAGTTGATTTTACTGGTTTTGGTGATTTGTTATCTGCCGACATGCAGATTGATCTTCCAAACTACCTAAATGACTATGGATCAGATCAAATTGTTCCACGCACTGTAGAAGAGATCGTAGCATACAATGAGCAAGATAGTGCCACCAGAACACCCTATGGACACGCTCGGTTCGAAGGGATGCTATCTGTTCAACTTAACGAAGAAGAATTGATCCAGTTGAGAGAAAGATTGAATGCAGAAGGTGTACGTTACTTTGAAACGCCAATGCAAGAATATCAACTGGATGCAGTTCTCTCCATTAATAATTACAGCGCTGGATTCGCCGCGGCAGCAAAGTATCCCTGCCTGACCGTATCGATGGGTTATCGAGAAACTGGCCAACCGGTAGGATTGACCTTCATTGGTAGACCATTCGAAGAGGACAAGCTTCTGAAACTCGGTTATGCTTTTGAACAAGGGACTGAGATGCGGAAGGTTCCGAATGGGTATGAATAGCAAACCATAGATATTTCTGTTTCGCCAAAAGGAATAGTTTGATGATAAAAACGGGGTGACTCCCAGAGCCACCCTCGCTATCATTAATCATTCGATCGCTCCCATACTTTTTCCGTTGCTGATTTAGGTACGCGCAACTGTGTACCAGTAGAAGCAAATGTCGAACACTTAACACTCCTTTCCGCTCCCCAGCATTTGCTTTTCGACTGAGAAGCATGGGAGATGAAAAGAGTGACTAGGAGGAGAATAAAGTATCTCCACAGAGTAAATTTGAATTTCATTTTACGTGTTGATTAGTGATGTAAAAAAGTTTGTGCAAAGAGAGACTTCTACTCACTCTATGAGATTAAGAATTGTTTCAAATGCGTTAAGAGATGTTGCAGTTCACCTCTGGTTGTTTCCCCGATCGGGCAATACTGGTAAATTTGGGTATGAAAAAGATCCTACTGCTTATAACTTTAGTAGTTCAATTATCATGCAGTGACGATGACAACCTTCAGCAGAAGGCCAAGATCAACGAAATTCTTGTGGGAGGAGAAGCCTTTCTCCCGACAAGTGGCTTGATTCAAGATTTTGGTATTAATAGTACAGAAACCCATTATCTCTACAGCTTCTACATCACAGATGGAAGTCTTTCAAGCGATGGAGTAGGGATTGATTTTGGTGAAACCACTTCGTTTTATTTTAGCTTCTTTGCCTACTCTTTAGGGGTAGATGCTTTCAGAACTGGAGTCTTTGAATTCGAGCCAGCGCGATTGTCCTGGCCGGATAAAAATTTCTACGCAATTGGTGAGTTTAATGGGAATGGAGCTTCCAAACTAAGTACTGGAACAATCACTATCACGGGCGAAAAGCCAAATTTTGCACTATCATTCAATATGGTATTGGAAGATGGTAGGGAGCTAAGTGGAAATTTTGAGACGTCTTTTGAAATAGTGAAACAGTAGCTCTTCGACTCAATTTCTAATCTTACCTTATCAAATCAAACAACCTGGAATACTTCACAGTGAAGCTACTTCCTGTATTGCCAAAAGCATCGTCCGTCACATTGTAGACGACAAAGAGTCCTGTATTTGATTGCTGTAGCACACTAAACCGTAGGTTTAGTGACCAAATGTCAGAGACACTATTGTATTGAACAAGTCCAGTAGTTGAAACACGAGGTGTGAATGAGTAGGTTAGTCTTGCACGGAAAATATCTGTTGAGAAATCCCCGCCCTCAAGGCTAACATCATTACGCAGGTAGCTGAAGGATGAGTTGAATTTATCACCAGTTCTCGCAGCCAGGGTCACACTATTTGATACTCTGCTACCATCGAAGAAGCCTCCAACCACGTGACGTGTACTTACAGAAAATGGTTTACTCGGGTTGGTTATAATGATGAACTGTCCTTCCTGATTATCGTATTCGCCAACTGGGACTACCACGTTTTCTGCTATTTGAAAATCGGTAAAAATTGCTTCCCTCGTAAAGTTCACACCAGTGTGTACTTCGAAACCACTCTTCCATTCCCAGTGATTATCTACGTGAAGAAAACCAGTCACTTGATTTCCTTCAAAGTCCCAAAACCCGCGATAGGAAACATGAGGTCTCAATTCCAGTATGCCTCCCAACCAGTCATTTTTAGGTCGAACTTGTTTCAGCACCAGGAATTCTGGTTTTCTAAAACCTCCTGATCTGCCTAGGAATCCAACCTCGGGATTAAAGTTTTCCTGTACTTCTGTGTAGCCAATAATTGCGTTAAGGCCATCCCACTCATACTGGGTTTTAATCTGAAATGAAACTTCTCGATCCTCAAGGTCCGTGGTTTCACTCTTAGCTACATAACCCGTGATCTGGGCTTTGTTTCCAAGACCTATTTTGCTATCGGCAACAATCACCGTATTGGAATTCGCAGAATCAAGTCCCATACCGTATCGGCTTATAAAACCGCCACCAAATGTTGTTCTTTTCCCAAGCTGTTGGTTTAAACGAGCAACCGTAAAATTATTCGCCACTATATCCCTGTCAGCAATTTCGTCAGTGAACATGCTGAGCACAGCAATATTCGTATTGTTCTGCCTCCCTGAAACTCTGGCTCCGCCAATGATTGGCACAATGCTGCCGTCGTTACTAATGCCAATTCTACGACTAAAGAATAGGTCTACCTCACCGGGACTTCCAACACTAAACAGTCCTGCATTTTCAAGGAAAAATGGCCGTTTCTCAGGAAAGAAAAGATTGAAACGATCCAGATTCACCTGCACTTCATCAACTTCAACCTGAGCGAAATCTGTATTGTACGTTAAATCCAACGTGACACTTGGTGTCAGAGAATACTTCACATCTAATCCAACTTCTCCGTCAGCATCCGTCTCTGTTTCATCACCAACTTTCTGACGATCGACGTTTCCCAGCACGTATGGAATCACTTTCAGATTCCCTGGTCTTTGCAAAGAAAGCCCTGACAATTCGCCCGCAAGGGACAAGCGCTTCATATCAAATTGGATTGGCATGGGTGCCCAATAAGCGATCTCGTTCGTTTTTCGAATGTTTCGCCTGAAATTAGCGCCCCAGGTCACATCTTCACCAGACTTGTATCTAATCGTTCGTAATGGGATAGCAAATTCAGCACTCCATCCAAATTCCCCTACCTGCGTCTTCACCTCCCAGGAGGCATCCCAATTCAGATTGAACCCTCCAATAACACCTCCTTGCTGTCGGTTTGAATTGAAGTTGCCCTGCCCTTCATTATCCACCTGAGCGTCATATTCAATTCCTATTGGATTGGTACCAAACACAAAGCCGTTCTGGCGGTCGTGATAGGTGTCAATAATGAATAAGAAGGCATCAGCTTCATCTAAAGAAGCATCCCTCCTAGAATCGGTAACCACCAGTTTGTCAGGTTCACTATCATAGCAAACAACAGATAAATAGAATGTTTCCGCATCGTACGCTATTCTTATCTCCGTTTTTTCGCTTGCGAGGTTTCCCAGGTTTGGTCGTATTTGCACCAAATCAGTGATCGGATCAATTGTTTTCCAGAGTGGATCATTGAGTACTTCGCCATCCACAGTTGGTGCCTCCTCTACTTTCGTTGAACTATGTTTTGGTCTTACACTAGTGTCTATTGTGGTTGTTTGCGCCAGCAAAACAACCGGCAGCAGGCCAAGCATGAATATGGTAAACTTCATCAGGTTGGGTTTGATAGTAAAGTTATTGAAGGTTACGATCAATCCAATCGGTACTATTATAGAAGCGGCACTAATTTGACATAAGAGGACTTTTTCTAAAAATATGCTAGCTGAGGGTCATTTTTGGTCACTTGAAATCTGAAGGAATTTTGAATTTTCAGCGAAAATAACCAAGCATTATTTCTTACGACCATTTATCACAAAGGCTTAATTAATAACAATAGTCAGTCTAATTTTGTTGTTCATTCATTGACTATGAAACGAGGTTTGAAACGTGTGCTTTATGTAGTGGTTGTAATGGCAATCATCTTTATTATTGCTTATCCAAAATTGGATCTTTCAGCTAAAGAAACGGCCGTTTCCGTGAGTTCAGCAAGGACTGTTTTGACCGTTGAGGCAGAGCAGATCAACCATGAAACCATCGACTACTCTGTGCGTGTGACTGGCACAATTATTCCAGATGAGTCCGTAAATCTTAGCTCGGAAGTTTCTGCCAAGATTGATCAAATTTTATTTCAGGAAGGTGAAAAAGTAAAAAAAGGACAACTTCTGGTCGCCATGAACGACGACGAACTGATCGCAGAGTTAGAGAAATTGAAGTTTACAAAAAAACTAAACGAAGACAGCGAGTTTAGACAACGGAAGTTACTCGAGAAGGAAGCCATTAGCCGTGAAGAGTATGAAATCGCACTCACAACACTCAACACCTCTCGATCAGAAATCAAACTTCTGGAAACCCGAAGGGCTAAGTACAAAATTTACGCACCGTTTACAGGACGAGTTGGATTACGGGAAGTTTCTGTCGGTAGCTATATAAATCCAGGGAGTATGATCGCCAGGGTCTACAGCATTGATCAGGTGAAAATAGATTTCTCAGTTCCCGGGAAATACTTGAAAGACATCAATGTAGGAGATCAAATTCAGTTTACCGTGGATGGTTATGAAGCAGCCTTTGATGGCAAAATATATGCGATTGAACCTCAGATTGATCCACAATCAAGGAGCATCAAGTTGCGGGCAGTTTCTTCCAATTTGGAAAACAAGTTGCTTCCAGGTCAGTTTGCCAAAATCAATTTGATTTTGGATCGTCTTGACGATTCGATTATGGTTCCAAACATCGCGCTGATTCCTGAACTTAACCAAACCAAAGTATTTGTCTACGTCGACGGTAAAGTGGAAACCCGAATTGTGGAGCCAGGGATACGAACGGAGGAACGTGTGCAAATAGTGCAAGGATTGAACCCTGGAGATATAATTATTACATCAGGGCTGTTGCAGATCAGACAAGGTATGACCGTAAACATTCAGCAATAATGGCAAGCTTAGCAAATATTAGTATTGACCGGCCCGTTCTTGCGATCGTTATGTCGATTGTGATTACCCTGTTTGGACTCATTGGTTGGAAGTATTTGGGGGTTAGGGAATACCCGTCAATTGATCCTCCTATTATCACAGTGTCCACCTCCTATGTTGGAGCCAGTGCCGATGTAATCGAAACGCAAATCACTGAGCCACTCGAAGAATCCATCAATGGAATCGATGGAATCAAAAGTTTGACCAGCGTGAGTAATGACGGAAGGTCAACGATAACGGTGGAGTTTGGACTGGATCGTGACCTGGAATCCGCAGCGAATGACGTCCGAGACAAAGTGTCAGGAGCCATCGGGAGAATTCCTGCAGACGCTGACCCGCCAAGGGTACGCAAAGCAGACGCAGATTCGAGACCAATTATTGCACTGCGAGTTTATAGTCCCAATCGAAATTTACTGGATCTGACAGAAATTGGTGAGACCATTTTCAAGGAGACTTTCCAAACGATAAATGGAGTATCGGAAGTTCGGGTTTGGGGTTCCAAAAAATACTCCATTCGGCTATGGATGGACCCGAATCGCCTTGCAGCCTATCGATTAACTCCCTTGGATGTTTTCGATGCGGTCAATAAGCAGAATGTTGAGCTACCATCAGGGCGGATCGAAGGAACAGATATGGAACTAACCATTCGTACCGTCGGCCGACTGTCATCCCCACAAGAATTCAACGAATTAATTATTAAAGACGATGAAAATGGAGTGATCCGATTTTCTGACATTGGTCGTGCAGAATTTGCACCTGAAAACGAACGAACTGCGTTGCGAACCAATGGGATTCCAATGGTCATTATTGCCATCATACCACAACCAGGATCAAACAATCTAGAAATAGCAGAGGATTTCTACTCAAGGTTAGAAGCTTTGAAGACAAATATTCCAGATGACATTGATACTTCTCTAGCCTTCGACAATACCGAATACATTCGTGATTCCATTGCTGAAGTGAAGCAAACAATCTTCATTGCTTTTGGCTTGGTTGTGCTCATCATCTTTGCCTTTCTCAGGGATTGGCGAACCACTTTCATTCCGGTCATTACAGTACCCATTTCATTGATTGGTTCCTTTTTCATCATGTACATCATGGATTTCTCGATCAATGTGCTAACTCTACTAGGCATCGTTTTAGCCATTGGTCTGGTAGTCGATGATGCAATTGTTGTCCTGGAAAACATCTACTCGAAAATTGAAGACGGGGAGGAACCGCACGAAGCTGGGAAGAAGGGTACTCAGGAAATCTTTTTTGCTGTTATTTCAACTACAATCGCACTTACAGCGGTCTTTTTCCCGATCATTTTCCTTCAGGGACTAACTGGACGTTTGTTCCGAGAATTTGGAATTACGGTTGCAGGAGCAGTGGTTATCTCTTCATTTGTGGCTCTCACGCTCTGTCCAATGCTTGCGACCAAAATGCTAAAAAAGAGAGAGCGTCAAACTTGGTTTTACAGGAAAACGGAGCCTTTTTTCCTTCGGCTTAATCAAGGCTACAACAATGCGTTAGACAACTTCATGTCCAACAGATGGCTTGCAGTAGCAGCTTCCCTGGCAGCAACCGGAATGATCGTGTACTTCATGTCGATCATCCCAAAAGAGTTGGCACCACTGGAAGATCGGGGTTCATTCAGAGTGAGTGCACGAGGACCTGAAGGTGCAACATTTGAGTACATGGATCGCTATGCTAACGAAATTTCAGCTGTAATCAGCGAGAACGTGCCAGAAGCTGAGTCCATCGTAACTATTACTTCTCCAGGCTACGGAGCAAGCACTGCAGTTAACAATGCCAACATCAGTGTTACACTGTCGGATGCCCCAGATCGGGAACGAACGCAACAAGAAATAGTCGCGTTGATCAAGCCGTTAGTTGCAGAGAACACCAAGGCACGAGCTTTCACATCCGAGCCAAAAACAATCGGTGGACGACGGGGTGGTTTACCTGTTAGCTACGTTGTGCAAGGACGAAACCTTGAACATATCAAAGAAGCAATTCCAGATTTTTTAGAAGCTGCCCAAAGCAGTCCTGTTTTTAGCTATGTAGATGTTGATTTGAAATTCACTAAGCCAGAAATAGAAGTTAGCATCAACCGTGAAAAGGCCAACAATCTGAATGTATCGGTGAGAGATATTGCACGAACATTACAGCTTGCTTTGAGTGGCAACCGTTTCGGCTATTTTATCATGAATGGAAAGCAATATCAGGTCATCGGGCAGGTTGAGAAACAGGACAGAAACGAACCTGTTGACCTCAAATCCATTTACATAAGAACGCAGGAGAATCAGCTCACTCAATTGGACAACCTTATTAATATTCGGGAAAATTCAACTCCCCCGCAATTGTACCGATACAACCGTTTTGCCTCAGCCACTTTTACGGCCGATCTGGCTGATGGATATACCTTGAGTCAAGGGTTAGAGGAAATGGATCGACTCAAAGGAATAACTCTGGATGGTACGTATCAGACATCGCTTTCTGGTCAGTCACGAGAGTTCAAAGAAAGTTCTGGCAACTTGTATCTTGCCTTCGGACTTGCTCTTGCATTAATCTACTTGGTTCTGGCTGCTCAATTTGAAAGTTTCCGGGATCCAATTATTATCATGTTCACAGTACCGCTTGCCCTCTTTGGTGCGCTCTTCACCCTTTGGTATTTTAACGAAACGGTTAACCTTTTCTCACAGATCGGTATGATCATGTTGATCGGGCTAGTCACTAAGAATGGAATCTTAATTGTTGAATTTGCAAATCAAAGAAAAGCCAAGGGACTACCAATACAAGAAGCGATTGTTGGTGCCGCAAAGGCTCGTTTCCGCCCAATTCTCATGACCTCCCTATCAACCATTCTTGGTATTCTTCCTATTGCACTTGCGCTTGGCGCAGGATCAGAGAGTAGGGTTTCTATGGGTGTTGCCGTCATTGGAGGTTTGCTTCTGGCTACTTTTCTAACCTTATTTATCATCCCTGCGATCTACGTTTATTTCACAGGTACAGAAAAAAGAATGGTCAGAGCCTAATGCAAAAGTTAACTGTTTTTCTTATTTCGATCTCTAGTGTTCTAAGTCTTTTTGGGCAAGACAGTACTACGGTGATCACACTCAGTGATGCGCTTTCGACTGCCTTAGAAAAGAACTATAATATCAGAATGGCCCGAAATGAGGTGATCATTGCAAACAACAACAACACCCTGGGAAATGCTGGATTTCTACCGCAGCTTACGGCAGCTGGCAATTACGACAGAAGTAGTCAAAATACAGAACAAACATTTGCCTCTGGAGATACACAGTCGCGAACGGGTGCAGTCAGAAAGAGCTATGGTGGGTCTGTTAACATGAACTGGACATTGTTCGATGGGACGCAGATGTTTGCCACATTGGATCGCCTGGAGCAGCAGGCGCAGTTGGTCGGACATGAATTGAAAGTCGAAGTTGACAATTCCATTTCCCAGCTGATGGTGAATTTTTATCAGATTGCATTCGAAGATGCGCGGGTAGACTTGTTGGAATCCAATATTGAATTTTCTTTGGAGCGCCTACGTATAGTGGAGGAAAAATATACACTGGGCAAAGAATCAAAGATGTCCAAACTGCAGGCACAGGTCGATTACAATTCCGACAAATTTCTATTGCTACGGCAGAAGGAGCTTTTGACGAGTATCAAGCTGCAGCTCCTCAATCAAATGGGCGTTGACCCAATGAATTTTGATGTCAGCTACACGTTTGAAATTGATAGCAGCCTGATCGTTGACGAACTTCTTGCATCCTCCGCTAGTCAAAACCCACTTATCCTAGCTCAGACAACTAATCAGATGGTTTTGCAAAGTCAGATGCTCGAAATTGATAGATCCAAATGGCCTCAATTGGATTTTACGCTTGGCTATGGCTACACAAATTTGGAAAGTGAAGCGGGATTCCTTTCACTAAATCAAACGTATGACTTTCGATACGGCCTACGACTTAATTTTGATCTCTTCAATGGGTTTAACCAACGACGGCAATTTCAAAATTCACAGGTCTTGATGGAAACTGGAAAAATCCAGATGGCTCAGGCGGAAAAACAAATTGAAACCTCTATACTAACTACGTACACCTCCTATTCTAACAATCTTCAACTAGCAGAACTGGAGCAGCAAAATTTAGCTGTCGCGCAGGAAAATTCTGAAATTGCGCTAGAGCGATTTAGACTTGGATCCTCTGATGCCCTTGAACTGCGTGAAGCACAAACCAACTCGATTAATGCACAAATACGCTATTTGCAAGCACTTTACAATGCGAAGGTTGCCGAGATAGAATTAAACAGATTAGCTGGCAGGCTGACCCAGGTTTATCGATAAATAATGAATATTCTACTCAAAGACATTATCGAAGGAGAGGATTCCCACCCAGAACTCAACCGAAAACTACTTTCTACAGCTATAAATGAAACGAACGAAAATCGCTAGATTGTCCATTGAAAGAACAGTAATACTATGCATATATTCGACATAATCGCCCTTCTTATCTTCTGCTCGGGGCTATTCATTTTCATCAACACGTTCTTTTTAAAACTACCTTCATCCATAGGTCTGATGTTTCTAGCACTGGCATTATCCGTGTTGGTTATGACCATCGGTTTCCTATTTCCAGAATATCACCTTGCTGAACATGTGAGAGAATTCGATTTTTCGGAGGTTATGTATCGCTTCTTTTTGAGTGCCATGCTCTTCGCAGGTGCACTTAACGTTGATTTTAAGAAACTTGGTGACCAACTTTTACCAGTGCTTCTCCTGTCCTTTTTTGGAGTACTCATCTCTACCGTTGTCATTGGATCTCTCATGTATTTAGTTCTGGATTTGATGAGTATCGAGTTGAATTTTACTGGATGCCTGATCTTTGGCGCGCTAATCTCTTCAACCGATCCCATTGCTGTCACCAAAACAATCAGACGGTTCAAATTATCTCAGGAGCTAGAAAGGAAGATTTCTGGAGAATCTCTACTGAACGGTGGTATCGCCATTGTTTTGGCTTTTACGCTTGTAAATATCCAACAGCAGCTTTCAGCAGACCAGACAACGTCAATTGGAGGAATTGTCTTGATTTTTATTCAAGATATTTTTGGTGGATTGCTAGTGGGCGTACTTTTTGGTTGGATGGGATTCAAATTATTGAAGTACATCGACAACGATGTAGTCGAGGCTGAAGTCCTAATCACGTTGGCAATGGTCATGGCAGGTTCATATCTGGGTGATTTACTATCGATATCATCGATGCTTGTTGCCACCGTCACCGGCCTTATTGTTGGAAACTACGGTAGAGATGAAAAAACTGGGGAAACCGCCGTAGGCGATTTTGTGTACAAATTTTGGCAATTGTTAGAAGAAAGCCTTGCCGCTATGTTATTTGTACTTATTGGATTTGAAATGCTCGTTGTTCCATTCCGATTGGACTACTACGCAGCGGGATTTTTTGCTGTTGTTGTTGTCATTTTTGCTCGTTGGCTTAGTGTTTTCATTCCAATAAAAATGATGTCGTCCAAACATCATTTTGATGACAAAACGATCTCGGTACTTACCTGGGGGGCCATCAGGGGTGGGCTACCAGTGGCCTTCACGCTATCACTTTCAGAATTTGAGGGTAAAGGAATTCTACTCACACTAACGTATGTAGTAGTTGTTTGCTCTATAATCTATCAGGGATTGACCGTGGCTCCTGTAATGAAGCTTTATCAGAATAGTATTCAGCAAAAGAAGCAGGCAGTCACTCCGATCGAATGAAGTATTTGGTAATCGCTGAATGAGACTAAATTTCCATTCTTGAATAACTTCCTCAATGCGAGGCATAATTTTATCCATCCCATAAAAAAGGTGCATAACTAGTATCTTTTCAGATATTTGATCACCGTGAAACTTACGATTACCGCATTTCTATCACTACTGGTCTTGGTATCTCGTGCCCAGACTGAGGATCAAAGGCCAGTGGTCGCTAGCGGATCAACGACAGCAAACATCAAGATCGACGGGCTTCTTGAAGAGGAAGGATGGACAAATGCTGGGAGAATCACTGATTTTCGTACCACTGTGCCGGTACAAGATGGAGATCCATCGGGTAAAACCACCATAAAAATTGTAACAAACTCAAAGTACTTCGCCATTGGAATCAAGTGTTTTGATGAGGATCCCAGTGGTATCATCAACTTTTCCAAGTTGAGAGATACCGATCTCAGTGAAGAGGACTATATCAAAGTAATTATTGACCCCTTTCAAGACGGCCAGTCTGGATACATATTCGCGATTAATCCTAACGGTGCCAGATACGATGCACTGGTATCAAATCGCGGGGAAAGTGAAAATAAAGATTGGGATGCAATCTGGGAAGCTGCTGCAATCATTCATGATGAAGGTTGGAGTGCCGAAATCAAAATTCCCATTCAGAGCATCAATTTCAAGCCTGGCTTAAAAGAATGGGGCTTTAATGTTGAGCGAAACATTCAGCGCAATCAAGAAATTATCCGATGGGCAAATGTTCGAAGGGATCAATGGTTCACACAGACAAGCCGTGCTGGCTTGATCACAGGTCTCCCCGATTTCGACTATGGTGTAGGATTAAATGTTCGGCCGTCGGTTATCCTCAAAATCAACGACGAGGCTGGTAGCAAAACAGAGTATGATGTAGATCCAGCTTTGACCATAAGCAAGCGATTAGGTGCGAATATGACAGCAACTGCAACGTTCAATACGGATTTTGCAGAGACTGAAGTAGACACTCGGCAAACCAACCTTACCAGGTTTCCTCTCTTTTTTCCAGAGAAAAGAGCCTTCTTTCTTGAGGGCTCCGACATTTTTGAATTTGGATTTGGACTCAGTAGAGATATTGTGCCCTTTTTTAGTAGAAGAATTGGCCTTCTGCAAGGCAATCAAATTCCAATACTTGCTGGAGGTAAGGTAAATGGAAGAGTGAATCGAGCTTCCTTCGGTGGCGTGGTAATGAGAACAGGCAACCAACTGATTGTTGAAGATGATACCAGTAGTTTTGAGCTACCTGCAAGCACCATGAGCGTGGTGCGATTCAAACAAAACGTGTTGAAAGAATCTTCTTTTGGCTTCTTTGGCTCTCATGGAGATCCCGAAGGTAGATCGGGCGCATTCACTAGTGGTGCCGACTTTACCTATCAAACGACTAGATTCCAAGGAAACAAAAATTTCCTTGTTGGAACATGGGCCATGTACAATGACAGAGAAGATCTAAGTGGAGATCAATCTGCGTATGGGCTCAAAGTAGATTATCCAAATGATATTTGGGACATAGCATTTACCTACACCCACATTGGAGATGGATTTCAGCCCTCTTTGGGATTTGTACCAAGAAATGGAATTAATAAAATTGTCACCGGTGGAACATGGGGTCCCAGGCCAGAATGGAAACTTGTGAGACAGATACGTAATCAAATCTTCTTCACCTATATCGCAGACCTTGACTGGGATTGGCAGACTTATCGCGTTTTTACTGCCCCACTTAACTGGCGATTTGAGAGCGGAGAAAGATTTGAATTCAATATCGTTCCCCAAGGAGAACGACTTATAGAGCCTTTTGGAATCTCCGATGACGTGACGATTCCTACTGAGAAGTACAATTTCATTCGATACCGATTAGAAGCAGAAGTCGCGGCAAAGCGACGGTTGAATGGAGAGTTTACCTGGTGGTTTGGTGAGTTTTTCAATGGCCATCTCGACGAATATCAAGCAACAATAAATTGGAACCCAGCAACAATTGTGACTTTTGAATTTTCTGGCACTCGGAATATTGCAGATCTTCCATCTGGAAATTTTGATCAAACGTTGTTGGGGTTTCGAGTCAGATTTAATGCCACGCCTGACCTTCAGTTGAACAGCTTCATTCAGTATGATACTGACTCTGACAATTTTGGCCTTAATTCTCGAATTCACTGGATCTTCCACCCTCAAGGAGATTTCTTCATTGTGTACAACAGCACCTCCAACTACCTTTCTTCGGAAGATCGGTTTGTACGTGAGAACTCGCAGTTGTTGGTAAAGCTGCGGTACAACTTCAGGCTCTAGTTAGCAAACATCACTATCGGGACGTAAGATCAACTCGAATGCTCTTCAAACTTGTTCTCCTCTATTTTGTTCTCCATTGCCAATTCTGTTCCACAGACTCCACAATAGTTTGCACCCTCAGGATTCTCTGTTGACTTGCACCGAGGGCATGTAGTTTTTCCAGCGTTGTTTTCTTTTACTGCCTGTACAACTCCAGCAGCAACCAGTCCCGTTGGGACAGCAATAACCCCATACCCAAGAATCATTATTATCATGGATATAAACTGACCGATGGGGGTATGTGGCGAAATATCCCCGTATCCTACGGTAGTAAGTGTCACCACCGCCCAGTAGACACTGCGAGGAATGCTCGTGAAGCCATTTGCTGGTCCCTCGATCAAAAACATCACCGAACCCATGATGGTACAGACAATCAAGACAAAAAAGAGGAAGACGAAGATTTTGCTGGCGTTGGCCTTAACGCCCTGGGCAAGCGTGTTTGCTTCACCAAGAAAGCGGGCCAGTTTCAGTACTCTAAAAATTCGCAATAATCTTAACAATCGGATTACACCCAGCGAAGAGATATTCACAAAAATCAACTCCAAAAAGAACGGGGGGATTGCAAGCAGGTCCACAATGCCCATCGCACTCAGCACATATTTCCTGGGCTTTGCGGTAGTCCAAATACGCAAGGCATATTCGATTGTAAAAATGATGGTAATGACTGATTCGAAGGTTATCAAAATACCATTCCAAAACGTAGAAATCCCACCTACACTTTGAATCATAACGATGGCAACAGACAATACGATAAGCGCCAGAATCAAAATATCAAAAAGAATTCCCTCCAGAGTTTTCGTTTCAAATATGACTCGGTACACATATTTTTTTAATGCCCGGTATTCTGGGTTTTCATTGAGTGGAATGCCGTCTGGATTCTTTATTAGACGAATTACAGTTTTCAATCTTCGTCGGAAAAATTGGCTCTCCCATGTGAAAATAGGCTTTACACCAAGTGCGTCTGCGGTTCTGAGAAAAAATATTTTCAGTGCTTTTACAAGTTTATAGTACCCCGTAATTCTCACCAGAGGTTGTAAAATTCTGATTCTATAGAACTGCTCCAGCTTGATCACCCATCGCCTAATTCGACTAGTGGATGGATCGATCGACGCGGTGAATGCGGTTCCACGAAGTTTGACAAAATCCTTGTCATCATCCTCCTTGGAAATACTATTCACAATAAGACCGAACGTCATCAATATGCCAGTAGCCAAAATGATAAATAACAAAATACCTGGATCAAACAGATCTGACTGAAAAGAAACTGGAATCGCATAGAATAAAAGAACTGTGATCAATCCCCTAGGCGCGATCCAGACTTGCGGTGAAAAGCTTCTACCAACAAAAATCCTGAGAAGTATAAATCGAATGATAAAAATGGACCCAACAAGCGCCGAACTAATTTTAATTACCTCAATATCGTACAGACTTGAAATCAAGATACTGGCACCAAATATTACAAAGAAGAATGTCCGAACAATAAATGCTGTCTCTCCAGTGAGCAGGTGCAAACCATGTTCCATTTCTTTGAATTTTTTAGGCTGGAGAATTCGTTTAAATGGCCCTATGAAGAAGAGTTTCGAATTGCTAACAACCAGCCCAAAAATCAAAATGATGATAAGCGGTGAAAGATGAAAGGTCTTTGCAACGGCATAAAGGAGCATCAAGACAGAGATCAATACAAACAATTTTGCGTCCTCACGAATCTTCTGAAAGATGATCAATAGCAGATAGCTCACTGCCACAGCTATTGCGATGGTAAGGAATAGGTTAATGGTAAAGGCCCCGAGAGGATTGCCAGCCGGTAGTCCTTCTGCTACTGCAACCTCGTTTTCAAAGTATTGAATGAGAAAGTAGAAGAGCATTATACCAATGATGTCAGAAAACGTGCTTTCATAGATATGGAACTCCCGCTTATCTTCCGACAGATTTTCAACACTGGGAATTATAATGGCACTGGAGAGAATGGATAGTGGGGTTGCATACAGAAATGCTTGCGCGACAGTCAGATCGGGAATCATATATACAAGAATCATCGCTGCTGCGTAGGTGGAGGCTGCCAGCCCCAAAATTGCAATCAACAGAGATTTGAAGATGGTTCCAATCTTTTCTCTACGAAGTTTCAGGTCGAGAGCAGCCTCTAAGACGATCATGATCAAACCCAGAATACCGAGAACCTCCAACACTGGAAAAAAGTCTGGAGTCACTATTCCGAAATACGCTAAGCCGTACTGAATGCCAACCCCTAACCCGATGAGCAAAAGCACCGATGGAATATTGGTCCTTTTCGCAATAGCCACAAAAAGAAAAGACAGCAAGATTATAACAGAAGCGGAAATAATTAAGGTGTATGCGTCAAATCCTCCCATGACAGTCGGTTAAGTTGGTAAATCTGGAATGCGCGATTAAGCTAGCATTTTCGTAGATAGCTTGCAAGGTGAGCAGCAAAAGGTTGAAATTTGAATTAGCACTATTTTCGCATCTCCCAAAGACAAGCATATGATAGAATACAAAGGAGCGGATGTTCAGGAACTTTTTTTCCAAACCATATCGGAAGAGGCCTTTGATCCCGAAAAATATCTCAAGAGAGATGAGTTTTCTTCAAGCGAAGAAGAAACGTTAAAATCTATCTTTTTAAAGCCATTTTCATCCGTAATTACGACGTATCAGTTCAAGCATGATGTAGACATTGAGCTAAATGTACTATTCAATCTAACAAGGGATATTTTCAAAAACGAGCAGATCGGTGACTCACATTCCGGCATCACCACGCATCTAAGAAATTCCTCCAGGCACCCCAACATTAACCCAGGGGACTTGTTCATTTTCAGATACAAGAACGTTCTTTTCAACAATGAATACTATGATGGGTTGGGCATCTACAAGGTAGAGCAAAAAGATTCCTTTATTGAAACTTCATATTTAGGTCTACCAACCCTTGAATTCAAGGAAGGAATTGGTCAAAGAAAGCTGGACAAAGCATGTCTCATTCTCTTTGATGACGAGCCGTTTACCGTTTTCACCATTGACAGTGGGACACGTGAGGCAGAGTACTGGAATGCTTTCGCTGGTATAGACTATAAGAAAGATCATGTCAACGATACCAACCATTTTCTTCAAATGACAAAAACATACATTACTGACCAGCTGCCTGAAGAATTTGAAGTGTCAAAAACGGATCAGATCGACTTGCTGAATAAGTCCATCGGCTACTTCAAAGAGCATGAGGAGTTCCAGCAAGCAGAATTCGAAACAGAGGTTTTTGGAGATGCAACAGCGATCGAATCATTTCGCTACTTTGACAATCAGTATCAGGAAGAAATGGAGCTTGAGCGACCAGACAGTTTCAAAATTGCTGTCAATTCGGTTAAAAAACAGGCACGAATCTTTAAAAGCGTACTAAAGTTGGATAAAAACTTTCATGTCTACATCCACGGAAATCGTGACTTGATAGAGAAAGGGATGGATTCTGATGGTCGCAAGTTCTACAAGATATACTACGATAAAGAGGCTTGAATTCTCAAATTGAAAGGTACGTTTTCAACTATGCTGTCTAAGATCTAGTAACTCAATCAGCCCTTATTTTCCCTCATACAGTAACCGTTTAGCTTGTTCTCCATTGCAACTTTAGGTGCGGATTTTCTTGATTAATGCCAATTACTTCTAAGAATACTTTAATATCTTAGGTGAATTAAAGAAAAAAATGCACGGCGTAAGCCTTTTCAATGGAAAAATTGGAAGTTTAAAGTAGAACTAAATCCTCATCACACTATGAAAGCCACTAAACACACTCAGTTATTAGCAAGTGTACTGTTCATTTTAACAATCTTTGGGGCGACAGCGCAAGGGGTAAAAATTGCTGACAACAACTTCAATGCTCCTACTGGAGATGATATTTATCCAACCATTCAAGCCGCTATCGATGCTGCGGATCCTGGTGACTATGTCTATGTACAACCCAGTCCAACAACCTATGGCAGTGTACATATTGAAAAAGAAATACACCTTGTCGGCATTGGTTTCAACTTGGATAAAGACTCACCGCTGCAATCCACGATGCTCGATGTCACTTTAAGAAATAATATTGATAACACGAGCGATGCGTCAAATAGCTCAGTGACAGGCTTAACAATCAGGGACATTTATACGACCATTTATCCGGGTGCTCCAACAATTACACTTGAGGGGCTTAAGATTTCCAACTGTCAGATTCAGGAATTGCAAAATCTATGTTGCGGCACTACATACGCGCCTGTTAATAACATGGAAATCTTTGGGAACTATTTTACCGAGTCAGTAGATTTTGCAAATCAAGCGACTAATATAATTGTTAGAAATAATCTCTTTGATGGGAACGTGTACTTCGCATCCAGCAATCCTAATTCAGGAGTAGTAAGCAACAATATTTTTTATGGTGCTGTTGGAAAGGCTTCGCAAGGAGATAATCTTATTATTCAAAACAACAACTTCATAGGAGCTACAGGAAGTACCGCTGCGTTTATTTCTGTGATGATCGATGCTATTGTTGTAAACAATATTTTTTATGGACGTACTCCTAGCGTTACAACGGGAGGGGGTTCAACCTCAACAAATTTCCAGCGAAACACCTTTACCAACAATTTATCCTTCAGTACCGGGGACGATTTGCTCCCTCCTGCAGGGGGTGGTATCAGTAACCAGGGGAGTGGAAACCTTGAAGCCACTGCGCCCTTACTTACCAATGTACCGCTTCTGAGTACATGGGCATCTACTTATGACTTTACGTTGGGGGCTGGCTCGCTCGCAATTGATGGCGGATCAGACAATTCAGACATAGGAATTTCAGGTGGTCCCTATCCATTTACAGAAGTAAATTTCATCTTAAAAACAACAGCAATTCCGACCATTCAAATCTTCAACACAAGCACGGTAATTAATCCAGGAGATGATTTGGATGTCAGAGTTAAAGCAAAAGCCAACTGAAAGAGAAATGAAGAAGTTTCTCCTCACGTTAGTCTCCTGCATCCCAGGGTACTTAGCACTCGCCCAATCTGATATTTCAGCAATGGAGTATTACGTAGATACGGATCCGGGAATTGGACTAGCTACCGATGTAACCGTCTCGTCTGGTCAGGAAATTGATCTGACATTTACAGTGCCAATATCAAGTATGGGTTTGACAACAGGATTTCACTTACTTGTGGTTAGAACGCAAAATGTCGATGGTGATTGGAGTCTGCATGAAAAGAGACCTTTTTACATTCAAGAGTCTGCAGGTCTACCTCCTCCAGTGATTGAGGATATTGCCTCTCTCGAGTACTTTATTGATGATGATCCCGGAGTTGGAGTCGCCACTTCGGTGGTCGTAACACCCGGGCAAAATATTGACATAAATGAATTAATTGATGTCAGTTCGATAACGGACGGATTTCATTCGATCGGCGTGAGAGTAAAAAATGCGGCCGACAGGTGGGGCTTTACCGAACGAAAAATTTTCTTTATTCAAAACACTACGAGCATTGGATCAACACCAGCGGATATAGTGGCACTTGAGTACTTTTTTGATGATGATCCAGGCCACGGATCAGCTGCTGCGATTACAATTACGCAAGGGCAAGCGATCGATATTAATGCGCTTGCGGCGGCTTCCAGTCTCTCTGCTGGTTTTCACACAATTAGTGTGAGGGCACAAAATTCAGATGGTAGATGGGGACTATCCGAAACACGTGTTCTATACATTCAGAATACAGGATCTGGTCCTGTGCAATTCGCTCTGATAACTGCTATAGAGTACTACATTGATGAGGATCCTGGTGTCGGTCTGGGTTTTCAGGTTCCGATCTCGCCATCGATGGAAACAGTAGATATTATGAGCATTGCATTATCTACAGGTGGTGGCTTGAGCATTGGCGACCACACGCTGACTATCAGAGCTCAAAATGAAAATGGTTTGTGGGGCCACAAGGAGACCACGACTTTCAGTGTGGACGGTGATTGTCCAATAGCCGGATTTGATCTTGCTCAGGCTTGTGCAGGAGAAGATTTTCAGCTTACAGATACAAGTTCAGGGATTCTCGGAGCCGTTGACTACAGATGGTACGCAGATGGTGTTCTTGTAAGCAACATTGAAGGGGATATAACACATGCATTTGAAAACCCTGGAACACACACTTTGTCACTAGCTATCGAAAATGATGTGCTCTGCACCGACAGTACTGGAGTTATTGTTGAGGTGAAATTAAAGCCCATTGTTGTCTTCAATGTTGAAAATGTCGAACCTGGAGCGCCTTCGGTTTTTCTTACGGACCAATTTAACCTTGATCCAACATCGACCTGGGAATGGGACTTTGATACAGATGGGAATGTAGACGACACCACCCCAGGAAATACAAATTTCATATTTGCGGGTGCGGGTAGTTACCTAACAACTTTGACAGTCACAGATGCGCTAGGGTGTGGAACTTCCTTTTCTAGAACGGTATCGGTAGGTGGAGGCGGGCCAAAAGCACTGTTCGAAAGTTCTGACATCTGTTTAGGAGGTTCGTCCGAATTCATCGATTTATCTACTGGCATTCCTGTCGATGCGGCATACTCCTGGGATTTAGATGGAGACGGTAATGAAGACGCTACTACTGAAGGAAACGTAACATATACATATGACTCGGAAGGAACGTACAATGCAACACTGTCAATCACTACAACCGATAATGTGCTGTTTGTATTTTCAAAACTGATTACGGTGATCCTGGAACCGTCAGCAGATTTCACCGCAGGAGCCTCATGCGTGGGAGAACCAGTTCTGATGACCGATCAAAGTATGAACGCAGATACTTATTCCTGGGACTTTGATGGGGACGGTATTGTTGATAGTCAAATTGCTGGGGATGTTTCTTTCACTTATACGGAACCAGGAACTTATCTTGCCTCTCTACTTGTAGATAATGGTGGTGGTTGCTTTGATTTCAAAGCCGTCAATGTCCAGGTAGATTCATCACCCACTGCTGAGTTCGAATTTGTGCACACCACTTCAGGAACCTCAGCCACGGTGACATTTGAAAACAAATCCGTCAATGGGACTGAGTATCTATGGGATTTTGGTGATGGGAATACTTCCACCGAGGCAAACCCAACGCATACGTTTGAGGATTTTGCTGGAACGACCTTTGAGATTTGTCTGAGCGCAATCAATGAATGCATAGTGGATCAGTCTTGCATCTCCGTTGGTCTCACAGCAGTTCTGGGACTTGCTAGCTTGGGCGAAGTAGGAATCGGATTATATCCAAACCCGAGCCATGGGACGGTCCATTTGGACTTTCGTAATACCCCTACCGATATCTATCAAATTATGATCTATGATCTGACGGGTAAGCTGGTTTTTAACGAAACACAAAACACCAAACTAAGCACTCAATTTAAAAAGCAAAATCTGCCTGCTGGAAGTTTTTTACTTACAATTACTTCCCCAAGTTTTAGCACACAACAGAAGCTTGTGGTGAAGTGATTGATGTTTCCTTGGAATAAGTCGACCTACTTAAATATTCGATTATCTTGACCTTACCTATTTTGGGGAATTCCTAGTGCATTCGAATCATTTAAATCGTTGCGACCATTGGCTCTTCCTCTCTCATCACTGAATTCCAAAATCCCTGAGTAAATGAAATTAAGATTTGCCTTGATTCCGTTGACATACTTTGAGGTAGCCACATCATACAAAGTGATTTCCACATCATACACGAGTGTGTAGTTGTTTGCTCCAACGTTCTCTGACACTTCGATAGTACCACCTGTTATCCCATAAACGATATCATCGACGTTAATGCTGACACTTCCGTCACTATTCCCATCTATGATAATAGCACTTGAGTGGATGAATGATTTTCCAAAAACGTCAATAACCGACGTGTTAGCTGTATCAACTTGGATGAAATTTCCTGGAAGAAACGATTTGCTGTTTGATGAGAAGAGCACATTGAAAACTCCAATAGTAGCTCCATTTACCCTGAAATCATTGGCGGTTGTGCTGAAAAAATAGTCACCATCTGTTAAAGCGAATGTCCGCGCATAATGAAATGAACTGATCGATGTAACTCCAATTTCTCGGATCAGTCCATCATTCATTTCGTAGGTGTCGCCAGCAAGTACAAATGAAGATGTTAGTTCCACCACGTCTTGCACGTTTATGGTAATCGTCGCAGTAGTTCCCAGAGACTCAGCATCCTGGACTCTAATCGCTAACGCGTACGATTCCTTTGTTTCGAAATCTAAAGTTCCAATTGAGGTAAGGCTTAATGTTCCTGTGTTCAGATCAATTCCAAAAAGTCCTTCCGAATTGCCTGTGATAATAGAGAAAGATATGGTTCCACCGTCTGGATCACTGGCTAGCACTTGCCCAACACTATCTCCCCCCATAGCATCCTCCGAGACACTGAAAATCTGGTCCGCAATCACTGGTGGTCTGTTCTCCTCATCAATCACATTTACAATGATTGCGGCAGTTGATGCCAGTAGTCCGTCGTTGACCTCAACGGTTAACACGTATTGATGATTGTGTTGGAAATCAAGGTTTTCCACTGACCTAACTGTCATATCTCCACTGAAAGTTCCTATCGAGAAAATTCCATCATCGTTCCCTGATGTGATCGAAAATACAATTTCAGTACCATCTGGGTCAGATCCCGCTACCGTTCCAATAATGAAGTCTACGGTGGCATTTTCTGAAACGGAAAACGTTTGATCAGAAATGGTTGGAGGCCGGTTTCCTGGCTCATCGTCCTTGCAGGCCGCCAAAAAAATTAGGCAAGCGATTCCCAAGAGAAGTACAACATTGGCATAGCTAGTTTTTTTAACTTGAAACATGGTGAGAAAACTGTTTTTGTCTTCCCAAAACTAGCAGAGCTATCCGCCCAGTTTTCTACACAGAAAGTCCAAATTAGTCCATCTAAGGCTTAGGTGAACGCTTTGGTTGTCGAGATGAACTTATGAAGTCTTTAGGGAGCATACCTGTCTTATTCTTAAACGATTTGATAAAGGTGGTCTTCGAACGAAAGCCAGACTCTTCTGCAATTGTCTTGATTGTGTATCGTTTATCATCACCATTTTCAAATCGTTTCATGGCATCATCAACTCGATGATCGTTTATGAAATCATAGTAGCTTACTTTGAAGTGATCTCTGAGAACATTCGTCAAAAATGCGGATGAAATGTGAAGTTCTGCAGCAACAAAAGACAGAGTGAGATCAGACCTTCTAAAAAGCTTCTCGCTTATCATTAGGTCCTGCAATTTCTCAGCGACCTCTAATGTCTTCGCGGAAGGTGGCTTTGTGTCAGACGTCAGCAACTTAATTGATTTCACAGGACTTAATATAAAGTGATATGCCAGATAGAAATTGAGATACACCATTAAGATCCACAGCGGATAAAATGAACTATCAGGCATCTCCGACGGATACACTGCCACATCTGCCATGAAGGAACCGATCCAAAGGAAAAAAATGATAACTATCACAACAAACACATGCTTGAATCGTGGCTGATTGGTAGTGCCATTTAGGAAAATATGAATGGACTTGTAGATGTAGAAGGCATTCCAAATGATGGCAATACCTTCATAGATATGCAGTGTTAATGGGTCAAATAGTAGTTCAAATTTCTCCTCAGGGGAGATGAAGTAAATGTAAGCCCATAAAATAAAGGTCAATGCTACATCAAGATATCCAGCAGCTAAGTTTTTTATCCCGAGCACCTTCTCGTCTGTAGTTCCGAAAATTGCATGAGAAAATGCGTAGAGCAGTGGGCCTAAAAAGTAGACAACAGGAAAACGATCAATATTAAACCACTCAAATTCAGTAGCTAGATAAGGTATCAAAATCCAGCTTGCAAAATTTAGAGATGAAAGAAAGATAAAGAGTGTAAGGGCCAGATTGGCTCGGTTGTATCTCTTAGGAGTAACATGAATCAGGATTAAAAAAAAGATTGAATTGACGAGACTCGTCATCAGGATGATTTCTACAATATCCAATTCCATTTGCTGAATAAATTTGGTTGCTTCTGATTCTAAACACCGCTAAGAAACTAAATTCAGTCAATTTCCTTTTCTTAACGCATTCTAAAATTTGCATATGAATAGGTAAATTAGCGCAACTTACGCAGGCTACCCATTGAGAAATCTACCATGAAAGTCATCCCATGGAAACCCCTTGCCAGGATCGAATTTCCTGCCAGGATCAAGGTTGTCATGCCTATCTAATTTTGTTATTCCGCCATGTTTCAAATCCAAGCAGAGCTGCAATCCAGCTTCAATTTGGTTCTTTGAGAGGTACTTTCTTTTTATCGCTTCTAAAAACGTACCATACGTATGTAAGCCAGGCACAAGGAATTCTATACCGATGGAATTAGTGTTATGGCCTTTCGCATGCCAAGCTACTTGATCTATGGAACGTGTTTGAATAATTACGCCAGATGGGCAGACAAGATAATGCGCCGAAAGCCCAAGTTTGTCTAGCCATTCCTTGGCATGATAATCTTGTACACCATTGTCAATGTACTCACCCATGGCATGGATAACAATCATCTTTGGTGACTGCTGCCCACCTCCAAATTCGCTCTTGATACTTGCGATCTGCATATGTTGCTTCTTAGGTCAGATATGTGCTAACCAGCTTTTGCTAAGTGGAAACGGCGGCTTACCTCATACAAGCTCAGACCTGACCGCTCTATTTTATTGTTTAAGGCTTCATACAACTTGATCTGGTCCATCAAATCCATTTCCTCTTCAATACTATGAAATCGGGCGTATTCCTCTATGAGTTCTTTGATTATTGCGCTCTTCATTAATGTGTGATTTTTTAGATAAGTGAAGTTGGCGCTGCAATGGACCAATAGCAATACCCATTTTAGGGTAATTTGATTCAAAAATATAATTATTATTATATTAAATGTAATTATACAAAGTGAAAATTTGTAATGATCAGGTCTTGGTTTGAGTGTACACTCCAAACTATTCATTCTGTACCTTACTCCTCAATCTGTTCTATCGCAATTCTGTTTACCTCCTCCCAAGATGAATCTGTCGTTGGGAACACTTGTTCTTCAAATTTCTTTTTTCTAGTGAACCTAAATTCCTCAGGAATTCTTATTGGATTTCTAGACTCAATGTTGCTTACTGACATCAGTAAGTCCACTTCAATACTTGATTTTTCATTTTTCTTAAACCAATAGCGTTTGGTTAAGTCTAAATCCATATCCATCTGAATGCTCTGGGGAAACCATTTATCGCCGACTTGTAAATACCTAACCTTGCTCCTGATCACTGGATTGGAAAACTCATAACCTGTCAAAAAAATAATTGGCTTGGCAAGAGCAGGTAGTACCATTTCTGAATCATAGTCAACCCCAATAATGGCCTCTGATTCTTGGTCGACATAAATGGTACCAACCAGATCACCCTTCAATCCAACATTAATCAATTTAACTTTCCCTTTTGATTGGAATGAAATCACAGTCACTCGCTTTCCTCGATAGGTAATGTCATTTTCAAACGTGTAATTGAACTTCTTGAATTTTGTAGAATCAAAAAATGACTCCAATTGCCGTACGGGATCTTGGTCCATCAGTACATCAGGGGTGATCAGATCAATTCTAACCTTTCGCGCTTCACTGCGTGCAGAATCTGCATCAAATTCTGCCTCATTCTTTGCTGCAAGCTTCTTAGCTTTTTCAAACTTCTTTTCTCTCTTTTTCTTTCTAAACTTCATTTGGTCCAAATTGTCCTCTACATCCAGAAGCAGCAGACGTTGATCAATCTCAGTTGTGTCATCAAGAAAATCTGAAAAGTAGGCCTGCATATAGCCTTCTGAAAATTGCAACGGATCGCCAAAATCTGTGCTCTGTTGTCGGTAGTATGCATTTGCAGAAAATTCCCTACCGTAATTACTGCTAAATTTCGCAACGGATCGTGCAATGTAATCCTGAGCTGATATCGGCCTGATGGTCACAGTTTCTAATTGCGTAATCGACGGTTTTAGTCCGACATTAAGTGACTTTCCTGTAGATTCTCTTATAGCTAATTGCTCTAGTTCAAATCCCATTGAGGAAATGAATACTTGACCCTCCATGAATTCACTGGGAATCTTCAGAAGAAATTCTCCCTCAAGGTTCGTGCAGGTTCCGATGGAGGTTCCATTGATATGAACCGTTGCAAAGGGGATTCCCTCATTCGTTGTCAGGTCATAAATTTTTCCACCAACCGCCAAATTCTGGGCAAAGCTGTGTGAGACTGAGAAAATAAGAACGACGATTGTGATCAGTTTTGATACTCTCATTTTGTATAAGGTTTTAGGGCTATTATTTACCTATTTGTAAAACATATATACAGGATGCACAATTCAATAAAAGGTTGCATGACTTGTCATCTTCCTATTAACAGTTGCAAGAGCTCGTGCGTGTTAAGGAATCAATAGGGCAATATTTTTTCATCAATGAGATGAGAAAAACCGCAAATCTGAATGATTGCAGCCAGATTCAAATTCAGTTAGTGCTTTTCGTCTTTGAAGACAAAGTGAACAAAAATGATGATCCCGATTGCTGCGATTAAAACTAGAACTAATACCATATGAGGTGAATGTGAAGTCTTCTGTCAAAGATGATGTAAAATGGAAAAGAAGTAGCTATCATATCGACTTTTTACTACATTATGCTCAACGGTGTTACTAAATTTGAATTTTTGCCTTGCGCATTACAGTCATTGCATGCTTTCATTAGTTAGAAAGGTTAGTTATGTTGCGTATTGTAATGGCGAGTGAGATCCAAAAAAGCGAAATTGGTTCAACTGCTACCCTTCAATTATTTAAGGAAAGGAATGGTAGCTGTATACATGTGGATAAGGAAACGGGAATTGTTAAGATTACTTGGGTTGAAATCGTGGACCAGGAGACAGCAATGGAGATCATCCAAGCTTTAGTTAAATTAATGAATTCAGGTATTTTTTTTAAAATACTAATGACTAGAGATGACAGCACGCGCTTTACAGATGAAGCAAACGTCTGGATGAGGAATTTCCTACTTACTAATAGATACAAATTCAACTATAAGATATCCAGAATCGCTGGCGTTACACCAGATGCTTTAAGGGCCAACGTGTTTTCTAACTTCATGAAAACAGCACTTCAAGTGATCTTCCCCGGAATCAAAATATCGAACTTTGAGTTTGAGGAATCAGCAATGGCTTGGCTGACCTGAACGGAAGCCGTACCGTATTCCTAAACGTATCTTCTTCGAGTCTTGATAGAAGCCACAAGGTTTCAATGTAATTCCTTTCCAACCTCTGTTATCATACAATTTGTTACGAATATGAATAAATTTGAAGATCAGCTAATTTAAGGATTTAATGAACCAGCATTGATCAGATACTTCTTCCCTTTCTTAGTCTTCTTCAGTTTTTCATTGCTTGCTCAAGACATTAGAGACAACCCAAAACACACCATTGATACAGTTCATGTAAAGGGCGATCGCTTTATTTTCATCGGGGATAATGCCTACTACGTACGAAGAGATTCCACACTTTTCCTTTCAGACACTGTTGAGTTTTACATACGTAAAAACAACCTAGAAAAGACCGATGCTTTCTATAAGCAGTTAGAAGGTCGTTTGACTAAAAGTAAAGTTTCCACACTGATTTATGAGCAGCTATTCAAAAGTCATGAGGAGGGGAAACCTCATGGTGAGGAATCAAGTAGTCAACGATTCATTGCTTACGAAAATGAAAAGATCAAGTTCATTAAGTACAAGTATCTCAATGTTTTCGGTTCTGATATCAACGATACCACTGTCAATAAATCCAAAACAACCACAGATATCCTTAACAAATCCCACATTCATACACGCGAGTGGGTTGTTAGAAAAAACCTAGTGTTTAAAAACGAAGAAAGACTCAATCCAGATGCGATGGTCAATAGTGAGCGTTTGCTTCGTCGGCAGGACTTCATAAAAGATGCGAGAATCTATGTTGATGAGCAGGTGAAGAATCGTGAAGCAGGCCTGATCGTAACTACCAAAGATGTATTTCCATATAATTTTCTTTTGAACCCTAACAACAACAATGGCGCAAGATTTGGAGTTAGTAATATCAACATTGCTGGAATTGGGCACGAACTCGAATACAACAACATCAAAGATGGGGGCTCAGAATTTTTCTACCGAGTCAGGAACATTGAAGGAACGTTCATCGATGGTGAGCTTAATTATGCTGATCATTTCCGAAAAACAGGGTTTGGCCTATTTCTGACACGTGCTTTCGTCACGCAAGAAACTAAGTACGCTGGTGGCTTCTCAGTAAGTGGATACGAGTTCGGCGAGTTCGATTTCAACCCTACAACAGATGTAACATCAACCTTCGCTTACAACCTAAACCATACTGATTTTTGGGTTGGACGAGCCTTCAGAACTTCATTGGTGTCCAACATTTTGGGATTGGAAGAAAACACAAAAGCAGTAGTCGCAATAAAAGTGGATAAGTCGGATTTTTTCGACCGACCATTTACCGATGCTGCCACAAATTTCCGGTACCATGATCGATCAACTTTACTCATGAGTATCGGGCTCACATCCAGAAACTACTACAAGGATAAATTCATTGTCCAGTATGGAAGAACGGAGGATATCCCTACTGGAAGTGCTCTGGGGATTGTTTTTGGTAAGCAAAATGGAGAATTCAAAGATCGCGGATATTTTGGGATCAATTACGCGAGAGGCGGGTACATCAAGAATGTTGGGTACTTAAATGCCATTCTTTCCATAGGTAGCTTTTTTGACAACGGTCTCGAAAACGGGGTGTTTAAGATCGGTGCTGATTATTATACTCGGTTATTCTCCCTCAACCAGTTTAGATTCAGGCAGTTTGCAGATTTTAATCTTACCAAGGCTATTGATCCAGATGAAGAATACATTCTTAGTTCACAGGATCATATCGGTATTAGGGGAGTTTCCAATTACTATCACCGGTCAACAACCAGACTAAATGTTCGAACCACCTCGCTGCTCTTCACACCGGCATATGTTTTTGGTTTCAGATTGGCTGTGTTCGGCTTCTTTGATTTTACGGCCACTTCAAATAGCAGAAATGATTTCTTCGGCACGGACGGATTTATGGGATTTGGCGGAGGTATTAGCTTAAAGAACGATAACCTGGCTATTTCGACAATTCGTATCCGACTTGGTGTTTATCCAAACGCCCCGATCAATGCATCATCAAATCTTTTCAACATCGCAACTTCCACCGATTTCAACATCAGGGACTTTGATTTCAAAGCCCCTGAAATTGTGTCCTTCAACTAATTGCGCTCTTTTGAACTAAGCCCTCCTATTCTTTTCTCACGACTGGGTCCACTCCATTTTCGTTTAGCGTGGAAATAAATTCAGCAAATGCTCCATTCATGAGCTGATCCATTTCCGCTTGATAGCCCGTCAATTGCTCCTTCAAAAGTGCATACACTTCGACATACTGATCTGCTGGTCGAAAATCGGCAATTGCGGTACTTCCTGCCAGGTAACTT
>JBDWQX010000174.1:0-4743 GCA_039986395.1 Cyclobacteriaceae bacterium
GCCAAAGGCAGCAGAGGAGGAACTTGCTGAGGTCACGGCTTCAGCACGAATGATTCAGGTGGGCGATCAACGGCTGGAAATAGGAGAGAAGGGATACTATGCGACACAGGCAAAATACGTAGAGCCTGAGTTCTTCGACATATTCGATCTTCAGCTAAGAGATGTAGGAGTTCGTGAGCAGTTCAATGCACCAAGGAAGCTTATTTTAACTGAGACATTTTCAAAAACGATGTTTCCTGATGCTACAAATGTTACAGGTGAACTCGTTACGATCGATGATGATTCTTGGGAAGTTGTGGGAGTGGTGAACGATGTAACTGGAAATTCGCATCTGCAGTTTGATGTACTAATGTCACTATTTCCCGCGGAGTCGGATTCCTCATTTGCCGACTATCTGGATAGCTGGCAAGGGCTTGGAATGATCGGGTATATTGTGCTGGAAGATCCCTCGCAGGAAGCTCAAGTAGAAGAACGTCTAAAAGAAATTTCGCTGAACAATGATGTGAATGACTTTTGGGTTCCTCAGTTGCAACCGCTTACAGACATTCATCTTGGGTCGTCTGATATACTCTTTGATTTTTATCATGTGAACAAGGGAGACGCTACCTATGTTTATGCGCTTGGGGCAGTAGCTCTGTTTGTATTGTTGATTGCCGCGTTCAATTTTATGAATCTTACCACTGCTCAGTCAACGACGCGAGCGAAGGAGGTTGGAATTAGAAAAGTGCTTGGTAGCGGAAAAAAGAAGCTCATCGGTCAGCATCTGACGGAATCGGTTACTCTATCCGTTATCTCACTAATCCTAGCACTCTTCCTGGTTTTAGTCATTGGCAGCATTCTGGATTTGGGATTAGATTTTTCTGCAATTACCGTTCTTTCATCCAACATTTGGTTGATTGGTGCCTTTCTACTTATTGCGGTATTGGTTGGTGTAGGTGCTGGCTTGTATCCAGCCTTTGTTCTGTCCAGCTTTGATGCAATTCGAATTCTTAGAGGTAAGTTTCAGACGAGCTCCCAAGGCGTATTTTTGAGAAAATCTCTCGTTGTCTTGCAATTTGTCGCCTCTGTGGTCATGATCATCACGACGCTACTAGTAGCCAGGCAAATTGATTTCATAAAAAACAAGAACCTGGGATTTGACAAAGAACAGGTGATAAACCTCAATTTAAGTTCTGGCTCCGTGATCCTGGGTATGGACGTCTTTAGAGAGGAGGCACTCAAGCATCCTTCCATAAGCAATGCTGCTTACTCCAATAATATGCCAGGCCGAACATTTGGCAGAACAGGAATGACCCTTGAAGGTGGATCGGATGACGAGGATATATGGATTGTTAGTGCATTTTCAGTAGATCATAATTACTTTGATGCTATGGGGATTGAAGTGATGGAAGGCCGAAACTATGATCCACAGTTTGGTAGTGATCAGGAGGAGGCGATAATCATAAACCGTGCGATGCTCGAAGCGTTAAATTGGGAAAGTGGGATCGGACGGCAGTTGACGTTTGGAGAGAACGCAAGAACCATCGTGGGAGTCATCGAAGATTTTCATTTTGCCAGCATGCGACACAAAATTGAACCGTTGGTTATCTATTACAATCCTGATGCCGCTAGTAATCTTAATTTGAAAATTGCAACGGATGATGTTAAGCCAACATTGGATTTTCTTGAAACTCAGTGGATTAAGACATTTCCAAATCATCCGTTTGAATACCAATTTTTTGATCAGGAATTTGATCAGTTGTTTGAATCTGACCAGCAATTCTCAAAAATGGTGAATGGATTCACTTTGTTGTCCATTGTCCTATCATGCCTCGGACTTTTTGGGCTATCCTCTTTTACGGCGGAGCAACGTAGAAAAGAAATTGGTGTACGAAAAGTTCTGGGCTCGACCGTATATCAGATAGTTACCTTACTCATGCGGGAATTCATTTTGCTGATAACTGTAGCAAGCTTGATTGCATGGCCAATATCGTACTGGTCATTGAATCGATGGATTCAGGATTTTCAGTACAGAATAGAACTCTTAAGCCCCGACAACCTTTTCCTATTTGGAATAGCGGCTGTGGGAGCTATGATTGTTGCTGTCCTGGCTGTGAGCTACAAGTCGATCGCAGCTGCAGTTGTCAATCCAGTCAAATCATTACGAGACGAGTAATCCAATCTGATTTTCAAGTAGCTTGGAATGGACTAGTTTTTACCGTTATTGAATGACTTATCGGGATAGGCAGGTACAGGAGGTACCTCTCTCGGATCTTCAGCAATTAGCTTTTTTAGGTGCTCAATGGCAGCATCAAGCTGCGCATCCTGACCTTTGAATGTGGCATGTGGAAGATTGTCAACTACTATGTCTGGCTCGAAACCACGACCTTCAATAAGCCATTCTCCATTGTCGCTGTATACACCCATCATCGGTGCTCTGGCTAATCCTCCATCGCTAAGGCGATTGGCGCTCGACAACCATATTTCACCACCCCAACTTCTGGTTCCGATGGTTGTTCCCATATCCAATCTTCTAAATCCATCAGCGAAGGCCTCTCCATCAGAGTAAGTATTTTCATTGATCAAAACCACAATGTGCCCTCTAAATGCATACTGCATATTCCAATATGGTTTCCCAGAACGGCTCTTCCAATACATCCACGCTTTTCTAAGCAGCTTCTCTAGTATGAAACTGTCTATGTTACCACCGAAATTGTATCTAACATCAATGATCAAGCCCGGACGATCAAAAACCGGATAGAATTCCCGATAGAATTGACTGATATCGTTGCTACCCATCGCTCGAAGATGAAGGTATCCGACTTGATTTTCTGTTTTGTTTTCAACAGCCATTCGCCTGGAATACTCCCAATCTCGATAGCGAAGGTTGTAGATATTCCGTATAGGCGTGACAATAACGTCACGTGTTGCAGTGCCTCTTTTCATGCTCAAGCGAACTTGTTTACCAACCTGATTTCTTATCAAGGCACCAATATCTACAGCGGAGAGGGCAGGTGTTCCATTCACATTTGTGATAACGTCTCCGACCCGAATGTCTAGATAAGGATCGTCCAGCGGCGACTTCTCGTCAGGGTAGTCTGGGTCTACTTTATAGATATAGTCAATCTTGTAGGCATTGTTTTGTTCGTCCCTGCTAAAAACTCCTCCCAGACTTGCAACAGATATATTATTGTCGTCGTTTCTCATATCACCTCCTCGCACACTTGTATGTAGTGCAGAAAGCTCACCAACAAATCTTCCGATCAAATCAGAAAGCTCGCTTCTGGTAGTCACACGATCTACCAACGGTAAATACTTTGCATGCATAGCATCCCAGTCTACACCATGCATGTTCTTGTCGTAGAAATAATCGCGTTCCATGCGCCAAGCATCTGTAAAGATCTGCTTCCAATCCTCCAGGGGTGTAATCGGAAACCTCCATCCACTCAAATCAATTTTGCTGTCGCTAAGGTCATTGACTGGTCCTGTGCCAGCATCTACCATGAAATAATTTCTTCTTTTACTCACGAGAATTTTCTCTCCATTGCCAGTCAATTCGAATCCTGTTACATCCTTGACCATTGTTTTAACCTCTACATCTTCGTTACCGATCTTCACTACATTCAGGTGTCTTTGGGAATTACGCCCCGCCTCTCTTGAGGTTAGATAAATGGCTTTTTTGGTCACAGCTAAACCCCTGTAGTTGCCAGCGTTAATTGGAACTTCTTCGATTCGTTCTCTAATTCCCGCTTGATCAATGACGATGCTTTGCTCATTAGCTGCTTCCTCATTTTTGACTTTCTTTCCTTTTTTGGTCGGCTCTGTCTTTGTTTCGGAAGAATCATCTTCAGTGTATAATTCGTCATTTTCTCGGAATGGTGATCTGGTTCCTCGCCGCAGTGCGACGTGATACAATTTTTCCTTAGCATCAAAGTAAGGTTCTGGCTGCCGAGGTCCCCATGGAGCTCCTACCAGTGAAGTAAAACTTCGATCCGAAAGAAAGTAGATGAACTTCCCATCTGGACTCCACCTGGGGTTGAAGCTGTTGGCACGATCTGTTGTCAGTTCGAATGAGGACTGTGAGTCTACATTGTAGACCAGAATTTGAGCCATCGTATTGTCTGCACTTTGTACAAATGTGAGCCATTTGCTATCACCAGACCATGAGAAATCTCGTATTCCTTCTCGGTTGGTTGAGATTTTCGTACTGACTCCGGTTGCAATATTGAGCATATACATATTGCTCTCCAGATCATCGTAAGCAATCCATTTTCCATCTGGAGAAGGCACCCCTGCATACCTGAGGACTTGACCGTCGGTTGTTATAGTTCGTTGACTTCCTAATCCATTGGCCGGAAGACTCACAAATTCAAATTCACCACTTTCGTCCGACAAAGGATAAAGTTTTTCACCATCATGGGAAAAAACTGCATCCCGATATCTGACATTCTTTTTCTCATCGAAGGAGATGAAACGACCTGAATTTACAGGTGCAACAAAGACTCTTCCTCGGGCTGTAATTGTCACTTTTTCGCCATCCGGGCTTGGATGCACGGAGGTAATATATTGAGACGGGTTATCTTCCCATTTTTCTCTCAACTGATCTAGATCAGTAGCAAGTGTAATCTCAATTTTCTCTTGCGTATTAGCGCTGATAGAATGAACCCACAAATCTGCGCCTAGTTGGTAGACAATATTGTCATTCGAAACGTTGGCATAACGCACGTCGAATCCTTCGTGCTTGGTATGCTGGGTCAGGTCAGA
>JBDWQX010000175.1:0-10894 GCA_039986395.1 Cyclobacteriaceae bacterium
ATCAAAACTTTCAGGTCATCCCGTCCATAGCCAACAAACACCCCTGACACCACAAACGTAAGTCCTTTTAGAAGATCTCCAGTACCTTCCTTTTCCTCGATCTCCATTTTGAGACCAGACGATTTGAGTGATTCAACGACTTCTGCATTCTTTGGATTTGAAAAGAAGGATTTGATACTTTGAGCAATCCGCTCACCGATCTCGTGCACGCCAACAACATCCTCAAATGAGGCGTCTCGAATTCCATCGATGTTTTTGAAGTGGTTAGCCAACTTTTCTGCCACCGTTTTTCCAACATGCCGAATACCTAAACCAAAAAGGACACGTTCAAACGGTATTTCAAGAGACTTCTGAATGGACTCAATAATGTTCGTAGCTGTTTTTTCCTTAATGGATCGTCTAACAAGATCGCCATTTTCCTCTATCGTCTCAAACTGCAAGTTATTGATCTTGTCGAAGGTCAAGTGGTACAAGTCCGAGTAATTAGAAACAATATTCTTCGAGATAAAGCCCTGGATTGTCTTCGGGCCAAGTGTTTCGATGTTCAAAGCATTTCGGCTAATGAAATGCTCAATTCTTCCGAGTACCTGCGGGGGACAACTATCCTGATTTGGACAGTAATGCTGAGCTTCGCCTTCCGTTCTAACTAATGGTGTATCACACTCAGGGCATCTCTCGATATACTGAACGGGTATTGATTGGCTCGTCCGTTGACTAATGTCTACGCCAGTAATCTTTGGTATGATTTCTCCTCCTTTTTCAACACTGACCGTGTCACCGATTTGGACACCTAGTCTCTCAATTTCATTTGCATTATGGAGAGATGCACGCTTTACTGTAGTCCCCGCTAGGAGTACAGGTTGCAGCTCCGCTACTGGTGTTATGGCTCCAGTTCTGCCAACTTGATAGGAAATATCGTTGAGGATAGTGAGCCCAGATTCTGCCTTGTATTTGTATGAAATGGCCCATCGTGGATTTTTTGCTGTAAACCCCAGCTCGGACTGATGATCGAAACCATTTACTTTGATCACGACTCCATCTGTCTCAACCTCCAGATCGTGACGTTTCTCGCTCCATCGATTGACATACTCAACAACATCCTGAATTGAAGCGCATTTTTGATAGGTCTGTGAGACATTGAAGCCAGCACTCTCCAGAAAATGGATGGACTCTTCGTGAGTGGAATAAACATCGTTATCATCTAAATAGGAATAGAGATAGCAGTTTAACTTTCTACTTGCCACCACCTTCGAATCTTGCATTTTAAGTGTACCAGAGGTTGTGTTTCTGGGGTTGGCAAGAGCAGCCTCGCCTTCTTTAAGTCTTGATTCATTGAGATCGACAAAAAACTGCTTTGCCATGAATACTTCGCCACGGACCTCAAACGAATCTGAAATGGGATTTTCAATCTTCAGTGGGATCGTCTTAATTGTTTTGACATTATTGGTAATATCGTCGCCTTTCGTGCCATCACCACGGGTTACGCCACGAACAAGTGTACCGTTCTCATAGATCAAACTGATAACTACACCGTCAAATTTCAGCTCGCAGAAATACTCATAGTCGTCCGTTCCAAGGCCTTTCTTTACTCTTGCATCGAATTCTTCCAGTTCTTCAATAGAGTAGGTGTTTCCGAGTGAAAGCATCCGATACTTGTGAACTACGGTTTCAAAATCCTTAGTAATCGCACCACCAACTCTAGAGGTAGGAGAGTAGGCTAGTTTCAGTTCTGGGTATTCGGCTTCTAATTTTTCGAGTTGCTTAAGTTTTTGATCAAATTCAAAGTCTGAAATTTCAGAGGTACTTTTTTGGTAGTACAGGTGATTGTGATAATTGAGCTCGTCAGTGAGTGCCTTTATCTCTTGTTTGATTCGATCTAAACTCATGTGAAACAAATCTATTTCAATAAACTGTGAGTTAAAATAAATTAGTTGTCATGTCAACAATACTTTCTAATTTCGGAAAGTGAATGAGATAGAAAAGAAAGAGGAAATTCTGGAGGAAGCTTTTGCGCAATTTTCCGATAGAGGCATTGGAGAAACGAAAATAGATGATATCGCAGCAGCTTTAAAGGTGAGTAAGAAAACAATCTATTCTCACTTCAAATCAAAAATGGAGGTATTGGAAGAAGCATGCAAGTGGAAGCTGTCGGTGATCTCAGCCAAGGCTCAAAAAGTGGTGGAGACAGATACTTGCATCATTAGTAAGTTCATCATGTACTTAGAAATTATTGCCAATGATGTGAATGATATCTCGCCCAAGATGACAAATGAAGTTTTGGAGGATCGTGAGAGTCTAATGAGAATTGTAAATGAGTACCTTAAAGGGGCGGTCTACGGCCGATTCTCTTCCTTAATGGAGCAGGGCAAAAAAGAAGGAAAAATTAGTGTTTCTACAGATCCTTCTGCTAGTTTGATTATCTACTGGGAAACGCTTAGCACCTTTTTATTTGGTCGATCTGATCGCCACATTCCGAAAGAATTTCGAGTTAAAAAACCAATCTACCAGTTACTTGGGGATCAAATGGTAAATTTTTTCCGGGGACTCTTAAATGAGGACGGAATTCGAGATTTTGACAATCGACTTTCTGATCATCCTAGACTGAGCCAATTGTTTGGTTGAGCATATCTCTATTTTTGCAGAATGAATTCTTTCTCGAATCACCTTAAGGGGCAAGCAATTTTTGACATAGTAAGTGCTGTTTCCAACGAACTGGAATTGGAATCCTACGTGGTTGGAGGTTATGTGAGGGACTTGATTCTGGAAAGGGCCTCAAAAGATATTGACTTTGTTTGTGTCGGGGACGGAACAGCATTGGCGAATGGTGTCGCCAAGAAACTTGGAAAGGAGGCCAAGCTGTCAATCTTCAAAAATTTTGGTACCGCTTCGATTCACTTCGAGGGCTACGAGTACGAATTTGTAGGAGCTCGCAAAGAGTCGTACCGAGAAAATTCGCGCAATCCAGAGGTGGTTTTAGGAACACTGGAGGATGATCAGAATAGGAGGGACTTCACGATAAATGCGATGGCGATCAGCCTTCAAAGCGACACGTTCGGTCAGCTTATTGATCCATTCGACGGTGTGGCTGATCTGGAGAGGAAGGTAGTGAAAACCCCGCTTGAGCCGCACCTTACTTTTTCTGATGACCCGCTGCGAATGATGCGCGCCATTCGTTTCGCCACGCAACTCTCATTCGATATTGATCCGGATACGTACCAAGGGATAATGGATGCAAAAGAGAGGATGTCCATCATTTCGCAGGAACGGATCACAGACGAACTAAACAAGATCATTTTGTCAGAGACACCCTCGTACGGGTTCAAATTAATGTTTCAAGCAGGTCTTCTTCAAATCATTTTTCCTGAAATGGCTCGCTTACAGGGAGTTCAAAAGATTGATGGAAAAACACATAAGGATAATTTTTACCACACGTTGCAGGTGCTCGACAATATTTGCAAGATGACCGATGATCTTTGGCTCCGGTGGGCTGCGATTCTGCATGACATTGCTAAGCCAGCTACCCAACGATTTCATAAAAAGGCAGGTTGGACTTTTCATGGGCACGAGGATTTAGGTTCCAAGTGGGTTCCTAAGATTTTCAAGAAATTAAAGCTGCCGTTGGACGATCGAATGAGATATGTTCAGAAATTGGTGCGACTCCATTTGCGGCCAATTGCGTTGGTGAACAGCAAGGTTACTGACTCTGCCGTCCGAAGAATGGTTTTCGAGGCAGGAAATGATGTAAATGATTTGATGGTCTTGTGTCGAGCAGACGTGACTTCCAAGAATCCAGAGCGTGTAGAAAAATATCAAAAGAACTTCACGAATGTCGAAAACAAGATTAAGGAGGTGGAGGAGAGAGATCGTATCATGAATTTTCAGCCTCCTGTTACAGGGGAAATGATTCTTGAGATGTTTGATATCCAACCGTCTAAGTTAATTGGGGATATCAAGACTGAAATTAAAGAGGCTATTTTGGATGGTCGTATTTCAAATGACAAGGATGAAGCTTCGAAAATGATGATGGATCTTGGGCGTAAACATGGATTAAAACTCAGGAAATAACTTTTCTTTGAGAATGATACAATAGCTAAGTTTGCAGCCGTTTAAAAACTAAAATGATGAGAAAGATATTTTTTGCTTTGTGTTTGTTTTTTGCTGGACAGGTAGTGCTAGCACAGAGTGCCGAAGTTGTGCAGGGAGACTCCATTCCGTGGGAAATCCGTAAACAATCGTTTATCTACAATTCTGCTAATCTGTTCAACGACCCACAAGTTGCGAAGATGGCCCTTTACAATTTGATTGCAGAGAACCCTGGCAATCCTGCTCTTTACGATTCATTAGCCTTGATCTATCTACGATTTAACCAGGTGGCATCCGCGGCCTTGGTTTCTCAACAGTCCTTGAAAATCAACAAAAACAACCTGTTTGCTACGGAAATAGCTGCCAGCGCCTTTGATAATCTAGGTGTGAAGGATAGAGCTATTCCGTACTATGAGACGCTATATCTGGCTAAGAACGACCTAAATGTACTATACAAAATCGCCTTTCTTCAATTAGAGCTGGAGCGCCACGGAGAGGCAATGACGAGTGTAGATATTATCATGAATGACGAAAGTTCAAAGACTCAGATAATTGTGTTTCCCACCGAGGACAATCAAGGTCAGGAAGTACCTCTCAATGTCGCTGCTCACCGTATCAAGGCGATGATCGAGGAAGCTAAAGGCAATGAGGATGAGGCCAAGAGGCTATATTTGACAACCCTCGAAATGTATCCTGGGTTCCAGGTTGTGCAAGGGCAGCTTCAGCAATTAAACAAGCCAGAGGATAAGTAGATTTTTTCCTTTTCGAGTTAAGATCGACAGCATATTTAGTGCGAAACCACCTGTTTTTGTGACTATAACGACCCGTCATTTTTACAAAAACCACACGTGGTTTTTGCTTTAACGTGCTGTCGCTTTGTAAAAAACACCTGTGCATACTACAAGAAATTTAGTGCGTTCAAAAACAATTACAATTGCACGAATATGAGCATTTACTGGGCAGAAATCCTGAGCAAAAGAAGGGACGTGTGGGAAATTATATCAAAAAATAAAAAGATAGAATGTGAGAAATCGTTACTTTGTTAGCAAAGACATTGAAAATGGATATCCAAACAGAAAAACTACGTCTGATTGAATGGCTGGCAGGGTTGAATGATACCACAACGCTCAATGAGCTTATCACCTTGAAAAAAAAGAAAGAAGCAGACTGGTGGGATGAGATTGGTGCTGAAGAGAGAGCAGAGATTGAGGAAGGTCTGAGAGAGGCAGACAGAGGTGAATTAATGACACACGAAGAAGTAATAGCAAAGCATAAGAAATGGCTTTAGAAGTTGTTTGGACTCAACGAGCAGAGTCTGGCTACGATCGCATCATCACTTACCTTGAAAATCAGTTTACAGATAAAGAAGTTCGAAAATTTGTTCGTCAATCCCATGATTTTTTTGAGCTGTTAAGTAAGTATCCAAAAATGCTGGAAAAGACAGGGAAGCAAAAGGATGTTTATCGAGGCCCGATCAATAAACATACTATTTTAACCTATCGAATCAAGCCCAGAAAAAAGCAAATTGAATTAATCAATAAGATCTACAAAGCTGAAACCGCTAAAGCAGTACATACCCAAAATCCGTTCCAGACCCATCCTTCGTTTGACTTAAGACCTTCAGCTCAAAGGAAACAGGCATTTTTCTCAGTTAACCGTGAATAGCTCACGCTTCGTCCCAGAGTAGCTCAGCCCTAAAGGCTCTGCAAGCTCCGAGCTCTATTATGTGCCATGCTCAGCCTAGGATTAGGAACACACTTAAATGAGTTAGAGGTGCAATTCCCCTTTTAACAACCACCAGGATTGTGCCTCACCAGCGGTTGACCATTTTCGTCAACTAGCTGGATCCATCCTTCATACACGTCGATCACATTGTCACCCTCGTAGGATCCATCGTAGCACGGGTGAACGTTGAAGTGTGTAGCTCGAACCTTTGCAAAGAAGCCTTCCGTTGTTCTCCCATCATCGAAGGAAATAACCTGTGTTTCAAAATGATCTTCATCCAGCCGAACGAGCACCTCAGCATCCGCATATGGACTCGCTCGTAGAGCGCAGGTTGAATTTGGGGGTGTGGTGAGTACCATTCCTTCCGCACCGTAAAACTCAGTCCAATAGATAGGCTTGAATCTTTTCGCATCCAGATCTTCCAGGGAGATCCAACCAGTGAATCCACCGTATAGAACACGTACGAAGCCCTTTTCCTGTCTATCGAATGGGATGTGAAGTCGATCATCAAAGGTTTGGAAGAAGTACGACCAGTCTAGAAGTTGCGGTCGAATAACAGCTCCCATGATCGTAGCATAATACATACTGTCTTGCTTGCTCAGGTTTGGTGGTGTCCCTGGAGTGTTTGGCGGTATGCCAGGGAAAATCCTTCCAGCAAACGCACCATTTGGAGCATCGTAGAAGACCAGAGGTTCGGAAGGTATGAGGATTACATTTTCATAGGGATAAGTCTTGATCAAGGAATCGTTGGGGGATAGGAAACCACCTTGATTGGATTGAGCAAAAGTAGCTGCGTAAGCAAGAAGGCAGATGAGTCCGATGAAAAATTTTGATGCATTCATACACTAAAAATAGCTGAAATGCATGCATCACATTTACCATAACAGCAAGAAAAAGTGACCAAATCAAAAATGGGAGAGAAAAAACGGAATTCTATCGAACTGACCCTTACCTTTTAGGACGCAAGAAATTTCCGAATGCCCAATATCGAATAGGCTTTCTACTTGCTAGCAGCAGGAGCTGTCAGCTTTGAGAGGAGCGAAGTTACCCTTCTACTAAATCACCTTTAGAGTATCCCAACATCTCGATCTTATCTACCAGAAATTGGTAGTAGCGATCTTCGAATTCAACATCCACCGCAGAGGACGAGCTATTCACCTTAAAAATGTTTTGAGATTTTTCCAGAGTTGACAAGATGTCGTCAACTTCTTTTTGTGAGTTTACCTGGATCTTTCGTTTCATTTTTTTCGAGTTAAGTGTTACCCTTCAAATCAACCATCCGGCTTACTAAAGATATTAAATATTTGCCTGTTTTCATAATACGTTACGGATCGTATAAATTGTGGCTTTCCTCACCAAAGCAGGTGTTGATAAATGAGGAACAGAGTCCAAATGCGGACAACACCTCAGGTTGAGATATGAAAAAGTCGGTTCTTTTGGTATGCAGTATGCTGCTTTTTTCGCTCCGGGGGATTGGACAAAAAACGATTTCAGGCTTTGTTTATGACTCTGAAACCAAGGCTCCGATCGCTTTTACTAATATTGGCGTAGAGAATACCTCAGTAGGAACGCTCAGCGATGAAGATGGTAGTTTCTCAATCACCATTCCTGAGTGGAATCAGCAAATTTTGGCTTTCTCGGCACTGGGGTACGATAGAGTGGATCTTCCAATAGCAAATCTCAATGACAGTTCTGGTATTTCCATTTACCTAAGGAACATTCCAATGGCCTTGGAAACAGTAGAGATCGTCATTGAGCGAGAAAGGCAAAAGAGATTCTCCTTGGGTAATGGCCAATCAAATGGAGCTAGTTTGTATGCCGATACAATACATGCAGGGTCGGCTATGGCCCTTTTGATTGAAAACCCTGGCGGTAAAAACATTGACTACCCAGTGTTTTTGCAGAAGGCCCAGGTGCAAATCGTGAATAATACATTTAGCGAATTCAAAATAAGAACAAGGGTGTATGATGTTGATAGTATCACTGGGTTGCCCGGTAAGGATTTGCTAAATGAAAGTGTTGTCTCCCGCTCTCGTATTAAGAACGGATGGCTAAAGGTGGATCTTTCGAAATATCAACTACAAATCAATTCCGACTTTTTCATTGTTTTTGAGTGGATTTTGGACAGTAAGGAGCGCGTTTTTCTGTACCAGCAGTATCGTAAATATTTCCGAAACAATCCTGAAAGAGTAAAATTCAGAAGAGCAACAGTAGCAGGGAAAAGTATACCCTACATTGACTATGGAGGTGACTTTTACGCCGGAACATCATTTGGAATTTCCAACTCGGCATTCGATTTACGTGATCATATTAGCTTCTATCGCTTAAATAGTCTAGGTGAATGGCGAAGATCTTCGTCTATACTCACAGCAAAAGTGCATTTGAGCAACCGGAAAATTTTAGAAGAAGATTTTGAAATTGAAAGTGGGGCAGAAGCGTTGAGTGAATCACTTTCTTTTCATAAGATTGGATTCAATGCTTCGCTTTCAATTGATGACCCCATACCGGTAACGGCCAATTCGTTTTATGCCAGGCGCGATGAGCCTGTATCCGTGTTTGTTGTCAGAAAGGACGGTGCTATTGAGTTTGTTGCTAGAAATAGATCGCAATACCCCTACGTGCTTCACATGAATTTTGATAACATGAGAAACCTTCATCCGATGAAATCGAAAGACACGGTACTTCTGAACCCAGGCTTAAACAGCCTCTTTCATTTGTCCATCGTCCTTGCTGAAGATCAGTACCATTATGAACTGAGCGTTGAAGAGAAAATTGGCAATCCGAATCTGAGTGCCGATTTGGAATACCCCTATTTGATTCCAGGGATGCTAGAAAGTGTGATTGAAAAAGGGGAGAGTCTAACTACTGACGTTAGCGACAGTTTTAGATCACCTGTGGATTCTATCTATGTCATGAGAAAAGGGATAGTCACAGCACTACCTAATGGTGAAGAAAATTTTGATCGGGTTGACGAAAATGCACTAGAAGTTTATCATAGTGATGGTACCGTGATGGTTTACAAGAACTTGGATTTTTTAAGCTTAAAAGTTAAGAAGGGCGAGACTGTTTACCCTGGACAACAAATCGGAAGAGTTTTGCCGGGGACTGATCCGAGTGTTGCAGCCTACAGATTTGACGGAGATGGTAGACTTGAACGACTTGAAATCTCGTATGTCATAACCGAAGATCTAGTGTTGAAATATGCGGAAATGGAGGCCGGTGTTTTTGTGGTCCATCCTGAGGAAGTGATAAAAAGAGAGCTAAGTAAAAGAGAACAATTGAGGTACAGGGAGAATCGATTGTATCAAAAGTAGGGGTACTGGCTACTTCAATGTGAGATCCTCAATTAAGGAAGCAACAGAGTTTAGAACAGCTGTTTGCTCTTCGATAAAAGAAACATGGTCGATGGTTCTTGAGAGTCTGGGTTCCATAAATTTACTACGAGTTGAAATCGCAACTTGTACCCAATGCTCCCCAAAGTGGTAGGACAATGGCTTAGTGATAATTTTCTTTGCTTTCAAAGACTTGTTCAGTGAATTGATTTTGTCCAGTATGAATGGCTGAAGAACAAGTTTGGCCTTTTCTTCACTATCAGCGAAAATTTTGTAATCACGCGCCAATCCGTGATCCAGCTTGATCCTTTTTTTACCTTCCTCTCTCGCCGAAACACTATGTCTGGCCGAGACCATCCAGATGTCCGTTGGAAAAGAGACTTGCAGGTCAGCTCTATAGAAAAGACCATTGAATACATGATCGTACCGTTTCGAATTCTTCTTTACCACTACTTTTTGAAGCTTTATCTCTGCAAATTTCACGGGTACATCATCGATCACTCCCATAACTAAGTCTTGACACTCATAGGTATTGAAAGGCCCAAAAAGGAGACTTGAGATTATCTCCATTCGCGGTATTTGGCCTTCGTAATCATATTTGAAAGATGGATCAAGCCCGCGGATGATGTAGGGAGCAATTTCTGCAACGAACATCTTTTTAAACTTCTCCTCGTAATGATGTTTGGAAGTAAGAAAGGCAATCAGGGTTACGAATACAGTGGCACCGTAACCGATGATCACATATGCCAAATTATCCTCGCTGATTAGTTTGCCATCTAGCCGTGAAAGATTTAGGCGCGCAATCAGGAAAGAACCTCCAAGAACGAAGACGCTCCAAAAGGAATAGCGAAAAGGTTCAACTTTGTTGTGACACTTAATTCTCTCTTTGTCCAATTCATACAATTGATCTTTAAGGTCTTTGTATATTTTGATAGGATCAAGCATCGTCGAAGTTGAATTGCCTTGAATTAATCAGTCAGAAAGTTTCTGGTTGCCTGTACTCGCTAATTTGGGTTACGATAGTATCATTTTTCAATCCCCTCTAAATCCATAATAAAAGCATACTGCAAGGCAGTTGTCTTGTAGCGCTTGAAGCGACCTGATGCTCCACCATGGCCTGCATCCATGTTGGTATCCATTATCAAAAGGTTGCTATCTGTTTTCTTATCCCTGAGCTTTGCAACCCATTTCGCTGGCTCCCAATACTGCACTTGTGAATCGAATAGACCCGTAGTTACCAACATGTTGGGGTAGTCTTGCTCTTTTACATTATCGTAAGGAGAATACGACATCATGTATTCGTAAGACTCTAATGTTTTTGGATTCCCCCATTCATCAAACTCGTTCGTTGTTAATGGTATCGTCTCGTCCCACATGGTAGAAATTACATCTACGAATGGTACAGCAGCCAGAACTCCATTGTACAATTCCGGATTCATGTTGACGATAGCTCCCATGAGCAAACCGCCAGCACTTCCTCCGTAAGCATAGAGATGTTCGGCTGAGGTGTATTTTTCTTCAATCAAGAATTTGGAACAATCAACAAAATCGTTAAAAGTGTTTTTCTTCTTGAACATTTTGCCATCTTCATACCACTTTCTTCCCATCAGGGAACCGCCCCGGATGTGAGCAATTGCATAGGCAAATCCTCGATCTAAAAGGCTTAATCGTGTCGAACTAAAACCTGCATCTACGGTGCTGCCGTAGGAACCGTAGGCATATTGTAGAACCGGCATTGTTCCATCTTTCTTGAA
>JBDWQX010000176.1:0-3205 GCA_039986395.1 Cyclobacteriaceae bacterium
CTTAATTACTACATCGATCTCGTCCTCACGTAAGGGTTCAAATTCAGCTATCATTCTTATTTGTTTGGAAATTTCGGACGAAAATACGAAAAATATTCCCGAATGAGACAATAGAATATTATTAACTTCGGCCTCACATGAAAATCGATTTTACATACCTCGAAACCATCAGCGATGGTGATCATGAATTCATTCAGGAATTTCTTTCCACATTTGAAGAAACCTACATTGCACTTACCAAGAAACTAATTGATGAGTTTGCTTCAAATGATTTTGCAAACCTTGGAAAGACTGCTCATCAGCTCAAACCGTCTGCTAAAATGTTGGGATTGGAATGTGCCGAAGACCTCGAGAACTTTCAGAACAATCCTGAGACTGCCACGATCGAAAAGTTAAATTTCATAAAAGACAATTGCCACGAAGGGTTTAGTGAGTTGAAAATATGGGCCAAAGAAAAAGGAGCTGAATAGTCAACTCCTTTCCTTTTGTTAGGCAATTCTAGCTTCTAAAAGCCCTCAACACTTGGACCTCCTGCTTGTACAATTTGGTTTGCCAGTGATTTCGCTTCATTGGAAAGACTACTAAGTGTTGCGTTTAGATCATTTAACTCGTTTTGTGCCAACGACAAGCTTTTCTTATGCGTCTCCGTTGGTCCATAGGTGGACCATGTAAGGCCTTTCCAAAGCGCAAACATTCTTGCTCCAACTGTTGGATTGGTTTTTTCGCCTATTTCCTGCTTTGCAGCATTCCCTCCATATGTAGAGTTGAGGTCTTTCACGCGCTTCTCAAGAGCAATCGCACTTTCGATCACGGAATTTCCAAGATTTGATCTACTGGCAGCTACGTGCAGACGATCGGCAGCTTTTAGCAAGTTCCGTAAGGAAGTGTCAAATGTATTTACATCTCTATTGAGTCGTTCATAGGACCTCCAGAATGCTGAAGCAGTAGCAGGATCTGATCCAGGCAATGCTCCCTCACGCAATTTCTCCACTTCAAAAGAAACAGGTGATCCCAGCTGAGTAATCTTACCTTTTTCCATCTTGAACATGGTTCCTGTGTATGTTCCTGGAGGTGCTAGAAGACCGCTTGCGTTTCCAACATTCCCATCTAGTCGCAAAGCATCATTTGATGCATATCGCAGGTTCCAAGCCACTCGATTAAATCCTTTCCCACCTTCTGCTTTCACTCTATTTATGACAGCACCTTGTGCATTTTTTATCTCTACAAAGGCAAATGGAGCTTCCTCTTTTTTCTCTTCAGCCAGAGCGTCCCATCCTGCAAATGGCACATCTTTCTTTTGACGAATAATAGGTTTCTCACTTGCTTTTCGAACGTCCTCCGCACTCTTCAGGTCATCTTTCAAATAATAAGTAAAGACAGCTCCAAAATCTGGATTTGGTGCCATGTACAATTGTGATCCTTGTGATCCCCGCTTATCATCGAAATCAACAATTGATCTTGGTATGTACCACAGTGCTTTTCTTGGCGCAAACAATACTGCTTCTTCGCTCACAGTAGCATTGCTAATGGATCGTAAAGCACTGTAATCATCTAGAATAAAGAATCCTCGTCCAAACGAGCCAGCAACCAAATCGTTTTCTCTTTTTTGGATAGCTAAATCCCGAAAAGAAATGGTTGGAACTCCGCCAGATAGCTTGGTCCAATTGCTACCAGCGTTCACCGTAAAATAGACGCCAAACTCAGTTGCAAGAAACATCAAATTTGCGCTAACGTGATCTTGCACAATTCTCCAAACCAAGTTCTTGGTGGTTAACCCCTTGGAAATCGAAGTCCATGTGGCTCCTTTATCTGTACTTTTTACAAGATATGGTTTGTAGTCGCCATACTTATGGTTGTCCAGTGCCACGTACACTGTGTTTTCATCAAACATATCAGCCTTCACATCATTTATGAAAGCAGTGGCTGGAACACCCATTGCTGACACATTAATTCTTCTCCATGAGTCTCCCCCATTCTCGGTAACCTGTAGGATTCCATCGTCTGTTCCTGCATAAACCAAACCCTCTTTTTGAGGTGATTCCGCAAGCGAAGTGATGGTGTTGTAGTTGGACATCGCACCAACATCCCAGGGCATATCCCAACTTTGCTTTCCGCCTAAGATTGGGAGTTCAATTCTATTTTGGTTTTTCGTAAGGTCGCCAGAAATGGCAGTCCAGCTATCGCCTCTATTTTCTGATCTCCAAACCCGTTGCGACGCGAAGTATAACGTCGAAGGAGAATGTGGGCTTACAAGTATTGGCGCATCCCAATTGAATCGCTCAAATGGCTCGCCTGCGTCTGGTTGTGGTTGGATGTCCGTAGCCTCTCCCGTCCGCATGTCAATTCTTGAAAGGTTGCCCTGTTGCCGCTCGGCATAGACGATATCTGGATTGCCTGGTTCTGTTGCAGGCTGGTGTCCATCCCAGTTGAGTACCACACTCCAATCAGCGTTTCGGATACCGCTGAGGTTATCGGTACGTGAAGGTCCACCCTGAGTACTGTTGTCTTGCGTACCACCATATATGTTGTAGAATGGTTCTGCATCATCTAAGGCGATCTTGTAAAATTGCGTAACTGGAATATTCTCCATGAATCTCCAGTTGGCTCCTAAATCAAAGCTTTCATACACTCCGCCATCTGTTCCAACCATGATGTAGTTCGGGTCAGATTTTTTGAACGCCATCGCATGATTGTCAACGTGCTTGTCGGTGGTATTGACTTGTGTCCATGTTTTACCTCCATCCTCAGACATCATGAAAGGACTGTCCATCAGATAAATACGATCGAATTTATGAGGGCTAGCATAAAGCTCCTGATAATAGTGTGGACCTGTAGCTCCTGACACCTGGTTCGACATTTTCTTCCAGCTACCACCTCTGTCCTCTGACCTGTAGATACCGCCAGTAGTTCTATCAAGTTCTATCGCAGCGTAGACAACGTCAGGGTTCTGAGGAGAAATTGCGAGTCCAATTTTTCCCATGTTCCCTTTTGGAAGGCCATTTTTCAGTTCTTTCCAGGTATTACCACCATCTGCACTCAGATAGATTTTGGTCTTAGGCCCACCGCCCATCCAGGCTGCGACTGTTCGGTGGTGTTGCCACGTTGCAGCATAAATCCAGTTGGGATCTCGTGGATCGACGGCAAAGTCTGTAACCCCGGTAAAGGCATCATCGCCAAGTGTTTTCTTCCATGTTTTTCCACCATC
>JBDWQX010000177.1:0-4448 GCA_039986395.1 Cyclobacteriaceae bacterium
ATTGAATTTTTCAATGAAGAGATTGATGAAACCATCGTCAATGCTCTCATTACCAAAGTCGCGGATCAATTACAAATCGAGAATGATCAAGCTCGTTACTTTGTAAAAACGGGGGCAGTCAGCAATTCGGCTTACATAGCTACCGGCGGCACCATCAACATTTTAAAGAAGGACGGTGATCTTGTCGATGTTGCAGAAGCAACAGACCTTCCAAATATCAAGGCACTTAGTCAGATTGTAAAGAAGCATTACGTCTGTTCACCGATTCAACCCTCGACTGCATAGATGAGAATTACAGCAGAAAATATTGGGAAGAAATTCGGAAAGAACTGGATCTTAAGAAATCTTGAAATTGAGGTTTCTTCGGGAGATTTTATGGCAATCACTGGTCCAAACGGTTCTGGTAAATCCACTTTGCTTCAAATCCTCTCTGGATACCTATCTCCCTCTGAAGGCACCTTACTACATGATGGCGAGAATCCTGATCCTGACAAATTCAAATTGATCAGTTTCTCAAGCCCCTACATAGAGGTGCCTGAAGAAATGACACTTGAGGAATTTCTTCAATTTCACTCCACTTTTCGAGTACAGAAAATGTCAACCTCCGAAATTTGTGAAAGGTCCCAGCTTCCAGGAGACAAGCAAATCATTGACTTTTCCACAGGAATGAAACAGCGTGTTCAATTATGCACTGCATTTTACTTTGAAAATGAAGCCCTATTCATGGATGAACCCACATCAAATCTTGATGAACAGGGATTTGGATGGTGGAAAAAAGAGTTAGATCAAAGGGACAAAAGTGTCCCACTCATTCTTGCCAGTAATCAGCAGCGAGAGATTGTACTTTCAAGCACCAACATATCATTATAAGACAATATTCTCTTATAATAATTACAATTAAGTTCCGTTAACTAGCTATAAAACATAAAAATTCTTACATTTACCTGTCTTAAACTTAAATGACACATTTCTTTTTTTAACTATGAAAAAATTATCAAACTTACTAGCTGCCTTAGTTTTCGTTTCTTTAGTTATTTTCATTGGTTGTTCAAGCGATAGCGGTGGTGGAGGTACCGTAGATCCCCTCCAAACCCAAGCTGATTTGTTAAACGGTTCTTGGACGGCTAGCGCGAACCAAGTGTTTTATGCCGGTTCTCCTAGCACAGATGGTGACTGGTCTACGTTTTCATTGACAATTTCTGGCGCAACAACAACTGGTGGAAGCTACACAGTATCTGGTGTGCCAGCGGGATTTGAAGATGTCTGGAATCCCGCGGGCGGAAGTTGGACATGGGGCAATACGGCTGGTACCGTTGTTGATAGGGGTGATGTTGATATATCAGTTGTGGTCTCTGCTAGCTCTTTGGAGCTTAATTTTGACAATACCGGAACTTTGGGAAGAACCTCAGGAATAGAAGGTGCTTGGAAGTTCGTTTTCGCCAAATAAAAAGTTTTAACCCTATTTTAAAACCGCTCGGGAAACTGAGCGGTTTTTTTATGCATAATCAGTTCTTATTGAACTGTCCTTTTGGTCAGGTAAATCATAACAAAAACTCATAAAATGGTATCTTTGCATACGAGATGCTCATCGAGGAAAAATATTTCAAACAGGACAAAAACTATCTATTAAAGTCTGTGCAGGCATTTTCTAAAGAGTCTCTGCTTAATGAGTGGATTGTTGGTGTATTTGATGCGTACAATCAACAGCACAATCCAATGGGCTTGGAAGATGATTTTGTGATCCAATTGAGGCAAGAGATCTCAAAAGGCAAGGAACTCCTCGAAGACAATTACGATATTCTGGCAGCCATTTATCGGTATAATCACAGCGACAATCAATTGGAATTCAATTGGGATGGCCGATCGCACATGGAAACCTACGATGAAGAGTGGAAAGACCGATTCAGCAAATGGACAGTTGAATTATCATTGATAAAGGAAATTCAGCGACCGGTCATAAAATATGCAACTCAAGGTCTAGGGCTAAACAACGAATTTCTTGAGACATCGATGAGAAGAGCCATTCTGACTCATTTTGGTCTCCGGCTCAAAGCTCAGCGGCTGCACCAGCTTAGTGCTTAATCTTACATACTTTACAGAATTTCTGCTTCCCGACCGGCCGTTTCTTGGGTGGTTTCTTGTGACCAAAGTAGGTGGGGTCTTTGTACCGCTTCTTATCTGCTAATCGCTCTTCTTTCGCCTTCTCTTTGTAGACCTTCTGAAGACGGGACCTAAATTCTGCCACTTCATCCCTACCCTGATTTTTTTCCTTCTTCTTCAAGAAAGTAAAAACACCTTTCTTTTCCTTCTTTTTAGCTTGGTATGTTGGTCTCGGCGGTTTGGGAGTATCCGTACTTCGAGTATTCTGGGCAACAGCTCCTGAAACGATAAACACCAGCAGTAGAACACCAATAAATCTATTCATAACACACATTTGGAGTATAAACGGGTGGGAATTTGATTATTGTTCAAATATATTGGTTCATTTATTGCTAAATAGTGTTAAGTACTAATTACCTGTACAATTAGTCTTTATCAATGCTTTAAATTGCAAGGAATTTGGATTATAGAATGAAAGGAATCGTATCGTCCATCTTGTTTTTCACCGTTGTCATAGCACACTCCCAAATTGTGCGTGAGTCCGAAATCTTACGTCGAATGGACAATGGAAAAGACATGATGAACGCCGGGAGGTATGACAGTGCCCAGGTTGAGTTTCACTTTGTGTTGGAGAACATGAAGAAACTACCCTCAGAGATGGCCTACTATTTCGGAAGAAATTCCTTTCATCTAGAGAAGTACAAGCAAAGTATAAACTGGTTGAATAAGTACATCCAGTTGAAGGGTACAAAAGGACGATTCTACGAAAGTGCTATTAAGTATCTCCAGCTTTCCGAAGATGAATATATTAGAATAAGAAGAGGACAGGTTAAGCGGTTAGAGGATGAACTTGAAAACTCTAATTATGACTGTGGCGGATTGGAAAAAATGCTCTGCCCTGTCTGTCATGGCTCTGGCGTGGTAATCAGTGCAGGAACCTTCAATGAGATTTACAAAACCTGCCCCTACTCTGCTGGAGAGGGCTATTTAAGCTGTGATGAATTCAATCTATTCATGAGAGGTGAACTTGAACCTAAGTTGAAAAATTAGTAACTAGTAACTGGTAATGGAAACTCAGGACAACCTGTTTCTATAGTCATGGTACCCGAATTCTCGGACAAGTTCAAAGCTCCCATCTTGTCTCATAATTCCAATAGAAGGATGGGCAACTCCATTAAACATAGTTGTCTTCACCATGGTATAGTGCATCATATCTTCGAACACTATTTTGTCTCCTTCCTTCAGGTTTCTGTCAAACCAATATTCCTCTAAGTAATCTCCTGCAAGACAGCTGACACCTCCAATTCGAAAAGATTTTGCGCCGTTCACTTCTGTCTTCGAAGCTCCGGTAATGTCGGGACGGTACGGCATCTCCAAGCAATCGGGCATGTGGCATGTAAACGAGGCGTCAATAATTGCGGTTTTTGTTCCATTCCTCTCAACTACATCTAGAACGGTTGTTATCAAATTCCCAGTTTGCCATACAAAAGCACTCCCAGGCTCCAGGATAACCTCTACCTGATGCTTCTCCTTAAATTTCTTTAGAATGGAAATTAGGTGTTCGGTGTCGTAGTCCTTCTTCGTAATCAGGTGACCACCGCCCATATTTATCCACTTAATTTTATCTAAAAGATGGCCAAATCTGGTAGCGAAGTTTTCCAAAACAGTTTCCAGCGAAAATGAATCTGATTCGCATAGAACGTGGAAGTGTAGGCCGTCCACTCGCTCTGGTAGCTCATTCAAATTTGAGAAGAGAATACCTAATCTGGATTGCGGAGAAGATGGATTGTAGAAATCAGTTTCTACATCAGACCATTCTGGATTTACTCTCAGACCAATGCTTACGTTATCGGGAACCAGATCAATGAATTTCTTGTACTGGCTCAGAGAATTGAAGGTTAAGTGTGATGACTTTTTAGCAATGGTTATAAAAGCTGCTGGGTCATAAGCTACACAATAGGTATGGGCTTTCGTATGCATGTGTTCCTCACAGAGTAGCACCTCATTAAGTGAACTTACCGCGGCAGTGCTTACATAGTCATTAATCAAGTGAAAGGAACTCCACATCGAGAACCCTTTAAAAGCCAAAACGATAGTTACATCGGCAGCATCTCCTACCGACTTGATACGTTCCAAATTCCGAACAAGCTTTTGTTCGTCCAAGACAAAGCATGGTGAGGGAATATCAGATGTATTTTTCACGAATTACTTCCAGATGGTGCATTAGATGACCTGAGATGATGTATCCCAGTGCTTCTACGGAGAACTCCACACCACTTGCAATTCCTTTCCTCCCTAATTGGTCATCACTCAAAGAATTGAAAAAACTTATTGTTGAGTATCTGGTG
>JBDWQX010000178.1:0-21601 GCA_039986395.1 Cyclobacteriaceae bacterium
TGGTATTTCTAAACGACCGATTTGGTCAATTATATCTGGCCGAAAACAGACTACAGACCATCGTCTGGTTCTTTTGTCTCATCACCATCCTTCTTACCATCTCAGGAATTTTTGGAGTAGCTAGTTACAACGCGCATAAACGCTCAAAAGAGATCGCAATTCGCAAAGTATTAGGTGCTGGATCAGGAGAGATGATTTGGCAGTTGCTTAAAGGATTTGTGGTGTTGCTGGGATCTGCATTATTGATTGGTCTGCCAGTAGCTTACCTTCTTGCAGACTGGTGGTTGCAGGACTTTGCATACCAAGTCTCAATCAATCCGTTCATATTTGTAAGTGCTGCCATCGGAATGCTTGTTCTTATAGTCGCCAGTTCAGGTATGGTCACGCTCAAAGCAACTCAGACAAATCCAGCCGCAACACTGAAGACCGAGTAGTATTCCATCGAGTTCATCTCGTAGCTTAGGTGTCGCTATTCTTATCAAGCATTTTGACGAGAGCAAAAGTCAACGGACAAAATTCAAGTTGGTTAACCATATTCTCCAATTTTCCGTTTTGGTTAGCAACCAAATCCCAAACCATGAAACGAACAACTCTACTTCTTCTTGGCATTTTTTTGCTCGCCTCAGAATCTTTCGCTTCCGATCTTGAAATCAAAAACGTGAGATCAATGGACCGCAGAGGCATGGATGGTTATCCAGTAAGCATCATTTTTGATATCGAATGGAACAACAGTTGGAACAATAAAAAAAATCGAGATGAGGTCTGGGTGTTCATGAAATTTAATACTCCTTGGAATAATCATGTGAAGCTGTTACCGACCGGGCATAAAGTGCTCCAGACAAGAAAAGGTGTTTCTCCAACGATCGAAGTATCTGAGGATAGTTTGGGTTTTTTCATCTACTCATCAGAAGCTTATAGAGGAGATGTCAATTTTAAACTTCAAATACTCCTGGATACTACAAACCAGCAGATTAGTAGGAACCGATTGACTGGAATGAAGGTGCATGGTTTGGAGATGGTCTACATACCGGAAGGGTCATTTTCCGTCGGAAGCCCTGATCAGGATGCAATCCAACGAGCAGCGCTTTATCAAAGTGATGGAAATGGTGACTACAAAGGGACCTTTATTATTTCCGATGAAAGTGAAATAACCGTCGCTCCGGAAAACAATGCGCTGTACTATTGGAGTGAAAGAGATTTGTACAACGGTGACCAAAAAGGTCCAATTCCAGCTGATTTTCCCAAAGGGTTCGATGCCTTCCATGTCATGAAATACGAGTTAACTCAAGGACAATATGCTGCTTTCCTAAATTCTCTTCCAGCTAGATGGACCTATAATAGATCTCCAATCGGCGGAATAGACTACTACAAAAAACGTGGAGGTATCCGGTTAGAAAAAGGAGAATATATGGCTGAATCGCCAGATCGACCTATGAACTTTGTCAGCTTCACTGATGGTCTTGCATTTACAGATTGGGCTGCTCTTCGACCTATTACTGAACTTGAGTATGAAAAAGCAGCACGAGGACCATCTAAACCTTTACCAGCTGAATTTGCCTGGGGAACAAACAATTACGATCGACTGGAGCGATACGTAAACCCTGACGCCGAAATTACACTTTCAAACGGTTTCAGTGAGAGTCAACTAACAGATGAAACCAGGCCTGTCTTTGGTGCTTCGTACTATTGGGTAATGGATTTGAGTGGCAGTGTTTGGGAGAAAGTAATCACCGTCGGGAATCCCGTTGGTAGAGCATTCAAGGGAACTCACGGTGATGGAAAGCTTGAATTTGGAAGTGCAACCAACGTTGACTGGCCCACAAGCGACGATGAAGTCGGTGGCTTTGGTTACCGAGGTGGTGGCTACTACGATATAGGAACTGGGTATTCTGATTTTAATCCACACTCGCCTATCGGGTATCGATACTATGGTGCCTGGTCGGGCGGTCCACGATCCATTGCCTACGGATTCCGAGCAGGGAGGTCAGCGAAATAAATACTTTAGATGTATGTCTGTAGCAGTCTTGTACGATATCCATGGTAATCTTCCAGCACTAGAAGCAGTTATGCTCGAGATTCAGAATCATCCTGTCGATCAAATAGTAGTAGGTGGAGATGTCATTGTAGGCCCAATGTCCAGAGAGTGTTTAGAATTACTTATGGCATTGCAAGTTCCAATCCACTATATCAAAGGAAATTGCGAAGTGTCAGTCCTGGATCAAATCAATTCGAAACCACTTCCGCCACTTCCTGAATCCGTAATAAAGGATATACAATGGACTGCTGAGCAGATGTCAAAGGATCATCATGATTTCATGGAATCTTGGCCTTTGACAAATAGTTTGCATCTTGAGGGTTTCGGAAAAATACTGTTTTGTCACGCCACTCCTAGAAACGAAAATGAAATTTTCACGCGTGAAACCAGTGAGGAGAAGCTCATACCAATTTTTAAAAATTTGGAAGCCGACATGGTTATTTGTGGTCACACACATATGCAGTTCGACAGGAAAGTTGGCACAATTAGAGTTCTTAACGCAGGAAGTGTCGGAATGCCATTTGGCAAAACAGGCGCACATTGGTTGCTCCTTGGAAAGGAAATTGAAATGAAGCAAACATCATACAATCTTCAAAATGCTGCAGACCTTATTCTGGAATCCGCGTATCCCAGTCGTGAAAGCTTTACCAATACCAATTTATTGAATCCGCCGACGGAGGAGTCTATGCTGGAATTATTTGCTAAGGCCGAATTAGACTAGCTAGAAAACACATGTAATGCTATCAAAACTCCGTTCACTCCTATAAACAGACATAGCGGAGAATAAAGTCGAGTGTCACGAGAAGCAAAATCTGTACTCGTCAATTTCTTAAAAAAGCCGATGTACTTGAAATCTCCCATGGCCCGTAGTAGAAAAACGATAGGGATCAGCCACCCCACTGTGGATACCACCAGTGGTGGCAGATCAATAAAAATAATCTCCGCTTTGATCATGTAAAACATTGAAAAGAAAAATAATCCAACACCAACAATCATACTGTCGCGACTTTTCGGGTTTAGAACGCGCTTACCTTCTGCAGTGGTTGGTAGTGATTTATCAAACCCCCAATCTCCGCCAAATCCCCAATTCAAGTGGATGAGCGACAAGAGCGCAAAAATTAAGCTCTGTATCCAAGCCATTGCAATTAGCATCATAGAAAGTTTTCGTCCAATTTTTACATCATACTAGCACAAATCTCAACCAATTGTAGATCTTCAGCTCTTCAAAGTAAAAAAGAAAGTGGTTCCAACTCCTACTTCAGATTCAGGCCAAATCTTTCCTCCATGAAGTTCTACTACCTTTTTGCAGATCGAAAGGCCAATGCCCATGCCTTCGTACTTGTCACGATGGTGTAGCTGTGCAAAGATTTGAAATACCTTCTCAAAGCTATTTTCGCCAATACCAATGCCATTATCTTTCACAGTAAATAGCCACACTTTTTCGTCCTGACGTTTTGCAGAAATTTTAATCTCGGGTGTCTCCTCAGGCTTTCTGTATTTCAGTGCATTGCTGATCAAGTTCTGAAAGACCCGCTTCATATCTTTTGCATTTACATTAAGTGTTGGCAAGTTCTCTACTTTGATTTTTGCCTCGGACGACTCAATGGAGACATGCAATTCCTGAATGACAATATTTGCAAGATTATCTAGATCTGTCACATCCCGATACTGATCACGTCCAATTTTTAGAAAATCAGACAATCCCAGGATTAGCTCCTTCATTCGATCAGCGGCTTGAATGGAGTACGTCATGAATCGATTGGCCTTGTCGTCCATTTTGTCTCCATAGTCCTGTTGAAGCATGCTCACACAACCGATAACTGTATTCATCGGTTCTTGCAGATCATGCGAGGTTGCATAGTTAAACTGCTGTAGTTCCTGATTCTGAATCCTCATCTCATGGATTTTCTCCTCAAGCCCCTCGTTGACCTCTTGTAAATTTTTCAATGTGTTTGACCCTGTAGTAACCACAATCAGCACGAAAACTGCCCCAAAAAAGAAAACAACACCTGTGAGCAGAGGTAGGATGTTTTGATACCCTAGGAATACAATAAAAATGACGACCAGATACGCAACAAAGAAAAACGCCATTAGCAGATACAGATTCTTCCAACTATTTCGAGTTTTCTTTAGGCTTAGAAATTTGAAAATCTTCCGCGTACGGAAAATTGCTAGCAATAAAATGAGAGCACCAGCAAGGACCAGCCCTGCTGTCAGCAACGTAAAGTTTTCCATAGCCTACTAGTAGTTGAGCAAATTTGTGGAAAACGATTGGGATTGAAGGAAAAAATTTCATCCATCGGAGCAACCAAATGGATTAGAATGTCCCATATTTTGCAAATAGTCATTCAGCTTTCCAAAACGGATCAACCTAGAGTCTTTTAAGACTTTTTCACAAAATTGTTCTGAAATACTTTTTCTATAAAATAGAACAATTAATTTTCATACCCGTATTATCATCCATGACTACCCTTTCAAGAACTGAAGAAATACTCTTATTGATGGTGTGCAAACTTGGGGATGACGCCTACGGAATGCAGATCAGGGAAGAGGTCAGACTATTAACTGGAAAGCTCTATTCTGTGGGCGGCATCTACGTTCCACTTGATCGCCTTGTAAATAGGAAGTTGCTGAGTCAGCTAGAGGTGGAATCTGGCAATGACAGGCTTGGAAGGCCAAGAAGGCGATTCGAAATAACCGCATTAGGTCTGGAACAGCTCAAAACCATTCGGAAAATGGAAGAGAAAATGTGGAATCTTCCAATAAGTCTACTAGAGAAACTTAAACTAACATGAAAGATCAACAACAGCATCAAATCCCCAAATTTGCTCTTTGGATTCTTAGAATCATTGCTCCAAGTCATAAAAGGGATTTGCTAGAGGGAGATTTTTCAGAGCTGTATCATGAAGAATTTCAATCAAAAGGACAATTCCGCGCGAACTTCTGGTTCTGGAAACAGCTGTTACTTTCCTTTCCCTCATTTGTTCAGCATTCCCTACTCTTTGGATTGGTCCTTTTACGCTCCAATTGGAAAATGGCTCTTCGAAGTTTTCAACGACAAGCAGGCTACAGCTTCCTGAATCTATCAGGGCTCGCGATCGGAATTGCTTGTTTCCTTGCCATAATGATGTACGTGAACGACGAACGATCATTTGACAAATTCCATTCAGACTACGAAAATATTTACAGAGTTCTAGACTTTAGAAAAGTCGACGGGATCGGAGAAGAATCTGCGAGTGCTCCAATTCCGCTTGGTGAAGTTCTACACAATGATTTTCCAGAACAAATAGAATCAGTGGTTAGATTCTTCAATTTTCAAGCACCAACTCTGGCTCTTGCTCGGACCTCCAGTAATGGGATTGTAAAACAATTCAATGAGGGATCAATCTACTTTGTCGACGGAGTGTTTTTCGACACATTCAACTTCCCTCTCGCTCAAGGAAACCCTGAAACTGCTTTGTTAGCTCCAAATCAGATTGTTCTAAGCTCCAAAATGGCAAAAAAATACTTTCCAGATGAAGAAGCAATTGGGAAGGTGCTGATCTTTGAAGATAAGCACAGTATGGTGGTCACTGGTGTGCTTGGAGTGGTCCCAACAAATTCGCATCTCAACTTTGATTTTCTCATATCTTTTTCAACATTGGACAATCCTGAAGTTCTATCGGAAAGGCTCAGAACCCACTGGATTTGGAATCCTGCGTGGACCTATGTAAAAACCAAGCCCTCTATTTCAAAAGAGCAACTAGAGGCTCAGCTGTCTGGTTTTGTACAGCGGCACTTTCCTGAATCGAGAAAAGACCGTGTAAAACTTTACCTGCAACCAATTGTAGACATCCATCTTCACAGCAAGTTGGACTACGAGATGTCAGCAAACGGAGATGCGGCCTATATCTATGTGTTTTCATCCATTGCATTTTCCATTTTGCTCATTTCCTGCTTTAACTTTATCAACCTTACCACGTCTAGATCCACCAAGAGAGCTAGAGAAATTGGAATGAGAAAAGTACTGGGTGGTTATAGGTCCCAGTTAATTAGACAATTCCTAGGCGAATCAATTCTGGTAGCATTCCTGGCACTTTTAGTAGCTGTCCCACTACTGGCTGTTATGATTCCTGTGCTCAACGAATTCTCTGGCAAGTCCCTTTCAATCAGCGTGCTGGTCGCCCCTATACCGCTAGTGGCCCTGATTGGTCTAGCATTGAGCATTGGGCTAATCTCTGGCACATATCCAGCTCTCATCATGTCTCGCTTCAAGCCGGTGGTGGCCATTAGAGGCACACGGTTCGTGGAAAATTTTAAGGGATCGCTTATACGAAAAATCCTTGTGCTGGCTCAATTCTGTCTCTCGATCACCTTGATCGCTGGAACAATCATTTCTATCCAGCAACTTGATTTCCTCAGAAACAAGAAACTTGGATTCGAATCAGATCAAGTAGTTCTCCTACCCACTTCAAGATCTCCAATACTTTCAAGCTATGCTGCCTTCAAGGCTAAATCTCTGGACCATCCCGCTGTGCTAGCGCTTTCGACGGCTGAGGATATCCCTGGAATACGGCACCAAACGGGAGGCTACAAAGTAAAAGGAGCTTCTTCCGAATTTCAGTTCCCAAGACTGGTTGTTCACGATGATTTTGCAAACACTCTTGGATTGGAGTTGGCAGCTGGGAGAGGTTTCCAATCTACTTTCGAAACCGACCCAACAGATGCGGTCGTAATCAATGAAACGTTGTTGAAGTTGCTCGAATGGGACTCCCCTTCGGAGGCTATTGGAAAGTCGTTTAGCGGCAAAGCAATCATAGGCGTTACGAAAGATTTTCATTTTACTTCCCTTCATAGACCTATTGGTCCCTTTGTGCTTGAAAGGGTTTGGAATACCATGGAAAGCTTATATTTTTCAGCCCGATATATAGCCATTCGTGTCAATACAGCAAACATCGAAGCAGCATTGAGCCACATTGAAAACCAATGGGCTGAATTTGCTCCAGATCGGACGTTTGAATATTTATTTCTTAAAGATCTAATAAATGATCAATATGAAGATGAAAACACGATGAGCAGCATCTCAATAGTATTTACAATTTTATCAGTTCTTATCGCCTGCATTGGACTTCTTGGTCTGATTTCTTCTACGACGGAACGCAGAAAAAAAGAAATCAGCATTCGAAAGGTGATGGGAGCCTCGGTATCGAATCTCCTCATACTTCTTTCATCTTCTTATGTCAAATTGGTAGTAATAGCGGTGCTTATCGCCTGCCCACTTGCCTACGTTCTAGCCAATTATTGGCTAGAGTATTTTGCCTATCAAATTGATATAACTGTCTGGCCCTTTGTCACCTCTGGTATGTTAGCTGTCTTGATTGTCATAAGCACAATCAGTATTCAGACTGTGAAATCAGCCTTGACTAATCCCGTGAATAGTTTGAGAAATGAGTGAAACCTTAGTGATCCAACTTACACGGACATGTCATAGGCTTCCTGAAGCCATCCGATCAGCTCTTGATCCACCTGATTGACCTCCGTCAACTGAACTCTGTGTGTGCACATAGCTCCGAAGGGTCCAGAATCACCAAGTCGATCGGTAGTAGTTTTTCCCTTTAGTTTCAAGCCTAAGTCAATGCGGGTCTTGGTGGCTGGCTTAATCAAAGCAAATTGCCGCTTCCTGATCAAACTCAAACTGTCCTTCTTCGGTGTTTTGATGACATCACTCCCAAATTTTTCGATCTCAGCAACGAGCAAATCGAATATGGGTTTTAGCTCATCCTTTCCCTTATATTGGTTTGACAACAGCTCGTCTCCATCGTTTGATGCCGCATCAGATTTTTTAGATTTGTGTGCTACAAAATTTGCAAACCCATGGGAGAATCCATGCTCGGCCTTCAGGTAGTCCATTATCGCTTTGTGTTTCTCCAAACCTGTCTTCCGAACCACATCTATCCAATGCTCCAACGATTTACCTGTCTTTTCTAATAATCCCTTTTCCATATTTTTCTATTTACCAGCTACCTAAAATTACCCCCATTAGCGTCAATGAAACCACGCAATAACCAGCATTTATCAAAAACACTTTAAATGACTGCATTTCGAACAAGTATAGAATGCCGAGAAAGGTGGCTACCCATCCGACTCCTGCAAAAAAGCCAGCCATCGTCCCAAATATCGCATCTGCTTCTGGACCAATAAACATCTCAAGAATCAAAGACGCCACAAAAGCAAGAAGTAGTGACAAGCCGAACGTTTTCGGCACACTACGCCTTTTTAAATCCTCCTCAGTGAAATTGAAAGCCGTCATCCATGCTTTTCCAAATAGTGGTCCGTACCAGATGCCACCGACAAGGAAAGATGAAATTGCGGCCACCAAGACTGAGAGCCAGTTAATGTTTGTGAATGCTGTAGTTAAATCCATATTTATATTTGTTATGGATGCAAGTTTAGCTCTACGCAAATTTCTGAGATAGTAAAAAATTAACCTTCCCTATCAAGCGGGAAGAAATTCTCATCCTGCTCAAAGTCCTGTTTGATAAACTCTTGAGGATTGAAACCAGAAAAGTGTTTAAACTCCTTTATGAAGTATGATTGATCAGTGAAACCACATTCGTAAGCAATCTGTGCCCAGGAAATTTTCTCCTCACGCTTGATTTTCTGAAGAATTTCATTAAATCTTAAAATTCGCTGAGAATACTTGGGAGGAAGTCCAACATATTTTTTGAATTGATCGATCAGATGTTTTTGAGAATTCGGGTACTCCTCAGATGCTTCGAGAAAAGTAGTGCTTGGTTCATTTTGAATTTGATGATAAAATGATTGCAATTCTTTCGGGGGCACAAGATCCGCTTTAAAACGTTTCTTCAACCAATCCTCTGCAACGTGAAATTTCTCCAGGGAATTGGGTTTTTCCAATATTCGCTCCCTCAAGTCAAGAATTTCATCACCGAATACTTCTACACCTGGAAGTACCTTTTCATTCAGCATATCAACCGATGTATGGACGAAGGGATATGCCCCATAAGGTTTGAACTGGATGACAAACATTTCGGATTGAGGATGTGCAGAAATAGACATATAATTTCTATGTGTTCCAGAAACCCAGACCTTTGCAAAAGTTCCGTTTGACTTCAAAGTCTCATTGTCAAAAGTATTTCTGATCATTCCGTCCAGCTCAAAAATGATGTAGACGTGCCCTGTTGGGACTACACGCTCAATCGAATGATCAGGAACAAAATCTTTAATATGAAATATGGATTCGATGTGCGAATCCAAAGGTTTTGGTATGGTATGGACGTCGATATGCATGCACTCTAAGCGTTAAAAAGTAGTCTGTAAATCTATCCTAACTTCGATTGCAAAAGATCAAAAAACTTCTCCTTTTCATCTACATGAAATGCAAGAGTTGCTACTTGTCTCTTTATACCATAAAAACCAATCATCTTCACCTGATTTTTCAGTTCTATTATCACGTTATGACTATCGATTTCCTTCAATGGTGAGAGGTGTCGGATCGTGCCACTAAACTCCAGAGATTTGCTTGATACTTCGACGGACTTTATTTGGTCAAGTGGGATTACAGTCTCACTTACAATTCCATACTTAAGGCTCAGCGAGCTCTCCTCTACCGATATTGGTCTCCTACTTATTGATTTCAGTATCGCCAAGACCTGGAATCCAGTGTAAATACTTAGTATGGTCAGTATCCAAGCAGCAATTGAACTCCATTCTTGAAGAAGTAAATGCACCGCAAAAGTCTCAATCAGAATAAGAAAAATAAACACTGCCAAGACAGCAGGAACACCGTTGCCCTTATGATAAGTGAATTCATTACTAGCAAATTTCCTTTTTTTCCATGCAAATAGACTGTAGTAAAAAACTGCAATTTCTGTTGCGAAAATGTAATGGACGTTCGCTGGCAAAACGGCTTTGGTAGCACTCTTAAGCGTTGTGAAAAAATCATGATCATGCCTCTGCTCCTTTTTGTAGGCAACAATCGTTCTTCGAACCTTTAAAAAGATAACGGTCAAGACAGTTAGTTCGACAGCCGGTAGAAACCATTGCTTGACAACGTTGAGAAATTCTCGATTATCTGAAGGGAGAACAATGCTTGAAATAATCACACCTGCAATGAAGAATGGGACGATCGTAATTTTCGGAATCGTTTTCTTTCTAATCATCAGAAAATAAACTATGGGTACTGTGATGACTAAATCGAAAGTAAGTGCAGTGGCTATTTCTGGCGTGAACTCTGCAACAAACCTAGAGTTTGCCAAAAATGTTACAATGAAAATGATTGAAACAGGTAATCCAAACGTAATTAAATGGCTGTTCCAGGAAATTGATTTCGTCATGATTGTAGGTTTTTAGCAACAAAGAGATATACTGATTTCATACTACTTATTTGTGTCGCAGTAGTCAAAAAACTTACATCAATCCCAGACAAATTTCCAGCTACCATCTGCCTGCCGTTTCCACACTGAATGAAAATATCCAGTGCTTGTTTGCATTGTTCCTGTAGAATCTGGATAACTAAATTCAAAACCGCCATAGGTGTATGCCAAATCACCTGAACTACTTACATCAACAAAATCTGGTTTCCAGGTCAGTTTCTCTTCTGGGCTGCTATTTTCCAGATACCATTCGGCAATAGATTTGTTGCCCATTATTAATTTTCCTCCTCTTTTAATCACTCCGTCCTCTGCAGCAAAAGCTGCGAATGCGGCGGCAACTCCTTGCTCTGCTGCCATATCATTGAAGGCTTTTTCAGCCTGCATTATTTCTGCTTTCAGAGATTCGACATCAATTTGCTTCGGTGTGGTGCTACAAGCCGTCAGCAATGTGAGAAGAGGGAGCAGTTTTACTTTCATAAAATTGATTAGTTGGTAGGGAAACCTTTGTGTTTTTTAATATTTCTTATCTGGATCAAATGCCTATCAGTGTGTGCAATCCCTGTCAAAAGCAATTGATGTAGGTCTCGAACCTCACCAATCTTCACTTCAGAAATCTCCATCTCATACATCGGTGCTCTGAAGGTGAATTGTTTTCGTAGATCAGCCTTCGTCTTTTCCACATATTCAGTCAGTTTTCCTCTTGCGGTGTAGAATGCTTCTTCAGCAGCTTCCTTTGATAAAAATTTGTCTTTGGGCTGCAAAAACCAATTTGCCTGTCCTTTAATAGAATCTGTAGCATACTTTGTGAAGTATCCATCTTGCCCCTTGGTGATTGTTCTGTACTCCAAATATTGAGGACTATTCGCGATCACAGCAATTTCCCTGTAGTGGAGTTGGTTTTGCATTTCCAAATGTTCAACGATCTCGCCAATGTTCCATCGACTTTCTTCTTCACGGAAATACCATTGTGCCTGCGAGAGTCTCTCAATTTCATTTTGAAGCTCTCCTGTAGTTCTATTGAGTTCGCCTAAGATCCACAGCCGTTCTTGCTCAGTCCACCATCTGTCGTCCTCAGTCGTCTTGGGTGTATTACCCGAGCAAGCAACCAAAAGTGGTATGAACCAAAAACAAATTTTACATGGATTTAAATTGTCCATATGTCGCTATAAAGCTACATCGGAGTTTGAACTAATGGAAGTTTAGTCTAATTTCCATTTGCTACAACAATCTAGCTATGAAGTACTCCATTGCTCTTCTACTACTGCTCTACTGCACACTTGCTCAAGGGCAGGAAGAGATGAAAATGACGAATGTCAAAATTTGGAAAATTCTTCACGAAGACATTGAAGATGTACAAGGACAAATGGGTAATTGGCAGTTCATGATGAGGCAGCGCCCAGTGATGATCGTTACAGATGTGGGAGCTAATCGAATGAGAATAATGAGTCCCATCGTAGAGGAAACTGAACTAAAAGAAATACACCAAAAAGCAATGCTGGAAGCAAATTTTGATCGTGCATTAGATGCTAAGTATGCAACCTACAATTCGGTTGTTTGGTCAGTTTTTACGCACCCGATGGAAGAGCTAACTGTACCACAGTTCAAGGATGCGTTGGATCAAGTGGTAACACTTTCTGAAAACTTCGGAAGCAGCTACACCAGTACCGATCTGGTTTTTGGTGGTAACTAAGCATCGCTCATACCGAAATGTATTGTCGAAATAGCTTTTTTTTCAGCTAGTCTTTTACTCTGACAAATCGCAACGCTTTAATCATAAGTGGTGGATGTGGTAGTGAATGCTTTCGCTTTTCAACGTTTAGGTTGATTCCCAGCTTTTCAATGATTGGTATTTTGTAAACCTCTATCAATTCTATTAACGTCCCGTCTGGATCTTCAATGTACGTACAATGCACTTTGGTATTATCACCCATGCTAAGGACATTTTTAGTATCACATGTAAACCCGTACCCCGCGTCCTCCAAAACCTTACCAATGGCTTCCATATTTCTCACATCAAAACCGAGGTGAGCAAACCCAATATCGCCCCAGAATCGATCAGCAAAGATCTTCACTGGAACACGATCGGAGATGTCTTGAACTAATTCAACATAAGTCTTGCCTATGAGTTGTGCAAATCCGCCTTCTGATTGATTTTGCTGACCAAGAAGCACTCGACGATACTGGCCTTTTCCTCCATTCAGAGTGGCCCAATCGTTAAACTCCCCAGAGTTATCATAGATCACTTCGTCATAACCAAGCAGCTTGTAAAAAGAAATGGCCTTTTCGATATCAGAAACGCCGATAGTACATCCAGCTGTACCACCTGTTACGGTTGGGTGCTTGGTATACCACTCATTGGCAGGAATAACTTGAAAGATCAATCCATTCAGATCTTTTAGATAGAAAGTATCCCACCCGTTTGGAAGTTTGACGATGTCCGAAATTATTTCAAGATCGTTTTCTTTAAAAAAGTCATATGCCTTTTGTACATCAGGTGCCTTTACCCAACCAATGTACATACCAAGATCACCTAACTGATGTTGCACATCGGCATGACGTGCTTTGAAAGTACTTGGACAGATGATCTCCATCGCTGCTCCGCCCTTCAGATTTAATACCATGGCAGCTCTTTTCGAGATAACTTCCCCCCCAGTGTAAATGGTCATTAGATCAGCATTTGCCTCATCATTAAAGAAAGGAACATCTATACCGAAGAACTTCCTGTACCACTTCCAAGCGGCTGCATGTTCCGGGACGGCCACACCTAAGTGCTGAATACCATGAATTGTATATTCCATTATTTCAAAAATTTTCTCTTATGCAAATGATTTACCGCTAAAGATTGTCGGTTGATGTACAGGTTAGGATACGAGGCAAAGATAGGAGATAGTATACGATAGTGTTTATTTATTTGCTAAACTGCTATGACTCTGGCATTGTAGTGACATTGCTCATCGAAATCCTGTACGAGCATGGAAAATTTACTCTCCCAGCTAGTTCAGGTCCTGAACCTCGTTTTCAATTTGAGGAAGTAACTTTCAAAATAAACGAAACTAAGGTGACTGCCGAGGAGCGTAAGTACAATCGTCCCAGTTGCCGCCAGAAAAATGTCATAAAACCCAAACCATTCCATACTCCTAACAACAAAATAAAGAGACATCATATGTATCAAATAAACGCCATAACTTCTCTTTCCAACCCATCCTAGTAATTTTAATCTACCCACTTTAATGATAGATTTCTTTGAGTAACACTGTTCCAAAATAACGAAAGAAAAGAATAAAAAGGGCGCTATTTCGACTATGAAATAGGAAATGAAATTGAGCGTTATCAAGGTCTTTTTGATAAACAAAACCAATAGACCCAAAGCATAGATCATAAGAATACCGGGTTTTGTAAGTCTTTCAAATACCCAACTAATCCAATGAAGTTTATGAAATGCGAGGTATCCTACGATAGCACCGAAGCTCAGAAATCGAATGGCTGCAAAAAAATGAAAGTAACCTACCTCCCATTCTGATTGATTTAGAAAGAAAATTTCTGAAAGTATGGTTATAAAGACTAATAGACCAAATTGAACCCAGCTTTTTTTAATTAAAAAAAGCAGAGGCCATAACAGGTAAAACTGTTCCTCAACTGCAACACTCCACTGAACACCCAAAATACCAAGGGTTGCTGTTCCATTCCAAATCTGATCAAAATTTGATGCAAAAAAAACGTAGTACAAAAGGTTAGCTGTTTCAACATGTGTCTGATCAAACAGTGGATAGAAATAGAAGCCAACAAGCAAAGACAAATAGTACAAGGGCCAAATGCGTAGCAATCGTCGCATATAAAAAGCTCCCAGGCGAATTGCACCGTTGTTTTTACGCTCCTCAAGCAACAAGTAGGTAATTAAGAACCCACTAAGTATGAAGAAGAAAACAACACCAAAGTAACCTCCCCAGCCATTGAATCCGAGGTAGTATCTCCAATTGTCTCCTGATTGGGTGTCTGGAAATGGTAAATAACTTGTGATATGATACAACATTACCGCAATCGCAGCTATCGCCCGTAAGCCATCAAGATTCTCAAAGTAAGTTTTCTCCCGCACCAATTTAATTTCAGAATGAGCTTAAAGCAATTGTAACCCTCGATACCAAAGATATTCTGTCGCAATGATTAAATTTAATAGGCACTAACCAACCATCTACAATGACACTACCAAACACCGCCTTTGACGTCAAGTCCATTCGTAATCTTTTTTTGGCTGGGCTTTCTATCTGGGCTTTGACTAGCACTTTCTACTCCATTTTTAGTTTGATGATCGGGTCACTGCGTTCGGATGAAGGTCTGATTGGTTTCTGCTTTGTCGCTGTCATTTTGTTATCCATCCTCACCATTGTACTGCTTTCTGACTACAAGCTCTCTAGCAATTTCAAGTCGTACGGTAATCTGCTCTCCTATGCTCTTTTGCTTTATTTGATTGCAAATGGTTTCCAGGCACTCTATTCGGCAATCCAGTCTCCAGCCCATCAAAACACGCAGCAACACGCTGAGCTCATACCATTTTTGGATTCCAGACCTTGGTTGCCGCCAGCTGGAATGAGAAAAAATATTGAACAAATAATGGGTGAGCGATCCATCCTGCGTGAAAATGAAATCAGTCTTATCCATTCTCTGGATTCGGCCATATCAAGATTAGAAAGTTGTGGACTGATGACGGATAGTATCTTTCTTACGGTATTACCAACATCAAGAGAAATAGGAAAAGGAGGTACGTTTAGATCCGAAGTGGTGTTGGCTGCTCGGCTGGACAAATCTTATGTGAAAAGAGTTTCTGTGAATGAGCGTGAGATTGAATTGAAAAATGGTGTCGCCGTCTACGAAGAAAGTACAGGAGAAATCAACCAGCTGGTGCGAACATTGAATTACAATGCTGAAATTGAGCTATACGGTGAAGGCCAAGTAATTACCACGTCAGACTCTTACCGCATTATCAAACCATATATTGAGGTATCGTCACAGGCAGTAAACTCCTTGTTTCTGAATTGTGGAAATCAGCTCAACATCCAGGTGCCGGTGCTCGGCAATGATTACAGGCCAACCTTCAACGTGAGTGGTGGAAGTTTTAAGTATGGGAATGAGCCTGGGAAAATCACCGTTTTGCCAACCTCCAGACAAGTAGACATTGACGTATACAATCAAAAGGCAATGCTTGGGAAAAAATCCTTTCCAGTCCGGCGAATTCCCGCGCCTTCGGTGCGCCCATTTGCCAATGGCAAACAAATCGATTTAACTCAAGGCATCTCAAAAGGAACGTCAGCACTAGCGCTAAGTGTTCATTCGGACGCTGAATTCCAGCGACTACTTCCTGCAGATGCAAACTACCGCGTTCAAGACTGGGAAATCTCGCTTCTCAGTAATGGCATTCCAAAATCTAAAATGAAGGGTAAAGGCAACACCAATATTTCCAGTCTTATACGCAAGGCTAAAGCGGGAGATCAGCTAAAAATTGAGATAAAGACGGTCTTACGAAAAAATTTCAAAGGAGATATCGAGAAGGTGGTGAATTTTTATCCGCAGCTGTTCTTAATTCCGCTAAAGTGAATATTTCTTACTTTGAAGGGTACACAGCCACCTCCCCTAGTTCCTCTTCGATCCTCAAAAGTTGATTATACTTTGCCATTCGATCGGATCTACTCATAGAGCCAGTCTTAATCTGCCCTGCATTGGTTGCGACAGAGATATCAGCAATCGTTGAGTCTTCTGTTTCCCCGGATCTGTGCGAAACGACAGCAGTCCAACCCGCCTTATGTGCCATTTCGATTGCGTCTAATGTTTCAGTTAGTGTACCAATTTGGTTCACTTTTATTAGAATCGAATTCGCCGCATTTTCTTTGATTGCACGCTCTAAGAACTTTACGTTCGTAACAAGCAGGTCATCACCGACCAACTGACACTGATCGCCAATCTTTTCGGTCAGTAGATTCCAGCCTTCCCAGTCGTTTTCATCACATCCATCTTCAATACTGTCAATCGGATAATCATTCACCAACTTGGCTAAATACTCAGCTTGATCTTCACTTGATTTTTTAGCTCCGTTTGCTCCTTCGAATTTGGTATAATCATATTTTCCATCAACAAAGAACTCCGACGAGGCGCAGTCCAAGGCAATTGTTACTTCTTCTCCTGGTTTGTAACCCGCTTTCTTAATAGCCTTTAAAATGCTTTCTAGAGCCTCCTCAGTACCGCCACTAAAATTTGGAGCAAAACCACCTTCGTCACCTACCGCTGTGCTCAATCCTTTGGTATGTATAATAGCTTTCAGGTGGTGAAAAATCTCACTTCCCATCCGCAATGCTTCGGAAAACGTTGGGGCACCTATTGGGCGAATCATAAACTCCTGAAATGCGATGGGTGCATCTGAGTGCGAGCCACCATTGATAATGTTCATCATTGGAACAGGGAGAACCTTTGCATTTGCGCCGCCAATGTATCTGTACAAGGGTAGTTGAGACTCCGCAGCTGCCGCTCTCGCAACTGCAAGCGACACACCGAGGATTGCGTTGGCTCCCAGATTGGATTTGTTAGGTGTTCCATCCAATTCTATCATCACTTTGTCAATAAATGCTTGCTCAAATGTTATGAATCCCTCAATTTCAGGGGCGATGATTTCATTGACGTTATCGACTGCTTTTAGAACGCCCTTGCCCATAAATTTTGACTTGTCGCCATCGCGCAACTCAACCGCTTCGTGCTCACCTGTGGAAGCTCCAGAAGGAACAGCAGCCCTTCCCATGTATCCGTTTTCGGTGATTACCTCCACTTCAACAGTAGGATTACCCCTGGAATCCATAATCTGTCTTGCGAACACGCTTTCAATAACACTCATTTTTTATTCTCTTTGATTAGTTTGATAAAGTCATCAAATAGGTAGGTTGAATCATGTGGTCCAGGCGATGACTCGGGGTGATACTGGACGGAAAAAGCAGGCTTACCATTTATGCGTAAGCCCTCAACTGTATTGTCATTCAAATCAATGTGGGTTAGTTCAGCTTCCTTCGATTTCTTGAGTGAATCCATATCTACCGCAAATCCATGATTCTGAGAGGTAATCTCACTCAAACCTGTAGCTAGGTTTTTTACTGGATGGTTCAGTCCTCTATGGCCATGATGCATTTTATATGTGCCCACTCCAACAGCTTTTGCCATTACCTGGCTACCAAGACAAATGCCAAATAACGGAGAATTTTCGGAAAGAATTTGCTTCGTGGTGTCGATAGCATAGTCCATAACCGCTGGGTCTCCCGGGCCATTGGAGATGAAGAATCCATCGGGATTCCACGCCTTCATTTCGGAAAAACTAGTCTCCGCCGGAAAAACCCTACAATGGCAATCTCTTTGCTCAAAATTCTTTAGAATGGATCTTTTCACGCCAATATCCAGAACAGCTATTTTGTAGCCCGAGTTTGAAGATCCTACCTCGTATGGTTGCTTGGTTGTAACCTTGGTTGCGAGCTCAAGTGCGTCCATGTTCGGCACATCACCAAGTTTCTTGAGGAGATCATCACCTTCAACTTCTGATGATATAATGGCATTCATTGCTCCCTTGGTACGAATGTGTCTGACTAGGCTTCGTGTATCCAGTCCCGAAATTCCGACTGTATTATTCTTTTCTAAAAACTCTTGAAGGCTCTCGGTGGCTTTGGTCCGGCTGAAAACGTCCGAAAAATCGTTTACAACTAGTCCCTTGATACTTGTATTATCGTTTTCCTTCTCACTGTCGAGAGCACCGTAGTTTCCAATGTGCGAGGTGGTATTGACGATGATCTGACCAAAATAAGAAGGATCGGTATAAATTTCCTGATAACCAGTCATTCCTGTATTAAAGCAGATTTCTCCGCCAGAAGTGCCGAGCTTTCCAATCGAGTTGCCAGTAAAAGTGGTGCCGTCTTGAAGAAGTAGAACGGCCTTTTTGCGTGGGGGAAGTTTCATAGATGGCGCAAATTTAACTCCCGAATTGTCAATAAAAAAAGCCACTCGAAGGTGGCTTTTTTTCAATCGTAATTGATTCTATTCCTTGATTAATTTCGTTGTAATCTTCCGCCCACCCAAGTCGAATTTGACAATGTAACTCCCCTGCGGAATCGTACGCAAATCCAATAGGGAAGATGTTCGTTGGCTTTGCTTGTTGTAACTACGCTCGAGCAGTACTTGTTTTCCGTCTAGACTGTAAACCGTGATATCAATCAGTCCGAGGTACTCATTGACCATCTCCAGACTCAATTTATCCTTGAACGGATTCGGAAACATGGTGATGCCTGCATTGTCAAGGTTCTCGAAACCAAGAACATCCGTTACAGTAATAGAAAAAGATTTCGCAAAAGTATTACCATCATCATCTTCCGTTTGAACTCTAATAGTATGAGAAGTTTTGGTCTCAAAGTCTAGGACAGCAGCTGTCAAAAGGTCGGAGGAGCTAATTGAAAAGTTAGCGTTATCTGTGTCTCCCTCACCAGTCACTAGGGTATACGTGTGGATATCACTTCCTAGATCATCTTCGTCAGTACTACTAAACGTTCCAACAGAGGCTCCCGAGTCTTCATCTTCGGGCACCGTCGAGTTGGAAAGTGTGATTTCGGTTGGTGCCGCTTCGCTGACTACATCTATGAGAAGTACATTGTTGTTGGTGTTCGGGTCCGAAGCCTCATCAACTTCAATTTCCACATTGTAGGTACCTAAGGCACTAAAGTCAAATTGTACTGAAAATGTATGCTGATAGGTCTCCTTTGCAGCTATTGAACTCGCAACCATATCTGTGACAATCAAATTGTCGTTGACTTTCAAGGAAATATCAAATGAGGATGAGGCCATACCACCATCATTCGTAACCGTTGCTACAACATCCACAGCCCCAGTAAATGGCATTGATTCAGGTGCATCCAGGTTAGTCACTGTCAAATCAGGATCCAGAGCCACAGTTGCGCTGTAAAGTCCATTCCCGTGAGTCCCTACCACAATCTGACCATCATCTCTTGTAACAATGTGATTCACTACGACATTCCCAATGTTTGAGCTGCCTTCCAACACCCAAGTTGTACTCGATCCATTTAGTGTTTTCGTTGAATACAAACCAGTACTTGTACCAACATAATATTCAAGAGCTCCTCCAACTATACGAGCCGCTCGTACAGAAGGTCCACTTCCAGAACCATCAGCGTTTTCTTCAAGAGTCCCGCTGACATTTGTCCAAGAAGTCCCGCCATCATCAGTATGGAAAACACTGAGGACCTCGTAATTCGAAAATGTAACAATCACTTCGTCTTCGTCAAGTGGGTTGACACCAATTCCCGAGATATAACCTGAAGGGAAATTTGTTCCTTTAACATCGGTAACTGTAGGTGTTACAGTTGCTGGGTCATCAACTCGATACAGTTCTCCGAACTCAGTTCCCACGTATACTCGATTAGCTTCAGTCAATCCAAATTCAGTTATATCACCAGTGTTCCCAAGCGAAATAGATTTCCAACCAACTGTTCGAGTTGCTGTACTGGCGCTGGTATTCACAAAAAGATCTACAGTTCCACCGAGATATAGAATATCATCATCGACAGGATCGAGGTAAAACGGTGTAATAAAGAGGGGAAATTCACTGACTTTATCAGGCCAGCCCAATGATGGATCAGGATCTATTTGAGTAAATGAAATGGCCGTTTCGCTGTCTGCGCTCGAATACCCCTGCCTATAGATAACTGCCCGTTGGGCTGACACATACCGATCCATGCCATCGTCACTGAATGCGTTGTAAGCACCATCTCCGCTGAATTGATCAGACCAGGTAGCAGTGCTACTTGGAGAGGTTGTCAACCAAGTACTATTGTCTTGAAAACCAGACATAATTTGATCACCTGGACCAACAGATAGCGCGTAGACCTGCGTAGTGAGATAGCCGTTGTTTAACCAAATCCAGTCAACCGTCTCTCCAGATCCATTGGCAGTAATATCTGTGATATCATTTGTGATTTGCACACCGCCATCGTTTCCACTCAGTGCCTTGTCCCCTGTTAAGAAAACAAAAGCATGCTGATCAGGATGTTGATTGGTATACAATGACACGTTATTCAGTGTAGAATAGCCACCAACCCAGTCGGTATTACCTGTAGAGGCAAATCCATCTGTAGACCTGTAAAGGTTGGTTCCTCCGATGATGACAAAGTCTTCGTCATCTGGTTTTACCTGAATAAGTAAATCGTATCCACCTTGACTGTCAAAATCTCCCACAGAGCCTCCAAGCATTGGAATATTGGCGGTTAGGTTTGTTGACATATCCGTGCCGTCATCGTATTTCCAAAGTGTGTGGCTTTCGGTGACAGAATTGTCCTCAGCGATCACGTACAATATGTTTTCGTTTGAAGGCGCGATAGCAAGTTCGATTCGATCACCACTTGCGATTGTTAGGCCCGTCAGGGTAATAGGGCTCCACGTATCACCATTATTTGTTGAAGTCGATACACCTATGCCACCTTGGGCGGCATATAGAACGCCAGAGGATGTTGTCACAATATCGGACCACACTCCGTTCGGGTTATCAAGTACCTCAGTAAATGAATCACCGCCATCGTCAGATATTTGAATCCCGAAGTAATTGGCTACTAGAACATCTCCATTTGCGGGATTCACGACAATTTCATTATTGTACTGAAAGCTATCTCCTATAAAAGTAGGAGTGGGTCCTACAGTAGTATTTATAAGCACTGAACATGTCAAGCCATTATCTGTCGACTTATATATTCCATCACCTCTGAAAAAAGCTCCGCCATCCCCATTAGCCGAATTTCCACTTATTTCACCAGTACCATAGTACCATGTATCCTCCTGTCCTGTTCTGATATCCTGCGCAATACAGGTCACACTTAGCAAATCTGTTGATGTGGACACTTTTGTCCAAGTTGTACCTTGATCAGTGGATCTCCAGAGTCCTCCAGATACTCCGCCAGCAAGAATTATATTTTCATCTCTTACATCCACTGCAAGTGCTCTTGTTCTACCTCCCACATTGAAAGGCCCACGATGTGTCCAACTGGTTGAAGCATCTTCGGTTCTAGCTTTGGAGGTTGCGTTCGTAGCAAATTCCAGCTCTAATTTTCTTATGTTTTCTGGTATTTTTCCAGTGGCTGGATTTCTTACTTTTAGAAATTCAAATTCCTGC